>DATEQV010000084.1:0-5056 GCA_035272265.1 Acidisphaera sp. | reverse complement strand
GGGCAAGGCAAGCCTGCTCGACCTGTTCGAGGGCCGCCGGCAGCTGATCGTCTACCGCGCCTTCTTCGAACCCGGGGTGTTCGGCTGGCCGGAACACGCCTGCCGCGGCTGCTCCCTCGGAGCCGATCAGGTCGCCCACCTCGCCCATCTGAACGCCCGCGACACCACCCTCGCATACGCCTCGCGCGCGCCGCAGGCGGACATCGCGCGCCTGAAGGCGCGGATGGGCTGGGAGATGCCCTGGTACACCATCACCGACGGCTTCGATGCCGACTTCGGCGTGGACGAGTGGCACGGCCATAACGTGTTCTTCCGCGGCGGCGAGCGCGCGTTTCGCACCTACTTCATCAACAACCGCGGCGATGAGGCCATGGGGACCACCTGGAGCTACCTCGACATCACACCGCTCGGCCGTCAGGAGGTTTGGGAGGACCCGCCGGAGGGCTACCCCCAGACCCCGGCGTACAAATGGTGGAACTGGCACGACAACTACGCCGCGGAAGCCTCTCCCGACCCGAAGTGGGTCGAGGTGTCGGACGCCGGAGAGGCCGCGTTCCGGAACCCCGATGGAGACCGTCCATAACCTGCTGGGTGCTACGGACCGGCCTGGTCCCGGCGGACCAGGAGACCGGGATGAAGTGGCGGGTCGTCATGGAACTGGCCGGAGCGGACGGTAGCGTCCAGTCCCATGAAATCAGCGTCGGCGGCTGCGCCACGGTCGATTCTTCGGCCGAACGCTGGGCTGACGCTGGCAGAAAGCAAGAAGACCCTGGCCGGGCTGCAACACCATCTGCTTCATGCGCAGACCGAGCAACGTGACACTGGGCGGGCGGGGGAGTCGTTCGTCTGGGGTATGTCGGGTGAGATGGATCAACCCAGGGGACACCCGGAGTCGGCTGTCGAACGTGCGGGGCTCTGAACGCCGCACAGACTGGCGATGGACGACGAGTCGCCGGCTCGCGGCGTCAGCGCGCGAGTCAATTTTCGCCTGCGACGGAATAGAAGGCCCGTCCCAGTCGTCGCTTGTCTTGGGCCGCGTCGGTGCGGCCGCGCGTCTTCGCGATCGAGGAGTGACCATGCGCACTTTGGCGATCACCCTGATAACGCTGACCGGCGTTGTACTCGCGCTGAGTGCCTGCACCCTCTCGCAGGACAACGCATCGACCGTGCATCAGGGGTCCGCGGCCGGCGACGGCCTGACAGGCGGCGGAGGCGGCGGAGGCGGCGGGGGCTACTGACCGCGGCCCACGGCGGCGTCCACCGCCTCGCCGCGCCGATCGACGATGGTCGCGATGTCGACCGCCGGCGCGATGTACGACGGGGCGACGATCAAGTGCTCGCCGAGCGTGCCGTCGATCGTGCCGGCCATCGGATAGACGGCGATGCCGCGCGACAACGCCGCTGCTTGGGCGGCCGGCGAGGTGGGCGCGTTCGGATTGGCGCCGCCCAGCAAGCGTCGCGGGACCTGGCGGAGGGGCGGTTCGACAGCGCGGTCGCCGCCTACGAGCGGCATGGCGGGATCACCTGGACGGCGGACCAGGGAGCGGCACGGGCCGCCTTGGTCGCCCGCTGGACGGCGGACGGCGCGGCCGATCCGCGGGCCAGCCGGTTCGTGTTCGCCTACACCAATGCCGACGTGTCGCAGCTCAACGCGGAGCTGCGCCAAGTGCGGCGATCGCGGGGCGAGCTGGCCAGCCCGCCTGAGCGGTGGCAAGCTTCGGCTCAACAATAAGCCCACGCCGCATCGTTCAGGTCGCTTCGCGGCCGCGTAGCTCTGGGGAGCAGAAGCGTCCGCAGTTGCGATAAACTGGCTGGACGGAGCTGCTAGCTTTTCCTTAACCAGTCGGCGGCATCAAGATGGTTGCGGGCCCCGGAGCTGACCCATTCCGGCACCGACGGCGGCTGAAGGGGAATAAATGGTGCTGCCCAATCGTCACCGTATCGGCCGGCGAGGACGCACCATCCGCGCCTTCCGTCACCCAGCCTGGACGGCGGGGACCATCCCACACGCGAGGTGGGAATACAGTCGATGCGAGACTGCTTTGACACGGCGGTAAAACCGGTTGAACGCGCAGGCGGAGCCTCAGTGTGAAACTGCGTCGGCGCGGAGTTCGACTGGCGGCGACGGTGCTGGGCGCAATCACGGCGCTGTCGCCCATCGCGGTCTTAGCTCAGTCGCTCGCTCCGCCCGTCGCAGGATCGCCGCCCGGCGGCGCGTCGGCTCAGCCCGGCGAAGCAGCCGAGGCGACGGTGCCAGACCGCGTCGGCCGCCTGTCGAAGTTGCAGGGCAGTGTGTCCTGGCACGCTCCGGATGCGGAGCACTGGGACACGGCGACATCCAATCTTCCAGTCACCGAAGGCGACGCGTTCTGGACCCAACCGGACGCGCGCGCACAGCTGGAAATCAGTGCCAATGCCATAGTGCTAAACGGCGCCACTGAGGTTGATATCGACGAGTTGAGCGGCCAAGGCTTTGTGGCGAGTGTGCCACAAGGCGGGGTGCTGATCCGCCTCGTATCACTCGGCCAGAACGAGAGCTGGACGGTCCTGACGCCGCGCGGGCTGGTCAGATTCGTGTCGGCCGGCTGCTACGCGATTGCCGCCGGGGACACCGAGCAACCGACCGAGGTGAGCGTGATCGATGGCGCGGCCGAAATCGACGGCGCCAATGTCGGCCTGCAGGTCGGCAAGAGCCAGACGGCGACGATCGAAGGGGCCGAGCAGTTCACCGGCCGGGTCGACGCCCTGTGGGCGGACGATTTCGTGCGTGATGCAGCGGCGTTCTGCCAGCCCGCGGTTCCGCAGGGTATGGCGCCGCCGGCAGCCGTGCTCTCAATGCCGGGCGGCAGCGATCTGGCGGCTTACGGCACGTGGGGCGAGGTGCCGGAGTATGGCCCGGTCTGGTATCCGCCGGTCGAGCTGTCCTGGGTGCCCTACCAGCAAGGCACGTGGGGCTACGTCGGCGCTTGGGGCTGGACCTGGATCGACGCCGAGCCTTGGGGGTTCGTGCCGTTCCACTACGGGCGTTGGGCTCGGTTGGGCGGCCGGTGGGCCTGGCTACCGGGTGCCTTCGGCGCAGCGTGGCATCCGACCTACGCGCCGGCCCTGGTCAGCTTTTTTGAGGCCACGGGCCTGATCGCATGGGCGCCGCTCGGGCCCCATGAACCCTACTTTCCGTGGTTCCATGCCGGACCCGCGTTTATCCGCGCGGTCAACGGACCCTACGTCGCGGATGTCGACGAGGTCGTGCGCCGCTACGAGGACCGCAGCTACGTCCGCGACGTCGCGATCGAGCGGTTGGCGAACCGCGATGCGATCACGGCGATGCAAGCGGCGGCGATGGCGTCGTCGCATCCGGCGGCAGGCGCTGCGCAACCGATCGCGGCCGATCGCTTTGCCGACTTCCGCCCGGTCTTCGAGCGCCTGCCCGTGTTGCCCGCCGTCGGTGCCGTCGGTCTGACTGCCAGTCTTGCGACGCGGCTACACCTCCCGGGCGGCGCCGCAGCGATGGCGGCCGCGCGCTTGCCGGCGCCTGGACCGCAATTCCGTCCAGGCTTGGGACGCGCGGTCAGTCCGATCGTCCTTCGGCCGCCGGCGCCGGCTGTCCCAACCGCGAGGCCTGGACCTGCGGCCGCCGGCTTCGGCCCGCCAAGCTCGTCGGCGTTCCGTGCGCCCGCGCTGCCGCCGTACGCGCCGCCCGCCGAACGCGACCGGGCCGATGTCCCAGGTCTCAGAGCGGTTCCAACGCCGCCCTGGCCAAGTGCTCCGAGCCCGCCGCGCGCGGTGTACCGGGTGGCTCCGCTCTACGCGCCGGCTCCGCCGCCGCACTCTGGTCTTCGGCGGACTGAGCCCTAGCCCGTCTTCGCGGATTCGCTCCGCTGAAGAGCGATTTTCAGCCAGGTGCATTTCGGTAAGCATTTGATATCCTGGGAAAGCATTTGCCGAGAGCTGCCAAATTTGGCTGTAGTGAAGACCTACCCTGTTCCCAGACGCGGATTCTCACGACTAGATTCGCGCGATCATGTTTTTGCGAAAGACCCCGCGCAAGAAAGACGGCAAGACGCACGACTATTGGAGCGTCGTCGAGAACAAGCGTCTTGCAGGTGGCCGCGTTGTGCAGCGTCACGTTCTGTATTTGGGCGAGATCAACTCCTGAGACCGTCCATAACCTGGGGGGTGCTACGGATCGACCTGATCGCGGCGGACCAGGAGAGCGGGATGAAGTGGCGGGTCCTCGTGGAACTGGCCGGAGTGGACGGTAGCGTCCAGTCACATGAGATCAGCGTCGGCGGGTGCGCCACGAGCCCGCAATGACGCCGTCGCCGTGGCTGGAGGCGCGCATGATCAGGATCGGCGACCACAGGATCAGCGAGACGATGCCGAGCACCGCCTCGGGCACGGTCGAGCCGGCGGAATCCGCCGCCAGCAGCGGTTGCCGCGATCCTGGGCCAAACCGGCCGGGATCGCAAACCGTCATCCTGCGACCCAAACGAACCAGTTGGGCCGAGAGGAAACTGCTCTACACTCCGTCGGTCAGGCGCCCGCCGACCAGGAAACCCGGCCCGACCAACGCAGGAGGAACAGATGGCAGTCGCGACTGTGTCCAAGATCACCGCGTCGTCTCCCGATGGCTTCGACGCCGCGGTTCGCGAGGGGCTCACGCGCGCCAGCAAGACGCTGCGCGGGATCACCGGCTTGCGCGTGGAGGACATGAAGGCAGCCGTCTCCAACGGCAAGATCTCGGAATTTCGCGTCACGATGGAAGTGACCTTCGTCCTCGAGGACTGAACGAAACACCGTGGCCGGCCGCGGGAACGACCCTCGGGCCGGCCACCGCTTCAGTTCTCGAACGGGCGGCGCACCAGAATGGTGTCGTCGCGCTCGCGGCTGGTGGACAGTAGCGTGACCGGGGTCTCGGCTAGCTCCTCGATCCGCCAGACATATTTGACCGCCTGCGCCGGCAGGTTGGCTTCAGCCGCGCGCGGCTGTCGGCGTTCGACGTCAGCGCGTCGGCTTGGGCGGGTCGGTGCGGTAGTCGTAGAACCCGCGGCCGGCC
>DATEQV010000083.1:0-5747 GCA_035272265.1 Acidisphaera sp. | reverse complement strand
CAGCTTGCCGAGTGCGGCAAGCGTGGCTTCGGAGTTCTCCAGCGCGGGCAGAGTGACGACCAGGATGCGCCGGTTGAGCACGATGTCGCGCATGTCGATCTCGCCGCTCTCGGCGCGGAAGATGTGGCCGAGGCTCACCGCCAGCTGCGCGAACATTGGGGTGAAGTAGAACTGCGCGAAGCCGTGCTGCTTCGACGGCTCGTCGCTCTTCTGCTTGTCGAGCGGCAGGTCGGGATCGTAGCCGGGCAACTCGCCGAGATAGGAGCGCAGCGGCCAGGTGATGTCCTCCGGGATCTCGCCACTGACGTCGAGCTGCGTCTCCTTGCCGGTGACAGGGTCGCGCAGCAGCGCGATCTTCTGCATCGCCAGCTTCCAGATCCACCGCAGCTCGATCGAGAAGCGAATGGTCTCGATGTTGAGCAGCACGCCCTTGTAGTCGCGCAGCCAGACCAGAGCGGGTGTGATCGTGCCGATCAACGAAACCGCACGCTCGCGGAACACCCCGTTCTGGTCGTTCTGCGCCTGCTCGCCGAGCTGGCTCGCCAGCAGCTCCTTGATCGCGTCCGGATTGCCGATCGCGAACGGATTGAAGCGGTGGCTGTCCTTGCTGCCGCTGGCGACCATGAAGTTCAGGACCCGCACGTCGTCCTCGCGGCCGAAACGCCGGGCGAGCGCCATCACCTGGCTGAACAGCGTGCGGTCGGCCTTGCCGTCGACCAGCACGAAGCCCGAGCCCTGGGCGAGCGCGTTGACCAGCAGGCTGAGGATCGCCGTGGTCTTGCCCGCGCCGGTGGTGCCGGGGATGGTCACGTGCTGGCGCATATCCTTCGGGGTCACCCACAGCTCGCGCCCGTCGACATCCCAGCCGATGAACCACGTGCCGCTGGCCGGCTCGGGCTTGCGAGAGCCGGGCTGCGGATCCCCGTAGTCCTTCCGTCTGGCGGTGACCGGCAGCCGCAACGGCAACTGCACGCGCCGGGTGAGCACCCAGGCCGCATAGAGAGCCGACAATGGCACGGCGAAATCGAGCGCCGCCGGCTCGGCATAGGTGGCGGCCGCCGCCATCGCGAGCACAAGCCCCGAGGCCTGACTGCGCAGGGCTTCCGACAGTCGCGTCGTGAACGGCCGGATATCGCGCAGGCGCTCGGTGCCCGAGCGCTCGTACTGCTCCTGCGGACCGGAGATGCGGCGGGCGACAGCCACGTCTATCGGTCCAGCCCGAAGGGGCTTTTGCCGGGCAGGGGATGCGCCTGCGGCGGTGTGACGACCGGCGGCTGCTGAAGCTGCTGCGCGAACGCGGGTGGCACGCTGCCCGCAGCCTGTCCGTCCTCCGGCTGCGCCTGTGCCGCGGCGATTGCGGGTGCGGCGGTCCTGACCGGGCCGAACTGCTTGCCTACCGCGAACGCGCCGCACAGCAACACGACCACGACAGCGCCCCTGATCATCGGTCGCAAGACCGTCGACTGCCGCTGCGCCCCGCCGCACTCGTGCGTGAGCGCCAGAGGCGGTGCCTTGCCGATCACGATGTGGATGTACGCGCCGTCAGGAATCTCGAACTGCATGAGCCACTCCCTCCAAGCAGCGATGAGGTTGCCTGAGGATCCTGCGAACAGCGGCTGCGAACGGCATCACCCGACGAAGGATTCCGAGCGGACAGCGATCCGGCGGATCGCCTCCAGCGCGCGGTCGACCGCCGGCTCCGCCATCGGACTGGCGACAGCCCGCTCCACCGCCCAATGATCGCGCGCGCCGATCGCCTCGATCCGCGGCGTGGGATGCAGGTAGCGCCCGCCGTCCTCGGTCTCGAACCCGAGTGAGTGCAGCGCGTACCACAGCCCGCGATCGACCAGCTTGAGCCAGGCGAACTGCGCCGGCGCCAACACACCGGCAGAGGCGCGGGCGCCAGTGAGCAACATCATCAGCGCCGGATTCGTATGGGCGTGACGCGCCGCGATCTCGCGGGCTGGCTTGGATATTGTCGGATTGCCGAGCACGTTATCGGCGGCAGTCAGCACGTGAGCCGGCAAAGCGAGCGGCGCCGGCGGACCTTCGTCCCCGTCGCCGGGCCCGTCGAGCGCAGCCGACGCCGCGCCGAGCAGAGCCAGCGCGGCGTCACGCTCCACCGCAAGATGTAGCGCGAAGACCGCGAATATGAACCGGGCCGCATCGTTGGCCTCTTCCGGCTGCGTCCAGCGCGGACCGAGCTGCTCCACCAGAGCGCGGCGCGCCGCTTCCTCGTCGAAGCGTCCGTCCTTGCGTGCCACGGCATCGATCCACTCGGCCGCACTCAGCGCGTAGTCGCAAGGGCGAGGGGATGCCTTGTTTGGCTCGACCAGTCGCAGGCGGCGCCGGGCGAACGCGGTGCTGGTCGGAAACGTCACAGCCTGCTCACGCGTCAGCCGATCGAGATCGAACTTGCGCCTAAAGCGCGCGGGCGCCGCCCTGAACACGCACACGATGGCCAGCAGCAGAATGAACATTGCGGCCGGGACGCGAAGCACTGTCCCGACCTCGCGCGTGATTGCGTAGAGATCCGACAATGTGAGATCGGCGGGATGCGCGAGTGCTGCCTGCGTGTCAGGCACATCGAGCGCGCCGGCGAATCGCTTGGCGAGGTCGATCTGCCACTGCTGGATCGTCAGCACCGTCGCGCTGATCTCCGTGTGATAGTTCGTCCACAGCAGATACGAACCTACACAAACGCCGATCAGGATGACGACCAGATTGAAGACCGCCATGTCGTCGGCCGACGCCCAGGCCGCGCGCGGCTGCGAGGGTCTTGTCGTGTTCATTGGCCGTCGCTCCCGTGCGTATCCTGGCCGGCGACGTGCTGCTGCTGCTGTTGCGGCGGCGGCGCGGACGACCGCTGCGCTTCGTCACGCAGGCGCAGCGCCTGGTTCAGGACAGCCCGCAGATAGGCCTGCTCGTACTCGGGGTTGTGCGAGTGATAGTAACCGACGCGGTCTCAGAAATCGGCTCCCGGCTCATCGAGACCCTTGCGCAGGATCCAGGCGCCCGCCTCGACATTGGCGCAGAAGTTGTCGCGCAGCGCGGCGAAGGCTCCCGGGACCGTCGTGTTCCAGCGCGCCGCGAGCTGCGGCAGCCAGATCTGGTTCACTTGCATCGGGCCGATGTCGACCGTGCCGTTCGTGTTGTGGCTGACATGCCCGAGCGACCCGCCCTCGACGTTGAGCAGGATTACCAGCAGGGCGGGCGGAAGCCGGTGGACGCGCGCGGCGGCCAGCAGGCAATCGCGAACCACTGAGCCGCTGTCGCCCGGCGCGCCGCCGTCGCCCGGCGTCCCCGCCGCGGCCTGCGTGGCAAACAACAGACCGGCGAACGCGTGCGGGAGCCATCTCATGGCTGGGCACCAGAAGCTGGCCGCCGCGCCGGCATCGCCGCGCGCGCGATCCGCACGTTGGCCGCCGACCACACGGTGGACAAGTCGCTCAGCACGATCGCCTCGGGACGGGCGACCTGGCTGGTCGCCTCCATCATCGCCAGCATGACCGACGTGAAGCTGCCGGCGCCGACGCCGCGCAGCCGGTAGCCGAGCAGCGCGCTCGTGTCGCGCGCGATGTCGAGCGCAAACCCCGCACCGGTGACCTCGCGCCACACCGCCTCGCCAGCAGTGATCAACGCCGGCAAGAACCCGTCCGCCGCCGCCGCCACCGCTCCGACTTCCACGCGCCGGTCGGTGGCGCTGTCGCGATAAACGAGAGCCCTCCCGTCGCTCCGCAGCAGCACTCGCATCGTGCGCTCGATCGCATCGAGATCGACACTCATGCGAACCGCCGCCGCTTCCAAACCGGCACCGCCGTTCGTACGGGACCGGCAAGGCAGCGCCGCGTCAGCCGCACCATCGCCGGCACCGTCAGCCCGAAGAACGAGATCAGCGAGAAGAACCCCGTGCCGGCGAGCGCGATGTAGAGCGTCGTCCAGCTCCAATAGACCGCCACGCACAGGATCGGCAGGCAGGCGCGGGCATCCAGCATGAGCAGGCGCACGGGCTGGCCGGTGTCACGCCACATCGCTGATCGCCATCGGCCGTGACGAACGCGACAGTCTCCCGCGTACGAACCATGACGCGACCGTCACGAGCACGGTCCCGACGGACAGAACGACCATCGCGATCGCGCCCAAGCCCAGCAGGAGACGGAGATAATCCGCGTCCGGGTCCTCGACGATCGAGCAGATGCGCGCGTCCTCGACGGGCGTCCGGAAGAGGTGTTTGCCCTGTGGGTCAGTTCGGACGGGTCCCCGCTGCGCACAGGCAGACCGCAAAGCGGCAACCGCATCGATCACGGCAGGCGACTCGGGAACGAACGCGGGCGGATGATCGCCGGACTCGCCGGCGGTCTGGTCATGCAAGCTTTCGGGTGGCCGCACGGGGGCAGGCCCGGCCTGCGCCGACGGCGAGGCCGGTGTGATATCCGACGCACAAGCGACCGAAGCGGTGAACATGGACATCACCAGGGCGGCGGCGGCAAGCGCGCGAAATCTCCATCTGATGGCTGGATGGCCGATCGCTCGACGTGGTCTCATCTACGCCACCTCCCGCAGCTCGAACTTCGCCGTCTGTTCGGAGATCCGCCCCTCGCTGAGCGCCTGCTGGATCGCGCGGCGATAGGACTGTCCCTGGTCCTCGACCGCGGCCCGCGTCAGCGCCGGCCACTCGCCGGGATCGGTGCGCAGGAAGCGGTTGCGCAAAGCGGCATCGAAGATCAGGAACTCGCGCAGCGCCGTGCGCCGCCCGTCGACCGACCGCGCCAGCCGCTGGTTGATGACCAGGCGCAGCGACTGAGCCACCGCCGAGATCAGGTTCTCGCGCTCGTCCGCGGGGCAGAGGCTGGCGATCCGCTGCATCGTCAACGCAACGTCGTTCGCGTGGATCGTGGTGGTAAGCACATGCCCGGAGATCGCCGCCTGGATCGCCGCGTTCATCGTCTCGCTGTCGCGGCACTCGCCGACGATGATGTCGGTCGGCTCGCGGCGCATCGCACCTCGCACGAAGGCGGCAAAGGTCGGCAGATCGCGCGGGATCTCGGTCTGGTTGATGGTCGAGGATACGCCCCGCAGGCGCTCGAGCAAGAACTCGACGGGAGCGGAGCCCTCAACGATGTTGCAGTGGCTGCCGGGGTCCTGCAGCTTCGCCAGCGTCATGCCGGCGATCAGCGTGGACTTTCCCGACCCCGTCGCGCCGGCGACGATCACCATCCCCTGCCGCGGCCGGAATGCGTCCAGGATCGCGGGCTCGACGTTCTGAGCTTCCAGCGACGGTGGCATGTCGGGGATCGGACGCAGCACGAGATTGCCGCCGTCACGGCGTGAGGTCCGTGTGGGGGTTGCGTTCACCCGGAAGCGCAGGCGCGTGGATCGGCTGATCGCGATCGCGTAGGCGGTGTCGAAATCGTTGCCACCCTGCAGGCGCGCCATCCCGTCGGCGCCATATAGGTGATTGACGATATGACTGAACTCGATCTCGTCGATCGGCGTGCGCGTCACACGGTGATTGCGCCCGTGGATGCCGACCCACACAGGATGACCAGTCTGAAAAGACACGCGGGACGCGGCGGCGCAGAACGCCCAGGTCAGCAGCGAATCGAGGCCGGGCGCAAGCCTGCGCGGCTCTTCGACCCAGCGCATGCCGCGTCGCTCCGCGTCGGGCCACGCCGGCGACACGCCGCCGGATGCGTCACCGTCGCCGAACGGGGCGGCCGGGGGAGGGGAGAGACTATCGAGCATTG
>DATEQV010000082.1:0-4250 GCA_035272265.1 Acidisphaera sp. | reverse complement strand
CGGAGCTTTCGTCGCTGATTCGGCGCATCGCCTCGGCGAGCAGCGGGGCGATGGTGATCTGGCGGACGTTGTGCGCGACGCGCACCGCCTCGGTGGCGAGGATGCTGTCGGTGATCGCCATCATCTCGACCGGCGATGAGGCGATGCGCGCGACCGCGCCGCCGGACAGCACACCGTGGGTGACGTAGACGCTGGCCGAGCTGGCCTTCGTGTCCATCAGCGCGACGGCCGCGTTGCACAGCGTGCCGCCGGAATCGACGATGTCGTCGACCAGGATGCAGTCGCGGCCTTCCACGTCGCCGATCACGTTCATCACTTCGGAGACGCCGGCGCGTTCGCGCCGCTTGTCGATGATCGCGAGGTCGCAATTGAGGCGTTGTGCGATGGCGCGGGCGCGCAGCACGCCGCCGACATCGGGCGAGACGATCATCAGGTCACGTCCGGCGTAGCGCTCCTGGATGTCGCGCGAGAACAGCGGCGCGGCGTAGAGGTTGTCCACCGGGATGTCGAAGAAGCCCTGTATCTGGCCCGCGTGCAGGTCCATCGTCAGCACGCGGTTGGCCCCTGCCTCGGTGATCAGGTTGGCGACCAGCTTGGCGGAGATCGGCGTGCGCGGGCCGGATTTCCGGTCCTGGCGCGCGTAGCCGAAATACGGGATCACGGCGGTGATGCGGCGGGCGGAGCCGCGGCGCAGCGCATCGAGCGTGATCAGCAGCTCCATGAGATTGTCGTTGGCCGGATAGGACGTCGACTGGATGACGAAGACATCCTCGCCGCGCACGTTCTCGTGGATCTCGACGAACACTTCCATGTCGGCGAACCGGCGGATGGCGGCGCGGGTGAGCGGGAGGTTCAGCTTGGCGGCGACGGCTTCCGCGAGCGGGCGGTTGCTGTTGCAGGCAACGATCTTCATTCGGTCTTATCCCGGGCGGCGCTGCGCCGATCGACTTCCTACCAATCGGCCTGAGGGGAGTCCAACAACCACGCGCCTCATGGGTTTGCAGGCGACGGCGGTTGTGGCGCGGCCGCCGCAGCGGTGCCCGGCGGTGTCGCGGGAATCCGCGCGGTCCGCGGAATCGGCACGGCGACGACGCCGGGCACAGCAGTGGAAGCACCAGCGGACGTTGCAGGCGAGGCCGGCGCCGCGACAGCCGGGCCCACGGGTGCCGCGTGAGCGGCTGGCCCGCTCGCGGATGCTGCCGGAGTCGTGGCGGGCGATGCGGCGGCCGGCGACGCGTTCGCCTGCGGCGGGGTATGGCCGGTGTTCTTCAGCAGCGTCTCGTGCACGCCGCCCGCCGCCTCGCGCGCCACCGCCAGGGCGACGTCGCCCCAGTAGCCGCGCACCGTATCCGGCGGCACCTCGTTGAGCTGCAGCACCATCCCGAGATCGCGGCCCTTGGCGTCGTTCATGCGCCACTGGATCTCGACCCGCAGCATGTCGCCTGCGATCGGCACGGCGTTGACGTGGCCGGCGACGGTGAAGTCCGCGCCGGCAGCGGTCTCCTGGACCAGCTCGCCATGGGTGGCGAGCTGGCGGCGCATCTGCACCGTCAGCGAGGTGTCGCCGTCGCCGGGCGCGCCGGTGACCTGCGGGACGAACACTTTCGACGGCCGGTTGTAGAGGCTGTTGGGATCGGACCGCATGGCCGCGGCCTCGATGACGCGCAGCAGGTCGGTGATCTTCGGTGTGGCATCGACGGCGGCCGCCTTCAGCGTGGCGGCGCTGCCCGCGGCCCAGTCGGCGAGCGGGATGGGCGCGCCCTCGGTGTGGCCATTGTCCTTACCCTTCGGATCGAGCACGGCGTAGATCGGCACGACGCGGCCGCCGCGATCCTCGGCCCGGGTGACCAGGCGCCAGTCGCCGTCGTCCGGCTTGTGCTTGGCCTCGGCGGGGACCTCGTTCTCCTGCAGGTCGGCGGCGAGGTCGGCGGCGAAGTCGCGGGCAGCGGCGTCGGAGAGCAGCGCGTCGGTGGGCGTCGCGACGGCGAGGCGCGCGGGCGGCGGCGCTGCAAGGCGCTGGGCCTCGCCGCCCGGATTGCCGCGGAACGGCTGCGGCAGGTCGCCGCAGCCGGCGAGCATGAGAGTCGCCAGCGAGCTTCCGAGCAGGATGCAGCGATCAGAGGACACAGCTTGCCAGCAGCGAGAGGAGGATCAGCAGGACGAACATGATGATATAGGGCATCGGTCAGCCGGGCAGAGCGACGATGGAGATCTGGTGCCCGATCGGGCCGCCGCCCGCCAGGGTTCGCCGGCGGTGGCTGAAGAAGCGTGTCTCGTCGACCATTGTGTCGATGCCGGTGGCGACCACGCGACCCACACCTGTTTGCGCGAGACGGGCGGCGCAGTAGCCGGGCAGGTCGAACTGCCAGCGGTCGGCACGGTGCCCGGGCGTGAAGAAGCCGGCGTCGCGCGGATCATGGCCCAGCAACGAGTCGCGCAGGTCGGGCCCGACCTCGTACGAGTCCTGCGCGATGCACGGACCGATGGCGGCGGTGATGCGCTCGGGGCGTGCGCCGAGCGCGGTCATCGCCGCGACCGCCGCGTCGAGGACGCCCGCGACCGCTCCGCGCCAGCCGGCATGCGCCGCGCCGATCACGCCGGCTTCGGCGTCGGCGAACAGCACCGGCGCGCAGTCGGCGGTGACGATCGCCAGCGCGTCGCCGGGGCGGTCGCTGACCGCGGCGTCGGCCTGAGGCCCCTGCCCCGGCTCCCAGGCTTCGCGCACACGGACGACGCGGGCGCCGTGGACCTGCATGAGGCCGAGCAGCCGTTGCGGCGACGCGCCAAGCGCGGCGGCGGCGCGGGCGCGGTTCTGCAGGACGGCAGCTCGGTCGTCGCCGCCCGACAGGCTGCAGTTGAGGCTCGCATAGGGACCCGACGACACGCCGCCGCGGCGCGTGAAGAAGCCGTGCGGCAAGAGAAGGTCGGTGGTGATCGCGTCTGTCATGCGGCGAATCCCGGCAGGTCCGGCAGGCCGCGAGAATGTATCGCGAGCACCTGGAACAGGCGGCCCATCCAAGCCGGTTCGGACAGGCGGCGCGCGGCGCCGAGCAACGCTGCGGCACGCTCGGGCGGCTGCGTGCGCGCGAGGCGCTCGGTGCGGTGGAGCAGGCCGAGACGGACGAGGAAGGCACCCTGCGACACCGGCCCGGCGACAGCAGCACCGGCCTCGCGGGCGGCGGTCGCGACGGCGTCGAAGTCGACATGCGCGGTCAGGTCGGCCTCGCCGGCATCGGCGAACGGATCGGCGAACCGGCCGTCGCGGATCGCCTGCAACGTGTCGCCGCCGCCCGCCGCGCCGTAGTCGAGGAAAAGTGCTACCCCGGGTGAGTCGGCGACGCGCGATCCGAGCAGGCGCGCAATGTCGAGCGCCGGCTCGCAGAGTTCGACGATGCCGTCATCCGGCAGGACGGGAACGGCGGGCGCCGGACAGGTCAGGTCGACGGGGGCGCCGGCATCGACGTGGCGCTCGGCCCAGCCGTCAGGCCGGTGCACGAACTGGCGGATCGGCAAGGCGTCGAGGAACTCGTTGGCGAGCAGCAGCAGCGGCCCGGACGGCAGGGCGGCGACGGAGTCGTGCCATGTCGCGCGAAGGCGCTCGGCCTGCAGTGCGCGCAGGCGCGGGGAGGTCTCCACCAGATGAAGGCGCAGCGCGGCGGCGAAGGCGGGTGCGGCGGCGCGGATGGCGCGCAGCGCGTCGTGCATCAGCGTGCCGCGCCCCGGGCCGAGCTCGGCGAGGATGACCGGATCGGGACGGCCCATGCTCTCCCACACAGTCGCTGCCCACAGGCCGAGCAGCTCGCCGAAGACCTGGCTGATCTCCGGCGCCGTTGTGAAGTCGGCATACGGATCGTGCGCCGCGTAATAGGCGGCGTTGGCGCGCGCCATGAAGTGGTCGAGCCGCTCCATCAGGCGGCCGTCGTCGCAATGGGCTGCGTGACGGGTCGGGAGCGCACCATCAGCACCACGCCCGCGACCAGCAGCGGAATCGACAGCAGCTGCCCCATCGTGGCGCCCGCCCACAGGAAGCCGAGGAATGCGTCCGGCTCGCGGAAGAACTCGCCGATGATGCGCGCGACCGCGTAGCCGGCGAGGAAGGCGCCGGTCAGGAAGCCGAAGCGCGACCGCAGATGCTCGGAGCGCGCGAGCCAGATCATCACGCAGAACAGCACCACGCCCTCGAGCAGCATTTCGTAGATCTGGCTCGGGTGGCGCGGGACCGTGCCGAGGTCGGGCGCGTTGGGAAACAG
>DATEQV010000081.1:0-2766 GCA_035272265.1 Acidisphaera sp. | reverse complement strand
TCGGACAACCATCGCGACCTGGCATAGGCTGCCGGCCATCACGGAGACGACCCGATGGCGCGGCGGAGACTGCTGGGCGATGAGCTGTGGGCGCGCCACCTCATGCCGTCGGCCGACGAGCGCGAGATCGCCCGCCACTATACGCTGACCGCCGACGATCTCGAGCAGGTCGCAGCCAAGCGCGGTGACGCCAACCGCCTCGGCTACGCGCTGATCCTCCTCTACCTCCGTCATCCCGGCCGCGCGCTCGACGCCGGCGAGACGCCGCCCGATGCCGTGCTCGCCTACGCGGCCGGCCAGCTTGGGATCGACGCCGGCATGTTCGACGACTACGCGCGCCGCGATGCCACGCGCCGGGCCCACCTGGCCGAAGCGACGCTCGCGGGCGGCTACGCGACGTTCGACCGCACGGCCGCGCACGCGGCGGTCTCGTTCCTTACGGCGTCCGCGCAAACCATCCTGCGGCCCGGGCAACTGGCCGGCATCCTCGTCGAGGAACTCAGGCGCCGGCGCGTGCTTCTGCCGACGCCTCTCGTGCTCGAAGCCGTGATCCGCGGCGCCCGCGAACGCGCCGGCGCGTTGCGCAAGAGGTCCTGACGTCCGGTCTGGACGAGGCGACGCTTGCGCGTCTCGACGCGCTGCTCGACCCGCGTCCCGCTGGCAAGCTGACCTGGATCGGGTGGCTGCGAAATGCTCCGCAGTCGCCCGCGCCGAAGAACGTGCCCAAGCTCATCGAACGGGTGCGTCACTTGCGCGCCGTCGGGATCGACCGCGCGCGGGCGGGCGCGCTGCCCACCCCGGTGTTCGAGCGCATGGCGGACGAGGCGGCGAGGATTGCGACGCAGCACCTCGCCGGGCTGAATCCGCTCAGGCGGCGGGCGATCCTTGCCGCCGGCGCGATCGCGCTCGAGGAGGCGCTGACCGACGCGACCTTGGCCATGTTCGAAAAGCTGATGGCGTCGCTCGGGCGAGCCGCCGAGCGCAAGACCGACGAGCAAGCGGCTCGTTCTATGCGCGAGGTGCAAGCGGACCTGCGGGTGTTTGCCGCGTCGGGACGCGCGATGATCGAGGCGCGCCGCCTGGACGGGAACCTCGAAGGGGCCGTCGCCGCGAAAGTGGGATGGCCGCGCTTCGAGGCCGCGGTGGCGCGCGCCGAGGCGCTCTGCGCGCCGGAACTGGTCGACCCGACCACTGAACTCATCGCGCGCCACAAGAGCGTCCGGGTGTTCGGACCCCTGCTGCTGGACGCCTTTGCGTTCGAGGGGTCGGCTACGGTGAAGGACCTGATGGCCGCGCTCGACTGCGTTCGCACCGCCTACGCCGCGGGCCGGCGCAAGCTGCCCGCCGCGCCGCCGCTGCGGTTCGTGCCCCGGCGCTGGCGCGGGTTCGTGCTGGGGCCTGACGGCGTCGATCGCGCGGCCTACGAGCTGTGCGCCTTCTCCGAACTGCGCGAGCGGCTCCGGGCCGACGACGTCTGGGTGGCGGGTTCGCGGAAGTATCGCGCGTTCGACGACTACCTGCTGCCCCGCCCGACCTTCGAGGCGCTGAAAGCGTCCGGATCGCTCCCGCTCGCGGTCGCGCCCCGGTTCGAGGACCACTTGGCCGAGCGGCGGTCCCAGCTCGAGGAGGCGGCCGCCGCCGTCGCCGGCCGGGCCCGTGCCGGCGACCTGCCCGACGTGCGCCTCGACGAGTCGGGTCTGACGATCACGCCTCTCCGCGCGATGACGCCGCCCGCGGTCAAGGCCGTCCGGCAGGCGCTGTACGACCGCCTGCCGCGCGTTCGCATCACCGACGTGCTGCTCGACGTCGACGCCTGGACCGGCTTCTCGGGCTGCTTCACCCATCGGCGGACCGGGCGCGGCTGCGACGACCGCGCCGCGCTGCTGACCTGCGTGCTGGCCGATGGCATCAACCTCGGCCTCACCCGTATGTCGGAGACCTGCCGCGGCGCGTCGCTGCGCCAGCTAGCGCTCGTCCACGACTGGCACGTCAGCGAGGCGGCCTACACGGAGGCGCTCGCGCGGCTGATCGACGCGCACCGCGCCTTGCCGCTGTCCCGGGTCTGGGGCGACGGCACGAAGGCGAGCTCGGACGGGCAGCACTTCTTCGCGGGCGGCCCGGGCGAGGCGGTCGCCGATGTCAACGCGAGACACGGCAACGAGCCGGGCGTCAGCTTCTACACCCACGTCTCCGACCAGTACGGCCCGTTCCACACCAAGGTGATCGTGGCGACCGCCGGCGAGGCGCCGCACGTGCTCGACGGGTTGCTCTACCATCAGTCCGGCCTGGCGATCGAGGAGCACGCGGTCGACACGGGCGGCGCGTCGGACCACGTCTTCGGGCTGATGCCGTTCTTCGGCTACCGGTTCGCGCCGCGCCTGCGCGATCTGAAGGATCGCCGGCTGCACCTGCCGCCGGGAATGGCGGTCGATCCGCTGCTCGTGCCGCTCGCCGACAGCGGCAGCCCGATCGACGTCGAGCATCTGGCCCAGCACTGGGACGAGCTCCTGCGGTCGCGACCTCGATCCGCTCGGGGACGGCCACCGCCTCGGCAATGCTCCGCAAGCTGTCCGCCTACCCGAGGCAGAACGGGCTGGCGATCGCACTCCGCGAGGCCGGACGGCTGGAGCGGTCCATCTTCATGCTCATCTGGCTGCGCGACGTCGACCTGCGGCGCCGGTCGCAGGGCGGGCTGAACAAGGGCGAGGCCAGGAACGCGCTCGCCCGCGCGATCTTCTTCTGCCAGCTCGGCGAGCTGCGCGACCG
>DATEQV010000080.1:0-6949 GCA_035272265.1 Acidisphaera sp. | reverse complement strand
TCGGCCGGTGGGTACCATCACCATATCGGATTGAACACCTGGGAGAGTCGAGGTGGGCACCGGCCGGCTCCCGGAACGACGGGACTGTTCCACGTGGCGATTCTGTATCCGACCCGGGCCGACTTGGCGGACGCACTGCGCCGTCTTGTTGCGGCCGGCATCCCACTCGACGGCGCCTCGGATCACGGCGTGAGCGAGGCGCTCTACCTGTCCGACCCCGACGGCAACGGCGTGGAGCTCTATTGCGATCGCCCCACCGAGCTTTGGCCACGCGCACCGGATGGCTCGATCGCCATGTACACACGCAAGCTGGACCTGCGCGACCTGATGCGCGAGTTGTCCGTGAGTGACTGAGGCGTTTAGTGTCCATGTGATGCCCTACGTGCCGATCGCCGCGCGTATCCATTCCGCCCAGGCTAGCGCCGCGCGATCCTCGCCGCGCCGCGCGACGATCTGAATCCCCAGCGGCAGGCCGGACGGACCGACACCGGCGGGCACCGTGACGCATGGTACATGCAGCGCGGTCCACATGAAATTGAACGCGGCGTCTCCGGTCCAGTCGAGGCCACGCGGCGCCTCGCCGGGTGCTGCCGGCGTGAGGAGAATGTCGAGCTCCTCCATCGCCGTCGGGAAGGCGGCGGTGAGCCGCTCCATCGTGTCACGCGCCTCCGTTCGCTCGGATGCCGGGCGCGCCAGCCCCCATTCCATCCGTCCGCGCAAACCATCGCTGAGCCGATCGGCGGCCTCGCGGAGTTCCCAGCCGAGCGATGCCGCGCTCTCCGCGTGCATCACCACCGGATGCGCCGTCGTCATCGCGCCGAAACCGTCCGGAAGCGCCACGTCGCGTACCACGGCTCCCGCCCGCGCGATCGCCTCGCGCACGCGGTCGAGCAGCGCGTGGGTCTCGGGCGCTGCCTTTTCCCAGGTGATTCCCCGACACACGCCGGCGCGCGGCGGCCGCCCGGGATCGCGCTCGGGGTCGCCGAGATCCATCTGCGCGATGGCGCCCACCGCCAGCGCGCAGTCGGCAACGGATCGGGCGAAGACCCCGGGCGTGTCGAGGCTGTCGGACATCAGTTTCATTCCGGCGCGAGGCAGCACGCCGAAACTCGGCTTGAAGCCGACGACGCCGCAGAATGCGGCGGGACGAATCACGCTTCCCGCCGTCTGCGACCCGAACGCGAGCGGAAAGAAACCGGCCGCCACCCCGGCCGCCAAGCCGCTGCTCGACCCGCCCGGCGTGTGCGCCGCGTTGGCCGGATTGGTGGTTGGCCCCGGGTGGCGGGTGGCGAACTCCGTGGTGACCGTCTTGCCCATGATCACGCCGCCCGCGGCACGGGCCCACGCCACCATCGCCGCGTCCGCGCGCGGCCGGTGCCCGTGCCAGATCACCGATCCGTAGGCGCTCGGCATGTCGGCCGTGTCGAACGTATCCTTCACGCCGATCGGCACGCCATGCAGCGCGCCTTGCGCCGGCAACGAAGCGGCGCACCGGGCTGCCTCGCGATCGAGATGGACGAAGGCGCGCACCGTTGCCTCGAGCGCGTCGATGCGATCAAGGCAGGCCTCCATCCACGCGGCCGGCGTCAACTTCCCGGCGGCGATGCGGCGCAGCGCCTCTTTTGCGGTCGGCATCTCGAGCCCAGGCTGCATCGCGTCCCCCTCCATGTCGCCGCGCCCGCCGCGTCGGCAGGACCGAGCCATGATTGCCCGGTGAGCACGAAATCAAAAGCTCGGGGCGCGCCAGGGCCACGGACAGGTCCCGCCTTTTCGCGCCGCGAGCCTTGCGCTCGTCACGGATCGCGCGCGTATTGAACCTCTCTTGGGCTACCGCGCCTTCCACTTGATCGAGCAGCCGACAGAGGGGACCTGATCGCCGGGTTCCTTGCCGTCGGCGATCGCGCGCATGGCCTCGACGAGCTCGCGACGCGCGTTCGGCGGCGGCGGGGTGGTGCGGCCCTCGTCCAGGCGGCCGCGATACCGAAGTGTCAGCCCGGCGTCGTAGCCGAAGTAATCCGGCGTGCAGACCGCATCGTAGGCGCGCGCGACCGACTGATCCGCATCGTGCAGGTAGGGGAACGGGAAGCCGTGCGCCGCGGCGAAGCGCTTCATGTTGTCGAACGAGTCCTCCGGATAGCTCTCGGCGTCGTTCGAGCAGATCGCGGCAAAGCCGACGCCCTCCGCCGTCAGCGTCATGGCGTCCGTCACCAGCCGGTCGATCACCGCCTTAACGTAGGGACAGTGATTGCAGATGAACACGATCCCCGTGCCCTTGGCGCCGGCGACATCCTGCAGCGCGTAGGTCTTGCCGTCGGTCGCGGGCAGCCGGAACTGCGGCGCTTGGGTGCCCAGGACGGGCGAGGCGGGGGCTGTGGCCATGACGCAACCTCGTTGTGTTTCTTCCGCTAGCCTTCACACTGATGGTCAATCTACGTCACGGACCATGGTCCGGACACAGCCGGGCGGAGGCATTGCCATCACGATCGATCCTGTCACCGTCGCGGTCCTGCAGAACCGGCTGACCGCGATCGTCGAGGAGATGGGCGAGGCGATGCTGCGCACCGCCTACTCCCAGATCCTCAACTCCTCGCGCGATTTCTCGATCGCGCTGGTGGACGCGCAGTGCCGGCTGGTGGCGCAGGCCGATCATATCCCGGTTCATGTCGGGGCGATGCCCTGGGCGGCAAGGGCGGTCGCCGAGGCGTTCCCCCACCCGGCCAGGGGCGATGTCTTTCTGCTGAACGATCCCTATCACGGCGGCAGCCACCTGCCGGACCTCACGGCCTGCGTGCCGGTCCTGGTCGGCGACCGGACGGTGTTCTGGTCGGTGGTGCGGGCGCACCAGAGCGACATCGGCGGCGCGACGCACGGGGCGTACAACCCCGCCGCCGTTGAAATCTGGCAGGAAGGCCTGCGGGTGCCGCCGATCCGCCTGACCGAACGCGGCGAACTGCGCGAGGACCTGCTGGCGATGCTGGCCGCCAACGTGCGGCATCCGCGCGACTTCCGTGGCGACCTCGCGGCGATGATCGGCGCCGCGCGGCTCGGCGAGCAGCGCGTCTCGACGATCCTCGGCGAACTCGGCGAGCCCGTGCTGACCGGCGCGGTCGACGCGATGCTCGACGCAGCGGACCGCCACGCGCGCGACATCGTCGCTTCGTGGCCGGACGGCGTGTTCGAGGGCGAGGCGCTGCTCGACGACGACGGCCATGGTGCCACCGACATCGCCATCCGCGCCCGCGTGACCAAGCGCGGCAGCGAGGTGACGGTGGACCTGACCGGATCCGACCCGCAGGTGCGCGGCTTCGTGAACTCCTCGCACGCGAACATGCAGTCAGCCGTCGCGATGGCGTTCGCCTTCCTGCTCGACCCCGACGTCGCCCGCAACGAGGGCGCGTTCCGGCCGCTGCGCGTGGTCGCCAGGCCCGGCGCGGTCGTCTGGGCCGAGCCGCCCGCCCCGGTGACGCTGTGCACGAGCCACTGCTCCAACGAGATCGTCGAGGCGGTGATCGTGGCACTCTCCGCCTGCTGTCCGGAGCGCGCGATGGCGGGGTGGGGGCGGCGCTTCCGCATCGCGATCGAGGGCGCGCAGCCGCGCACCGGGCGGCGCTTCATCTGGCATCTGTTCCAGGCGCGCCCCGGCGGCGGCGCATCGTCCTGCGGCGACGGCTGGAACGCGGCCGGCGAATGGCATTCCGCCGGGGGCATCAAGTTCGGCAGCGTGGAGGTCACAGAGAGCCGCTTTCCGCTGCTGTTCGAGCGCCACGAGTTCCGGCCGGGCTCGGCGGGAGAGGGGCAGTACCGCGGCGGCACCGGCGGCGACCTTGTCCTGCGCCTGGAAACCACGGAGCCCTCGCACGCCAACACGGCCGGCGACGGCGCGCGGCACGGCGCGCGCGGCATGTGCGGCGGCATGGACGGCGCGCCGCACCGTTACACGATGGAGGTGCCGGGCGGCGGCACGCGGGTGTTGCGCACCAAGGAGACCGGGATCGTCATGCCGCCGGGCACGGTGCTGCGCGTTCTCTCCGGCGGCGGCGGCGGCTGGGGCGACCCGGCATCGAGAGACCCCGAGGCGAGGGCGACCGACGCGGCGGAAGGGCTGCTGTGACGGCGTGGACGATCGGCATCGATGTCGGCGGCACCTATACCGACGTCGTTCTCGCCGCACCCGACGGCACGGTGACGGTGGCGAAAGCAGCGACGACGCGGGATCAGTCCGACGGCGTGATGGAGGGGCTGCGCCTCGCGGCGGAGCGCGTCGGCCGCAGCGTCGCGTCGCTGCTGGCCAAAACCGGCCGCATCGTGCACGGCACGACGGTCGCGACGAACGCGCTGCTCGAGCGCAAGACTCCGCTTGTCGGTCTGCTGACGACGGAAGGCCACCGCGACGTCGTCGACATGCGGGAAGGGCTGAAGCCCGACCGCTACAACCTGCGCATGCCCGCGCCAGTCCCGCTCGTGGCCCGCCGGCTGCGTCTGCCGGTGCGCGAGCGCATGCGCGGCGATGGATCGATCGAAGTCCCGCTCGACATCGGATCGGTCGAACGCGCGCTCGACACGCTCGAAGCCGAGCGCGTGCAGGCGATCGCCGTGTGCTTGCTGCACGCCTGGCGGAACCCGGCGCATGAGGCCGCCGTCGCCGAAGCCGCGCGACGCCGCCTGCCCGATGCGTTCGTCACGACCTCGTCCGAAGTGCTGCCGCAGATCAAGGAGTTCGAGCGGTTCTCCACCACCATCGCCAACGCGATGGTCGGACCGATCATCCACGGCTATCTGGAGCGGCTGCAGTCGCGCCTGCGGGCCGCCGGTTTCGCGGGCCCGCTGTTCGTCATCATGTCGCATGGCGGCGTCGCCTCGGCGGCCGAGGCGTCGCGGCTCGCGGTCGGCACCGCCCTGTCCGGCCCCGCGGGTGGGGTCGCGGCTGGCCTGGCGCTGTCGAAGACGGGGCTCGGGGCGCAGCTCATCACCTTCGACATGGGCGGCACCAGCACGGACATCGCCTTGGTGCGTGGCGGCCGCGCGAGCCTGTCCGGCGGCCGTTTCGTGGGCGATGCCCGCATCGCGTTGCCGATGCTCGACATCGTCACGCTCGGCGCCGGCGGCGGCTCGATCGCGCGCCTCGACCGTTCGGGACTGCTGCAGGTCGGGCCGGAAAGTGCCGGGGCCGATCCGGGACCGGCCTGCTACGGGCTGGGTGGCACGCGTCCGACCGTCACGGACGCCAATCTGTGCCTCGGCTATCTCGACGCCTCGCTCGGCAGGCAGCGCCGCCTCGATGGGGCGGCGTCCGAACGCGCGATCGACAGACTCGCCGCAACACTGGGGCTCGACCGTGCGGCGACGGCCGCCGGGATCCATCGTCTCGTCAACGCGCGCATGGCCGACGGCGTGCGGGTCGCGACCGTCAAGCGCGGGGTCGATCCGCGCGAGCACACGCTGCTCTCGTTCGGCGGCGCGGCCGGGCTGCACGTCTGCGCGGTCGCGGCGGAACTCGGCATCACCTGCGCGATCATCCCGCTGCACGCGTCGGTGCTGTCGGCGTGGGGGATGCTGAACACCGACCTGCGGATCGAGCTGATGCGCAGCCAGCCGCAGGGCGGCGGGATCGCGGCAGCGCCGCTGCGCGCCGCGTTCGCCGAGATGGAGGCGGAGGGACGCGAGCGGCTGCACTGGTTCGAGGGGGCGCTGGAGGTGCACCGATCCGCCGACATGCGCTACGGCGAACAGGTCTTCGAGATCTCGGTCCCGCTGGACGCGTGCTTCGACGGGGACGACGATACGACTGCCGCAGCGATCGCCGACGCGTTCCACGGGCGTCACCAAGACCTCTACACCTACGCGCTGCGCGACCAGGAGGTCGTGCTCGTGAATGCGCGCTGCTCGGTGACCGGCAAGTTCCGCGCCGCGGCGGCAGGCCGCTCCATCGCGTCCGCCGCAACCCAGGCGGAACGGACCCGGCGGGTTTATCTCGGGACGTGGATCGAGGTGCCGGTCCATTCGTTCGAAGCGCTCGGCGAGGACGAGATCGCCGGCCCGTGCATCATCGAAGCCCTGACGACGACGGCTCTGCTGCGCGCAGGCGACCGGAGCAGGTTCGATCCACGCGGCTGGCTGGAGGTCGCCGTCGGCGCTTGACGCCTGCCGCTCAGGCCACGGCGTGCCGGCGCGGCCGGTTGATCCAGCTCATCCCGGCGGCATTGTCCGGCGCGCAGATTGGGTCCACGTAGCCGGGGGCGAGCGAAGCGGGGAGCGGGTCGATGTGTCTCGGTGTGCCCATGCGCGTGATGGAGCGGGACGGCTTCATGGCGCGCTGCGAGGCGAAGGGCATCAGCCGGTCGGTCAGCCTGTTCCTGTTGCAGCACGAGGCGATCGAGCCGGGCGACCACGTGATGGTCCATGTCGGCTACGCGATCCAGAAGATGTCCGGGGACGAGGCGTCGACCGCGTGGGACCTGCTCGACACGATGCTCGCGGCAGAAGCGGCCTCCGCGGATGCATGAACTGTCGGTCTGCCGGAGCCTGTTGCGCGAGGCCCAGCGCGTGGCCGAGGCGCATCGTGCGTCAGGTGTCACCGGGATCGTCGTCGCGGTCGGTCCGCTGTCGGGGATCGACGGCGCGTTGCTTGCCCGCGCGTTCGAGGTGGCGCGCCTTGGAACCATTGCCGAAGCGGCCGAACTGGAGATCGAGACCGTGCCGGTCGTCGTCTCCTGCGCGGCGTGCGGCATCGACAGCACGGTGAAGCCGAACGCGCTGCTGTGCCGGAACTGCGGCGCGTGGCAGGTCGATCTCCGGTCGGGCAACGAGTTGCTGCTGAAAAGACTGGAGCTGGAGACGAGCGAGGAGCCGGCGGAAGCTGGCCGCTGAATGCGGCCACGCGCGCTCAGTTGCGGTGTTTTGGTCACCGATGGCGATCGCCTGCTTCTGGGTCATGCCACGGGCTCGCCGC
>DATEQV010000079.1:0-8728 GCA_035272265.1 Acidisphaera sp. | reverse complement strand
ACAATGGCAGCGAACGTGAACTCCGTCCCACCGCCACCTATCGCAAGGTCACCGGTGGCTTCCGCTCCAACTGGGGCGCCGACCTGTTCGCCGCGCTCCGCTCCATCGTGGGAACCGCCGCTCGTCGTGGCATCGACGCCTATCAGGCCATCAGAATGACGCTACAGGGAAAGTCCGTGCTCGCACCGGGTTGAGCAGAGACTAGTTTTGAGTGTCTGTTCGTATGGGTCGATGATGTCATCCGGGTCCAGCAGACCGTACTTTGCCGATAGGATAAAGATGCGCTTTGCCCTGAGGCGCTGTGCGTAAGCCATCGTCTTTTGGAAGAGGGGGCTTGTGTACATTTCAGCGGCTTTGCACCGGTAGCTGCGCTTAGATTTGACGCACGACCGCAGCACGATTGCGTTCGCTGGCATAGTTCGGTCTATCTCGCGAAAGATGGTCGCCATGGATGCAATCTTTTATAGAGACCGGCTCTCATCGTGCGGATAGCATCCTTGCAAGCACGTTCAGCAAGTAGCAAGCAAGCAAGTAGGATGCAGCGCAAGGGTAATCCGCCGCTCACCTCGGCAACCGAGAAGAATGGTGCAATGCGCGCTGCGCGCTTTTGCACCCTACGCTTGCTATTATCCTAGGAATTGCTCGCCTGAGCGGAGGTGACCGGAACGGCCGCCGCGCGCGGCGGTCAGCCGGTCGTTCATCAGGCGCGCCAGCTGTTCAGGCGGGATGCCGAGCTGAGCCGGCAGCGAACTGTTGAAGCCGGAGAACGCCGTGTTGAGATTGCGGCCGGCCTGCGCGTTGTCGAAGACGACCAACTTGGTTCGCCGCACCTTGTAGATCTGGAAGGAGCCGGCGACGTCCGCCCACCGGTAGCGCCTGACGCCCCGCCATGTGCGGACCTCGAAGCCGTCCTCCTCGACCGTCAGCCGCTGCCGGAACCTCGGGAAGATCTGCAGCGCGAGCACGATGCCGCACGGGCCGAAGAAGATGATCGCGGCCCAGCCGGCGACGTACCCTTTCAACCCGTGAAAGGTCGTCGTGTCGGCAGCGGCGACCAGGAACCAGCCGACCATGACGAAGCCAGCCGAGAGACAGGCGAACAGGAGACACTTCCACGCGGGCGTGGTGAAGGTGAGCGGGGCTGCTTGCTCTTGCATCATGGCAGACGTTCAGCCGCGCCTATCGCCTCCGACGCTGCTCCGCGTCGGCCTCGAGGACCGCGGTTGGTTGGCGCGGCCGCTCGGCGGCATCGCCGCAGGGCGCATCCTGCTCGTTCACCGCAGGCGACACGTCACCCGGCACCGCGCCCGCTTCGCCCGTCGCCGCACACACCGCCCGAGCCTAGGCAACCACGGCCCGGCTGCCGTCATCCGAACTCGTCAGACCGCCGGTCACTCGGGATTCGACGGATAGTACTGGCCCGGCTGTTGCGGCGGCGGACGACCTTGGTTGTAACCCGGCGGTGGCGGTGGCGGTCGGCGATAGTAAGCCGGCGGCGGGTATGGGTAGTAGTAACAGCCCGCCAGCGGCGCGACTGCCAGGAGAAGAAGCAGGCGGCGCATCCGGTCCTCCCTCGATCAAAGCAGACGCTAACCACGCGCGGCCCCGCGCCGCAATGCGCGCGGCCGGTCAAGCTTCGCGATTGCCGGGTTCCCGCCCTGGCCAGGGCGGGTTCATGCGGACCGAACGGCCGTCGTCGTTTCACCGTCATGGCCCACAGCAGACGGGCCGGGCCCGTCTTTCGCACGGCCGGCAAAGGCGTAGATGGTCCGCCTTCGCGGACCATGACGAGAGCAACCGCCCTGCCTTGCTAGTGGCGCTGCCACAGCGAGCAGTATTCCGTGCTCGCCTCCAGGTTCGGGCCCCGCGCGCCGTCTGCCGCGATCTCTTTCACCCAGCCGTCCGGGTCGCTCGCCATCGGGGGGTCGCCGCAGTTCGTATGCACGAAGTGAATGCCCGTCCCGTCCGGGTAGAGCTGGCCGCACAACTCGACATGATCGCCGACCTGGATCTGCGACAGCGGCGCCGGCACCGAGTCGCCCGCCGCGTCGTAGCCGCCGGCGAAGACGTCATCCATCGCGACATCGTACACGCGCTGGTCGCCGTCGGACCGCACGCGGATATGCGTGTGCGACAACTCGACGCCGCGCAGCGGATGGCCGCGCCAGAACTGCGGCCCGGAGACGACAGCGCCGGTCATGTAGCTGCCGCCCGCGGCCTGACAGTCGGACGCCGGATCGGCGTGCGCCAGTCCGGGCACGCTCACCCCGAGCATCAAGGCCGCTGCCGCGACCACGGGGCGGAAGTCGTCGGCAAAGCGGCCGTTGATCGGCGGCAACGCACGGCCCTCCATCTGATTGCGCCAGTCCATTCCGACATCGGAATTTCGTCAAGCGGTTCATGACGCCTCGGTTCGGTAACGCTTCGGAATGACCGGCGGCATCGCCCGCAGGGTGCGGGAGGGACGTGTCGTGACGGGTGCAGGGCCCGCGTGAATATACTACCGATAAGTGCGTTGCCGCGCGCGCTGCAACCCTGATAGCGTGAGCCGGGCGCGGGAACACCCCGCCGAACCCGGGGGGCGATGCGATGGCCGACGATCTCGCACAGGCTCAGCGCGCCTGGATGCGCGATGTGTTCGGCGTCAGGCTCGGCCTCGCCGATGGGCCGCGCACCGACGGGCCGCGGACCGATGGGCCGCCCAAAGGCGTCGTCGCCTACCGCAAGGCACTGCTCGCCTTCGGCGCCGCGCGCATGCGCGCGACGTCAGAGGCCCGCGCGCTCGCCAACGACATCGCCGAGGCGCTGCCCGAGGAGGCCGACCTCGCCGAACGCGTCGCCGACGAGGTCGACGCCTTCTGCGACACGCTCGGCGACACGATCGACGCCGGCATCAACGCGCTGTCCGACGGCCGTGCCGAACAGAACGCCGCCGTCAAGCGCGAGGTGCTCGCGTTGATCGACCGCGTCGCCGCCGACAAGCTCATCGCGCATGTCGACCGCAACCCGCTGCGGCCCGTCGCCATCGCGCAAACGCTGACCGCGGCGCTCAAGGGCGTCGCCGACACCGTCGTCTGACCGGGGAGAGCACCGATGTCGCTCAGCGCGCTCAAGCAATGGTGCACCGAGGCACGCCCGCTGCTCGGCGAGCCCGGCCGCGTCTTCAACGAGAAGTGGGACGGCCCGGGCAACCTGCGCAGCCAGGAGGGCGCGGTCGTCGGCACGATCATGACCCGCCCGACCTGGGACAAGGCCGTCAACAGCCTCGGCACCACCACCGATCCCGGCGCGAAGGACAAGATCGTCAACGACCTCGGCAAGTCGCTCGCGCAGCGCAAGCTGCTGTTCGGCAACACCGCGTTCACCGCGCAAGAGCTCGAACTGTTCGAACCCGTCGCCGACAAATACGGCGAGGTCGGCGCCACCTATCCGAAGGCGATCGCGTCGAGCGTCACGGAGGAGGGCAAGCTCGGCGGATTGACCGAGATCGAGGCGCTCGGCAACGACAAGGTCGAGCAGATCAAGGCCGAAACGAAGCGGCTCGACAAGAGGCTCAAGGACGCGATCCGCACCGCTAAGTCGCCGGCGGATGCCAACACGGCGCTCGAGGAACTCGAGCGGTGGCTGGAAGGCCTCGCGGCGCTCAACGGCGACTTCGGCAAGATCCGCGCGAAATTCAGCTCTGTCGAAACGTGGGGCAAAGTCGAAGCCACCGATCTCGTGCAGCTTGCCCGGATCGAGAAGCGCGTTGGCGCCGCACAGAGCGAATACAAGGAAGCGCTCAAGGACGTGTACGAGAACCGCGACCGCGAAGGGCGCGGCTACTTCATCGCCAAGGTCGAGAAGCTGGAGAAGCAGTACGAGGACTGGGAAGCCGGCTGGAAGAAGCTCACGAACATCTACACCCGCATGGAATCGACCAGCGCGGAGGGGCTGGCCGGGATCGAAACCATCCTCGCCGATGCCTGGGACCTCGCCTCGTCGGACGAATACCTCGTCACCGACGAAGGGCTGAAGGCGTTGAAGGCCGACTGCGACAATGGGTGGCAGGCCTTCGCCGCCGCCAATGCCGCCGCGCGCCCCGGCTTGCGCGGCGTCACCGCCAGCGAGAAGGTGCGGGACCTGAATTCCGGGCGGAGCTGGAAGCGCAGCTACCGCATCGGCGACGGGGTCTACAAGCTCTCGGTCAGCCGCAGCGCCGGCGGTCGTTCAAGCGCGACCTCCCGGCCAACCTGCTGATCAGCACGCACCCGCACATCAAGTCGTTCATCTACCACCTGCAGCCGTACGAGGACTGACGCGGCGGTTGCGTCCGCAACCACGGGGAGCCGTGCCGCAGGCCCGGGCGCGGGGCCATCGCCGGCTTGGACAGCCGGGGCGCCCGCACGGCAGACTGGCGCGGTTGCCTTGGAGGTGGGGATGACGGAGTGGCCGCCGTTCTATCACGAGGGGATGCGCGCGTTGCAGGACCGTTTCGACGGACGGCGCGTGGCGGACGCGCTGTCGGCGCGGCGGCGGCACTACGATTTCTGGGACCAGGACCGCGCGCTGATCGAGGCGGCGCCGTTCTTCTTCGTCGCCACCGCGAGCGGGGAGCATGTGGATTGCAGCATGCGCGCGGGCGAGCCGGGGTTCGTCAAGATCGTCGGGCCGGGGACGCTGGAGTGGCCGGAATACGACGGCAACTCGATGTACCGCACGCTCGGCAACATCAGCCGCAATCCTCGCGTCGGCCTGCTGTTCGTGAAGTTCGACGGCAGGACGTCGCGCATCCGGATCAACGGTATGGCGACGATCCGCGACGATGCCGAGACCCTCGCGAAGCATCATGCGGCGAAGCTGGTGGTGCGGGTGGCGTGCGAGCTGTACACGAACTGCCCGCGCGCGGTGCATGACCTGACGACGGGCCGGCTGTCGGAGTACCTGCCGAGGCCCGGCTACACGCCGCCGCCGCCGCCGTGGAAAAGCCGCGAGTATATCCGCGGCGTGCTGCCGGAGGGCGATCCGCACGCGGACGCGGTGCGCGACACGCCGGTGGTGATCGACTGAGTGGCGCGATGACCGGGCCGGACGAACGGCGCCGCTGCCGCTGGGCGTCGCGCGAGCCGTTGATCGCGGATCACGACACCGAATGGGGCGTGCCGGTGCATGACGACCGGACGCTGTTCGAGATGCTGGTGCTGGAGGGCGCGCAGGCGGGGCTGAGCTGGGAGATCGTGCTGCGCAAGCGCGCCGGCTACCGCGCCGCGTTCGCCGGCTTCGATCCGGCGCGGGTGGCGGCGTTCACCGAGGCCGATGTCGAGCGGCTGGCGGGCGATCCGGCGATCGTGCGCCATCGCGGCAAGATCGAAGCCGCGGTCGGCAACGCGCGCGCGTTCCTGCGCGTGCAGGAGACGCACGGGTCGTTCGACGCGTGGCTGTGGCGCTTCACCGGCGGCAAGCCGGTGGTGCTGCGCAGGCGGGACGACGAGCGCCCGGCCGCGCGCACGGCCCTGTCGGACCTGGTCAGCAAGGAGCTCGGACGGATGGGATTCCGGTTCGTCGGCTCGACGATCGTGCACGCGTACCTGCAGGCCGTCGGCGTGGTGGACGACCACGAGGCCGGCTGCTTTCGCGCGCGCGGATGACGGACACGTGGGCGCGGGCCAGCGACGTTCAGCCCGGCTCGCCGTTCCCCGACAGGATCTTCATCGCACCCGCCACAGCGTTCCTGAACGCTTCGTCGAGGGAGACGCCGCGGATGCCCCATTGGTGCGGCTTGCCGTCGGCGACCAGCGTCCAGCTTCCATCATAGCCGCTGTCGCGGTCGCTCCAGTCGAGCGTGCCGTCGAGCGTCACTGCGCCCGGAACCCGCACCGGGGCGAAGCGCAGCCGGTCTTCCGGGCGATCGCCGGGCGGCACCGGCGGCAGGACGACGCGCATCGCGTAGCGGTTGGCGGCGAGTGACGCCGCCTGCCGCGCGGTGTCGGCGGCGTTGCCGTCGGCGGTCACGGCGTATTTGTTGCCGCCCCGCGCGACGATGACGTGCAGCAGCAGCGGGGGACGGTCGCCGGACCACAGCCTGTGGCCGGTCCTGGCGAGGGCGGCCTCGATCCCCTGCGGGTCGAAGCGGACGGTGAAGTCGTAGGGCCGGTCCTCGGTGCCCTGCTGGTCGTGCAGGGGCGTGTCCCACATCCGGTCCTCGTAGCGGTAGTCCTGCACCAGCGTGCCGGCGTCGTTCTCGACGGCGTCGATGCCGGGCGCCGAGGCGATGGCCGGATCGCCGGAGGCCTTCACCAGCACGTCGAGCAAGGTCTGGCGGAACCCGTCGGGGCGGCTTCTCGCGTCGGTGCCGGTGACGATCGTTTTCGCCTGAAAGAGATCGGAGCCGGGATCGTAGGCGAGCGCCGGTGCGGCGAACAGGAGCGCCGCGATCGTCCATATCGTTGCGCGCGGCATACGCCCCTCCCCGACCGCATGCCGTTCTCGGCAGCACGCCGAGCGTGCCCGCGCGGGAAGCGGGACGTCAATCCAGCGGACGGGCCGCGACGTCGTGTCCGACGCGCGGCCCCGGGCGGCGCGCCCTAGTCGCCGTGCGCCGCTTCGGCCACCACGGCGGCGCCGGCTGTCTCGTCCGCGGCGGCTGGCACCTTCTTCGCCACGTGCTTGGTCCACAGCGCCGTCAGGATGGGGACGAGGATGGCGGTGACCAGGCACGAGGTGGCGACCAGCACCGTGGCGGCGGCAACCACCGGTTTGAACTTCGGAATCATCTCGCCGATGATGACCGGATTGGCGACCGCGGCCCCTGCGGTCGAGGAGGCGGCAAGCCCCGCCGCCCCGTTGCCGCCGCCGATGAACTTGTCGGCGAGGATGAGCGGGATGCCCGTGACCACGATCACGCCAAGCGCCAGCAGGACGCCCGCCACACCGCTGGTGGCGATCACGCTGAGATCGAGGCCGTTGCCCAGTGCAAACCCGAAGAACGGGATCAGCGGCTGCACGCAGGCGCCGAAGAACTTGCGCAGTTCCGCATCCAGGTTGCCCAGCGCGAAGCCGATCAGGAACGGCAACACCGCACCGGCGAACAGCCGCGGCTCGAACACGGCCACACCCGCCGCGCCCAGGATGAGCATCGAGACCAGCGGTCCGGACTCGATCGACATCAGGACGAAGGCGCTCGCCTCCTCCTTGGTGCCGTATTGCTGCATGACCGCGGCATACAGGCCGCCATTGGTCATATCCATCGACGCCGTGATCGCGAGGACGGACATGCCGGCGAACAGGCCGGTCTTGATGCCGTCGTCCGGGATGAACATGGCGGCGATCATCGTCGCGACCCAGGCGACCAGCGTCTTGGTGACGACCAGCGTACCCGACTTGCGCAACACCGTGCCGGTGGCGCGCAGGTCGATCGTCGCCCCCATGCAGAAGAACCACACCGCCAGGATCGGGACGGTGCCGGTGATCAGGCCGTTGGTGAACGAACCGAAGTATGCGCCGGCATGGGGCGCGAAGGTCTTGACCAACGCGCCGAGCAACAGGGGGATCAGCATCAGGCCGCCCGGAATTTTCTCGACCGCTTTCTTGATCTGCATGGTCTCCCCCTTTGGCTTCAGTCCGCCGCTGCCCGCTGCGCGGCGAGCTCCGCCGCGAACACGGCAGGTGTTGCGTCTTTCGGGATGATGGCGCCGTGGTACTGGACGACGGCAGCGGCCACCACGTGCGCGCGCCGCGCGCTCTCCTGCGGATCGAGGCCGAGCGCGCGGCCGAGCATGTAGGCGGCACTGAAGGAATCGCCGGCAGCGGTGGTGTCGACCACGTGCTCGACATGCACGCCCGGCACCACGGTCGTCCGCCCGCCGTGGACCAGGGTGCACGGACGCTCGCCGTCCTTGATGACCACGTCGAGATCGGGCCAGGCCGAGAAGTAGGCCGCGCCGGCCTCGGCCGCGGGTGCGACGCCGACGACGGCGAGCTCCTCGACCGTCAGCAGCAGGTGCGTCGCCATCCGCGCCATGCGGGCCGCGAACGTGCCGGCGGTCTGCGGCGACTCCCACAGCAGCGGGCGGTGGTTGCAGTCGAACACGATCGTCGTGCCGCTGCGCGCGAGCTGTTCCAGCCGCGACAGCAGCCGCTCCCGGCTGGCCGGCCGCAGCACCGCCAGCGTGATGCCGCTGAGGTAGATATGGGTGAAGCCGCCGAGCGAGGCGAGCAGTTCGTCCGAGCCTTCGGTTTCGAAGCAGTCGCGCACCGCCGCCTCGCCGCGCCAGTAGTAGAACCGGCGCTCGCCGTTGGCGTCGAGCTTGATGAAATACAGGCCGGGGCGCTTGCCAGCGCGGCGCAGGACATGGCTGTGGCCGACGCCCTGGGCCGACCAGAACGCCGCCATCTCGGCGCTGAACGGATCGTCGCCGATGGCGGTGATGTAGTCGACGAAATCGCCGAGCCCGTCACCCAGGCGGCGCGCATAGGCGGCGGTGTTGAAGGTGTCGCCGCCGAATGACAGCACGATGCCGCCGGCGTCTTCGTAGTGCAGCTCCAGCATGCATTCGCCGATCGTGGCGAAGCGCAGGTGCGGGTTGGTGGCGGTGCGCATGGGGGCCTCGATCAGCGTGCCAGCCATCCGCCGTCGACGGGGATGGTGGCGCCATGGACGTAGGCGGCGGCGTCGGAGGCGAGGAAGACCGCGACACCGGCGAGGTCGGACGGGCGTCCCCACCGTCCGGCGGGGATGCGGACGAGGATC
>DATEQV010000078.1:0-14991 GCA_035272265.1 Acidisphaera sp. | reverse complement strand
GAATAGCCGGGAAAGCTGTTCTTGCCGATATCGTCGAGCAGTTCGTGGCCGTGATCCGGTCGGAACGGGATGCGCCAGTCCACGTCACCAGCATCCCGGCGCCGCTTGTGCTCGGACAGCACCGTGTCGACGATGTCGACCATGTCGGTGTCGCCTGCCAGATGGTCGGCTTCCATGAACGACCCGTCGGGCTCCTTGGCGACATTGCGCAGATGCACGAAGTGGATGCGGTCTGCGCACTGCCGGGTGATCGCGCCGACGTCGTTCTGCGCGCCCGCGCCGAGCGAGCCGGTGCACAGCGTCACGCCGTTGGCGACGGAGTCTACCGCCGCCGTGATGAAGGCGAGGTCCGACGCGGTTGAGACAATGCGCGGCAGGCCCATCAGCGGCCGCGGCGGGTCGTCGGGATGGATCGCCATGCGGATGCCGACCTCCTCGGCTGTCGGCACGACCTCGCGCAGGAACCGGGCCAGATGGGCGCGAAGGGTGTCGGCGGAGAAGTCTTTATAGCGTTGCAACATCAACCGCAGGCCCGGGATGTCGTACCGATCGAACGCGCCGGGCAGGCCCGCCATGATGCTCGACAGCAGACGCGCCTTGTCGGCTTCAGACGCCTGCGCGAACCACGCGCGCGCCCGCGCCAGCACGTCCGCGGAGTGGTCCGCCTCGGCGCCGGGCCGTTCGAGCATGAAGCAGTCGAACGCGGCGTATTCGTGGGCGTTGAAGCGCAACGCGCGGCCGCCGCCCGGAAGCGGGTGGTAGAGCTCCGTTCGGGTCCAGTCCACGACCGGCATGAAGTTGTAACAGATCACCTTGATGCCGCAGGCTGCGAGGTTGCGCAGCGACTGACGGTAATTGTCGAACAGCGGGGCGAGGTCGCCTTCGCCCAGCTTGATGCGCTCGTGCACAGGCAGGCTCTCGACGACCTTCCAGTGCAGACCCAGGGTCGGATCGGCGGTGATGATCGACTTGCGCTCCTGGATCGCGTCAGTCGTCCAGACCTCGCCGTACGGGACCTGATGCAGCGCCGTGACGACGCCGGTCGCTCCGGCCTGCCGGATCGCATGCAGGGGGACTACATCGTCCGGGCCGAACCAGCGCCAGCTTTGTTCCATCGGCAACTCCCGCGTTCCAGATTGCTGCGTTCAGGCGTCGGTGATGGCGGCGCGCGCACCCGTGTCGCGCAAGCGCGTATAGGCGCGCGTCACCGCTTGGGCGAAACCCGGCGCATTCGGCAGATCGGCGCCGAAGATCGCGTCGACCCGAAGGACCGCCTCCACCTGGCGCGCGGGATCGGGGCCGGCCTCGGCCAGCACCGTCTTCAACCGGTCCGCGAGCGGATCGCGCACATCGATCGGCTGCCCGGCTTCGTCCTTGCCGCCGATGTATCGGATCCAGCCGGCAATGGCGAGCGCGAGCCGGGGGATGGGCAGATTGCGGGCGAGCCGCTCCCTGACGGTGGACAGAAGCCGTTGTGGCAGTTTCTGCGACCCGTCCATGGCGATCTGCCAAGTGCGATGCCGGATCGCAGTGTTGCCGAAGCGGGCGAGCAGTTCCGCCGCGTAGCGGTGCAGGTCCGCGCCGGGCGGCGGCGGCACGACCGCGATGATCTCGTCCCAGAGCCGGCCGACATAGGCCCGGAACGCATCGTTGGCGATGACGTCGGCGATGGTCTCGTAGCCCGACAGATAGCCGAGATAGGCAAGCGCCGAGTGCGCCCCGTTGAGCAGGCGCAACTTCATGTGCTCGTAAGGCGCGACATCGGTGACGAGCTGCGCCCCCACCTTGTCCCAGGCCGGTCGCGTGCGTGCGACGAAGCTTTCCTCGATCACCCACTGGCGGAACGGCTCATGCGTGACCGGTGCCGCGTCGCAGAGCCCGGTCGCTTCGGCGGCGGCCGCGATGTCCTGGTCTGTGGTCGCGGGAACGATGCGGTCCACCATCGTCGAGGGAAACGCACAGTTCGCTTCGATCCATCTGGCGAGCGCGTCGTCCCGCATCGCCGCGAAATTGTGTGCCAGGCCGGCCACGAGCCGCCCGTTGTGCGGCAGGTTGTCGCAGCACAGCACGGTGAAGGGCGGCAGTCCGGCAAGACGCCGCGCCGCCAGCCCAGCCACGATCAGCCCGACGGCCGAGCGCGGTGCCGCGGCGTTTTCCAGGTCGTGGCGGATCTCGGGGTTGTGCTGGTCGAGCTGGCCGGTTGCCGGATCGTGGCAGTAGCCCTTTTCGGTGATCGTCAGGCTGACGATGCGGCAGGACGGGGCGGCCATCGTCGCGACCAGCGCGGCGGGGTTCTCGGGCGCTACGATCGTCCGCCGCAGGCAGCCGACGATGCGTGCCTGCATGCCGGCGCCGTCCCGCTGCAGCGCTGTGTAGAGCCCGTCCTGAGGCGCCAAGGCGTCGCGCTGGTCCGGCCGGCGCAGGCTGACGCCGGCGATCCCCCACGGACCCGGCTCGATCGCCAGAAGGTCGTCCGTGTAGGTGGCCATGTGCGCACGGACGAAAGCGCCGAGACCGAGATGCACGATCCCGGCCTCGAGCGTTCGCCAGTCGTAGCCGGGTCGTGCGGTTCCCGGGCGCAGTTGCGCGAACGTGGCCGACGAGAGACGCGGGCGATCGCTGACGCCGGTCATGGCAAGGCTCCGCCGGCTAGTGCGCGAAGTCGAGATGCACCTTGATCGTGCGCTGCGGTTCTTTCTCGATCAGCTCGAACGCCGCACGCGCCTCGCTGGCGGGGATCGTCTGCGTGATCATCGCGGCCGGCTTGATCTTCCCCTCGGCGAGCCACTGCACAACCTGCGGAATGAAGCGGCGGTTGAGGCGGGAGCCGACGATCGAAAGCTCCTTGGCGACGATCTGCTGCTGGCTGACGTTGCACGGAGCGGGAGAGAAGCCGAGCAGACCGATGCGCCCCGCCGGACTGATCAGGCGGCACGCTTCCTCCAGCAGCGACGGGATGCCGGCGCCGTCGATGACGACCGTCGGACCGAGGCCGTCGTTTTCCGTGCGCACGGCTGCGGGGACGTCGGTGGAGCGCGGGTCGAGAACAACAGCTGCACCGTATCCGCGTGCCCGCTCCAGCCGCGCGGCATCGACGTCGGACACAATGCAGCGCGCGCCGTGCAGACGGGCGACCTGCAGGACCGTCAGACCGACGGTGCCCGCGCCGTAGATCAGGACCGTATCGCCCGCATCGACTCCGGTGCGCGACAGCACGTTCGCCGCGACGGAGAACGGCTCGGCAAGGGTCGCGATCTCGATGGGCAGATCAGGCGGGATCGCCACGCAGTTCGCCGCCGGCACGGCGACGTAGTCGCGGAAGCCGCCGTCGCGATGCACGCCCAGGACTTCGAGGTTGCTGCACACGTTGGGCCTGCCGACGCGGCATGGATAGCAGTGCCCACACGCGATGACGGGATCGATGACCACCCTGTCGCCGGACGCCAGTTCTTCGACGCCGGAGCCGACCGCGACGACATGGCCCGCGAATTCGTGCCCGATCACACGCGGATAGCGAGCGAATGGATTGGAGCCGTGGAAGATGTGGATGTCGGAGCCGCAGATGCCCGCCCGCTCGACCCGCACCAGCACCTCGCCCGGACCCGGCGGGACCGGCTCGCTCTGGCGTGTGACCTCGAGCACCCCGGGAGACGAGACGGCGATGGCGACCATGGTTTCCTCCGATTGCGGGGCTGGGTCGACTAGTCGACTACTCTTCCGTAACACCGACCGGTCGCGGCGGCAAGCGGACACCGTGAATCCGAAATCCTGAGCCGCGCACGACCCACTTGCGTCCTGGGCTACTCTCCGGTAGTAGCCGACTAGTCGACCAGTTGAAGAAGTCAAGCAGGGAGGTAAGCATGGCCGTATCCATCGGGCGGCGCCGGTTTGGTGCCGCCGTCGCGGCAACGGGTTTCATGGCGTTCGCCGGCGGCGCGCTGCGTCCCGCCGCGGCCGACAGCGCGAAATACCGACTGCGATACGGCACCGCCTTTCCCGCCGACCATCCGGGCGTGAAGCGGATCCAGGAAGCGAGTGCGGCCATTGCGAAGGACACCGGCGGTCAGGTCGATCTCCAGATCTATCCCAACAGCCAGTTGGGCGGCGAGCCGGACATGTTCTCGCAGACCCGGACCGGAGCGCTCGACTTCATGTCGACCTCCGGCGTGAACCAGACAGTGGTGCCCGTCGGCGGCATCAATGCGGTCGCGTTTGCGTTCGAGAACTACGACAAGGTCTGGGCCGCGATGGACGGCGACCTGGGCGACTATGTGCGGGCCCAGTTCGACAAGGTCGGCATGCATGTCATTCCCAAGATGCTGGACAACGGCTACCGCAACATCACCACCAGCAACAAACCGATCAACACGCCGGACGACCTCAAGGGGCTCAAGATACGCGTCCCTGGAAACCAGCTCTGGGTGACCTTGTTCAGCGACCTCGGCGCGGCGCCGACATCGATCAACTTCGGCGAGCTCTACGCTGCATTGCAGACGCACGTCGTCGACGGCCAGGAGAATCCGCTCGCGCTGATCGACAGCGCCAAGCTGTATGAGGTGCAGAAATACGTCGCCCTGAGCGGCCACATCTGGGACGGCCACTACATCTTCGCGAACGCGAGGCGCTGGAACGGCCTTCCTGCCGAGATCCGCGATGCGATCACACGCAACCTCAGCGACGCCGCGGTCAAGGAGCGCGAGGACATCGTGACGCTCAACACCAACCTCGTGGGGTCGCTGACCAAGGCCGGCCTGACCTTCACCTCGCCGGACAAGCAGCCGTTCCGCGCCGCTTTGAAGCAGGCCGGGTTCTATACTGACTGGAAGAAGAAGTTCGGAGACGAACCCTGGGCGCTGCTCGAAAAGTACACCGGGCCGCTCTAGGCGGCGCACCGCAACGCACGGATCACGTCAACCCGATCACCGAGGCCGATGATGGTACACTTGCCTGCCGAGTTCGCCGGCGAGGAGTTCCCCGAGGAAGTCGGCGCACCGCCGGCCAGCGCCGCGGGCCGTGCGTTGCGCGCGCTCGACCGGGGCGTGTCCCTCGTCGTCGAGTTCGCCGCGGCGGCGTTGCTGGTAGCCGAGGTCGTACTGCTCGGCGCCAGCACGACAGCGCGCTATGTATTCGGGAATCCGTTCGCTTGGTCGGATGAACTCGCCACGCTCATCTTCATCTGGCTTGCTGTTCTTGGAGCCGCTGTGGCGCTGCGCCGCGGCGAGCACATGCGGCTCACTTATTTTGTCCGCGATATGAGCCAGCGCAAGCGCGTCTGGCTGGATTCCGTCGCCACGATGCTGGTCGTCGCCGTCCTTGCCGCGCTGGTGATGCCCGCCTGGGAGCACTACGATTCCCTCAGCGATGGCCTCAGCCCCGTCATGCAGATCAGCGAGGGCTATCGCGGGGCCGCGGTCGCGGTGGGCGTCGTGCTCATGCTGGTCACGGCGATCCAGAATCTGTTACGCGTGGCCGACTGGAAGCAGGTGCTGGTGGCGCTCGTGCTGACCGGTTGCGCAATCGGTCTTCTGCAATGGTTCGGGCCGAACCTCGAAGACATGGGGAACGGCAACCTGATCCTGTTCTTCGTCGTCTTCGTGATGGGCTCGATGGCGATCGGCATGCCGATCGCGTTCGCCTTCCTGCTCGGCACCGTCGGGTTCGTCGCCTTCGCGACGTCGATCCCGGTCGAGATCGTACCCGATCGCATGGACGAGGGCATGTCGCATCTGATCCTGCTCGCCGTGCCGCTGTTCGTACTGCTGGGCGCGCTGATCGAGATGGCCGGCCTGGCGCGCGCAATGATCGGATGCCTGGTGGCGCTCATCGGTCACGTGCGGGGCGGCCTGCAATACGTCCTGCTGGGTTCGATGTATCTCGTGTCCGGAATCTCGGGCGCCAAGGCCGCCGACATGGCCGCGGTGGCGCCGGCGCTGTTCCCGGAGATGATCAAGCGCGGGAACAACGAGGGCGACCTGACGTCGCTGCTCTCCGCGTCGGCGGTCATGTCCGAGACCATCCCGCCCAGCATCGTCCTCATTACAGTCGGGTCGGTGACCGGCGTGTCGATCGCAGCGCTGTTTACTGGCGGCCTGCTGCCTGCTGTCGTCGGCCTGCTTGCGCTGTCGATCGTCGTGTTCCGGCAGACCCGCCACGAAGATGTGTCGGGTGCGGCGCGTCATTCCTGGGGCCAGCGCGGCAAGCTGTTCCTCATCGCCCTGCCGGCGCTCGGGTTGCCCATCGTGATCCGCACCGCCGTCGTCCGAGGGGTTGCCACCGCCACGGAAGTGTCCACGATCGGGATCCTGTACACGATCGTGGTCGGGATCGTGATTTACCGCCAGTTCGACTGGCGGCGCGTCTATCCGATCCTGGTCGAATCGGCGTCGCTGTCGGGTGCGATTTTGCTCGTCGTCGGCGCGGCGACCGCGATGGCCTGGGCGCTAACCCAATCGGGGTTTTCTCAGCAGCTTGTGGTGATGATGGCGGCCGTGCCCGGCGGGAAGATCGGGTTCCTCCTCGTCTCCGCCTTGGCGTTCATCGTGCTCGGTAGCGTCCTGGAAGGCGTCCCCGCGATCGTCCTGTTCGGGCCGCTGCTGTTCCCGATAGCCGGCATGATGGGTGTCAACCAGATCCACTACGCGATCGTGGCCGTGTTCGCGATGGGCTTCGGCCTGTTCACCCCGCCCTTCGGCGTCGGCTTCTATCTGGCCTGCGCCATCGGACGCGTATCGCCCGACGTTGCCATCCGCTCGGTCTGGCCGCACCTGGGCGCCTTGTTCGTCGTCCTGATGATCATCACGCTCATTCCCTGGATTTCCACAGGGTTCTTGTGACACGGAGGCCATTCGCATGGACGTCGCCGACGGGGGAGATGCGGTTGGACGCGACCGGCTGACGCCGCTGCCGTCCGTCGCCGTGGCCGACCGCGCCGGCCGCTCGATCTATGGCCTGTTGCGAAACGAAATCATCACGCTCCGCCTGCGTCCGGGAGAGAAGCTGTCCGAAAGCGACCTTGCCGCGCGGTTCGGAACCAGCCGCGCACCGGTTCGCGAAGCGCTGATACGGCTGGTCGAGGACGGGCTGATCGATGTTCGTCCGCAACGCGGCAGTTTTGTCAGCCCGATCTCGTTGCGTGCGATGGAGCGCGCCCGTTTCGTGCGCGAGGCCCTGGAGGTGGCCATCATCCGCCGCGCGGCGCAGCAGGGTCTGTCGGACGCGAGTCATGCCCACTTGGCGGCAGCGATCGAAGCCCAGTGCAACGCGAGGACAGATCCCGAACGCTTCATCGCGCTCGACGACATGTTCCACCGCGGTCTCGCCGAGGGCGCGGGCCTGGGCAGCGTGTGGGATGTCATCGAGCGCGAGAAGGCACAGTTCGACCGCCTGCGCTTCCTGGACCTGCCCGCCAGCACGCCCGTCGACGTGCTGATCGAGCAGCACAGGGCAATCCTCCGCGCCGTACTCGAGCGGCGTCCGGCAGTGGCCGAACGGGCGGTGCGCACCCATCTGCAGGAGGTGTTGCGGATCACCGATGCCCTGGCCTCTACCCACCGTGACCTTATCGTTGCAGACACCTGAGCCGAATTGGAGAGCCGTCCGCGTTTTCCTGACCTCTCGATGCATTTCGGAGCGTCTCGATAGGCCCGATCGCGCGCTGACGCGCGGCCAGTTCTGGCCGAAACCAGAACAGCCGCTGCTGAAGTCGCAACGGCAACAGGCAGACGTACTTTTATGGGGATTGCCAACGGCAGCCGTCGTCCCCAAGCGGTCGTTTGACTTCGAGAACCGTTGGGCCACGGCTGGCAGGTCGGGTCGATTGCAGTATAGGCATCGCAAACTCAGACACCCTCAATGGAATGCGAACACATCCATCCGCAGCACGCCATGCGTGGTGCTGGCGTGCAGGTGCTCGGCCGCACCATCGCCGCCCGCGCCGAGGGCGACATACATCGGCAGCAGGTGTTCCTCGGTCGGGTGGTTCTTCGCCGCGTTCGGAGCGAGCCGCCGATAGGCCAGCAGATCGCTCGTGCGCCGCTCCGCGATCGCGGCCGCGAACCAGTCCGCGAAATCGGTCACCCAGGCCGGCTCCGGCGCATCCATTGCCCCGCGATAGGCGCGGAACTCGGACAGGTCGTGGGTGAGGCTGCCCGAGCCGACGATCAGTACGCCCTCGTCGCGCAGCGGGGCAAGGGCCCGGCCGAGCTGAAGGTGATGCGCTGGCCCCAGATGGCTTTGCAACGAAACCTGCGCGACCGGGATGTCGGCCGCCGGATACATCAGCGACAGCGGCACCCAGGCGCCGTGGTCGAGTCCGCGCCGCGGGTCGATCGCGCTGCGCAGCCCGGCCGCGCACAGCAGGTCGCAGGCGCGCTCGGCCAGGGCAGGCGCGCCCGGGGCAGGGTAGCGCAGCTCGTACAGGGCACGCGGAAAGCCGGAGAAGTCGTGGATGGTGTCGTTGACCTCCGGCGCGCTGACGGACGGCGACTCCGTCTCCCAGTGCGCTGACGCGACCAGGATCGCCGCGGGGCGCCCGTACCGCCGGTGGATGTCGGTGCCGAGACCTGCCAGGAACCGCTTCGCCGCCGTGTCGGTGAGCGGCAGGGTGGGCGCGCCGTGGCTGACGAACAGGGCGGGCAGCATGGCAGTCACTCCGTCTGGTTCGCGCGCGCCGGGCCGGCGGACCGGCCCGGTTCCGGCAGTCACTTACGCAGCAACCGCCGGCCGGCCGGAGGTGCGGGCCCGCCGCAGGCCGACGGCGAAGGCGCCGTCGCCGAGCAGTGCCTGCACCAGCAGGGCCACGATCCAGAAGGCAGGATACTCCCATCCGCCGTGCGGCGCGTCGAAGAAGAAGCCGTTGGCCGCGTGGACCGCGACGATGGCGCCCAGCAGGATCGGCGTGGCGAGCAGTGCCACGTAGCGGGTGGCGAAGCCGGCGATCAGCGCCGCGCCTGCCAGCAGCTCGGCGGCGATGACGGCATAGGCGGCGAGCCCCGGCACGCCGACGCTGGCGAAGAACTGGGCCGTTCCCGCTGGGGTGAAGACGAACAGCTTCAGCGCGCAGTGGGCGAGGAACAGGACGCCGAGACTGACGCGTAGGAGCAGCGCGCCATACGGCGCCGTGCGGGTGTCGATCATGCAAGCTCTCCTGCGGGCGCGCCGGTCGGCCCTATGCCGATCGCCAACGCTGTCGGCGCCAGAGCTAATCAGCCCACCGGCGCATGGCGCTTCCCGAAGTTTCGAAGATCCCTGTGCGTGGACGCATGGCCGATCCCCCGGCGCTCGGCTACGCTGTGCGTCATGCTCGATTGGGACGACCTGCGTTCGTTCCTGGCCATCGCCCGGGAAGGCACGCTCTCCGGCGCCGCGCGCGTGCTGAAAGTCCGGCAATCCACGATGGGCCGCCGCCTGGACGCGCTGGAGACGAGCGCCGGCGCGCGCCTGTTCCAGAAGACGCCGGCGGGCTTCGTGCTGACCGCCGCCGGCGAGGCGGTGCTCGCCCATGTCGAGCGCATGGAGGCCGAGGCGCTGGCGGTCGAACGCGCTATCACCGGCCGGGACATCCGGCTGGAAGGCACCATTCGCCTGACCACCGTGGAGAGCCTGGCGGTGGAGGTGCTGACGCCGATCCTCGCATCGTTCCGCACGACATATCCGGGCATCTGCCTGGAAGTGGCGACCGACACGCGCTCGCTCAGCCTGACGAAGCGCGAGGCCGACGTGGCGCTCCGCCTCGCGCGGCTTACGCAGAACGATCTGGCGGTGCGCAAGGTGGGTGACCTCTCCTGGGGCGTCTATGCCAGCCCATCGTATCTGGACCGGCACGGCGAGCCGGACTGGCAGGAAGGCGCGCCGGATCATGCCACCGTGCTGACCGACGCGGACCTGATGGCACTTCCCGAAATGGTGTGGTTCCGCCGGCTCACCGCCAAGGCGCGGCCGGTGCTGCGCTCCAACAGCCGCTATGCGCATCGCGCCGCGGCGGCTACCGGCATCGGGCTGGCCTGTCTGGCGCGTTATCTCGGCGATGACTGCCCCGGCCTGATCCGCCTCGCTGTCCCGCCCGACCCGCCGGTGCGCGAGCTGTGGCTGGCGGTGCACAACGACACACGCCACACGCCGCGCATCCGCGCGCTGACCGAGTGCATCACGGTGGGGCTCAAGCAGCGCGCGGCCATGCTGCACCCGCCGCCGTGAACCGGCCGCGGCCTTGTGTCAGGCGCCGAACGTGATTCCCTCCTTGCGGTACATCTCCTTGATCAGCCGCAGCACGCGGGCGATTTCCGGCGAGGTGTCGCCTTTGCGCGTGCTGAAGATGATGGGCGACACCGCGCCCACTTCGTCGAGCGGGCGATAGACGACGTTGTCGCGGCGCAGCCGCTCGACCGAGGCCGGCACCACGCACACGCCGGTCCCGGCCGCCACCAACCCGAGCGCCGTTTGCAGCTCGCGCACCTCGTAGACCGACGGCGGCTTCAGTTCGCGGTCGCGGAACAGCGCGAGCACCTGGTCGGCGTAGCTCGGACGCGGTGCCTTCGGGTAGACCACCAGGGCGTCGCGGGCGAGCTGCTCGAGGCGCAGCGGCCCCTTCCGCGCCGCCAGCGCGTGCGTCAGCGGCAGGGCTGCGAACAGTTTTTCGTTGCGCAACAGGGTCCGCGTAATCGCCGGGTCGTCGAACAGGATGCGGCCGAAGCCGACATCGATCCGCCCCTCCTTCAGCGCCGCGATCTGCTCCATCGTGGTGAGCTCCAGCAGCGTCAGTTCGACGCCGGGACGCGCGACGCGGTAGCGGCGGATGACCTCAGGCAGGTATCCGTACAGCGTCGATGCCACGAAGCCGATGCTGAAGCGCGGCTTCTCTGCTTCCAGCAGCCGGCGCATCATCGCCTTCATCTCGTCCATGCGGTCGAGCACCTGAACGGCCTGCTCGAACAGCAGCCGTCCGGCATCGGTCAGAGCGAGAGGCCGGCTGCCGCGGTCGATTAGCTTGACCCCGAATTCCTCCTCGAGCTGCTGGATCTGGCGGCTGAGTGGCGGCTGCGCGATGCGCAGCTTCTCGGCCGCGCGGGTGAAGTTCCGCTCGCGCGCGACGGTCACGAAGTAGCGGAGCTGACGCGAGTCCAGACGATACCTCCCGGGTATGGTTGACACCAATTTAGTCTTGGATTTGCTGCGCGTGGAAGTGCGATCTGATCGAGACGGAGGAAACGAATGTCTCAGGTATCGCATCGCGGTCGACGCAACGGGTGTATCGGTCGGCCGAACAACGCGACCGCCCCTCGCCGTCTGTTTGCCCGCCGCCCGGCGCAAGCTCGGTAACCTGAGGGCCCGCGAGATGTACGTCTGCCACTGCAACGCGCTGGACGACCGGCAACTCAGGCAGGCCGTCCGCGACGGCGCCGATCGTCCATTCGCAGTCTATGCCGCCTGCGGGTGCCGTGCGCTGTGCGGAAGCTGCGCCGGGACGGTCGTTGCCATCATTCGGGACGGCGCATCTGGCCGCCGCGGCGTCCAACAAAACCAAGAAGGATAAGAGGGAGCCATGCTCGACAGCATCCAGACCACGATCGACATCGCGCTGGAGGACGACGCGGAGAAGGGCGTCTACCGCGTCCGCCGCGACATCTTCACCGACCCGGACCTCTTCGAGCTGGAGATGAAGCACATCTTCGAGGGGAACTGGATCTATCTCGCGCACGAGAGCCAGATCCCGAACAACAACGACTACTTCACGACCTACATGGGCCGGCAGCCGATCTTCATCGCGCGCAACCGGCAGGGCGAGCTGAACGCCTTCGTCAATGCCTGCAGCCATCGCGGCGCGATGCTGTGCCGCCACAAGCGCGGCAACAAGAGCACATACACCTGCCCGTTCCACGGCTGGACGTTCAACAACAGCGGCAAGCTGCTGAAGGTGAAGGACCCCGAGGGCGCGGCCTATCCCGACACCTTCAACAAGAACGGCTCGCACGACCTGACGAAGGTGGCGCGGTTCGAATCGTATCGCGGCTTCCTGTTCGGCAGCCTCAATCCGGATGTGGTGCCGCTGAAGGAGCATCTGGGCGAGGCGGCGAAGATCATCGACATGATCGTCGACCAGTCGCCGGACGGACTCGAAGTCCTGCGCGGCTCGTCGACCTATGTCTATGACGGCAACTGGAAACTGCAGACCGAGAACGGGGCCGACGGGTATCACGTTACCGCGGTGCACTGGAACTACGCCGCCACCACCGGACGCCGCAAGGAAGCCGAGCAGGTCGATAACGTCCGCGCCATGAGCGCGGGTGGCTGGGCCAAGCAGGGCGGCGGCTTCTACTCCTTCGAGAACGGCCACCTGTTGCTGTGGACCAACTGGGCCAACCCCGAGGACCGCCCGAATTGGGAGCGGCGCGAGGAACTGGCTGCGCAATTCGGCCAGGCGCGCGCGGACTGGATGGTGCAGCGCAGCCGCAATCTCTGCCTCTATCCGAACGTGTATCTGATGGACCAGTTCAGCTCGCAGATACGCACCTACCGGCCGATCGCAGTCGATAAGACCGAGGTGACGATTTACTGCATCGCGCCGAAGGGCGAGGCGCCGGAAGCCCGCGCCCGCCGCATCCGCCAATACGAGGATTTCTTCAACGCCTCCGGCATGGCCACGCCCGATGACCTGGAGGAGTTCCGCGCCTGTCAGATGGCGATGATGGGCCGCGCGGCGCGCTGGAACGACATGTGCCGCGGCGCCAAGCACTGGATCGAAGGACCGGACGAGGCTGCCGACGCAGTCGGGCTGAAGCCGCTAATGAGCGGCGTGCGCACCGAGGACGAGGGTCTGTTCGTCGTCCAGCACAAGTATTGGCAGGACGCCATGCGGCGCGCGTTGCTCGCCGATGCCGGCACGGCGCAGGGCTGAGGAGAAACGCCATGTCCGCCACCATGGAAGCGCCAGCCCGCACCGCGTTCACGCAGCACGACGCCGAGCAGTTCCTGTATCGCGAAGCCCGTTTCCTCGACGACCGCGACTGGGATGCGTGGCTCGCGCTGTATGCACCCGATGTCGAGTTCTGGATGCCTGCCTGGGACGACGACGACAAGCTCACCGAGGACCCGCAGACTGAAATCTCGCTGATCTGGTACGGCCACAAGGGCGGGTTGGAGGACCGGGTGTTCCGCATCCGTACCGAGCGCTCCAGCGCCACCAGCCTGCCGGAGCCACGCACGTCACGCAACATCAGCAACGTCGAGATCCTCGATCAGGCCGGCGGCCTGACCAGGCTGCGCTGCAACTGGGTGACGTTCAGCTACCGCTACAAGACGGTCGACACGTATTTCGGCACGTCGTTCTACACGATCGACACCACCGGCGCGCAGCCACTGGTCCGGCGCAAGAAGGTCGTCCTGAAGAACGACTACATCCATCACGTCGTCGACATCTACCAGATCTGAGCGCGACGCCCGGGGAGGACGACAACATGAGCTACACCATCGCGCTCAACTTCGAGGACGGGGTCACGCGCTTCGTCGATTGCAGGCCGGGCGAGACGGTTGCCGATGCGTCCTATCGCGCCGGCATCAACATCCCGCTCGACTGCCGCGACGGCGCCTGCGGCACCTGCAAGTGCCGCGTGGAGTCCGGCCGCTACGACGGCGGCAGCTACATCGAGGACGCGCTGACCGAGGAGGAAGCCGCCGAGGGTCTGGCGCTGGCGTGCCAGATGCGGCCCGAGACCGACCTTGTCGTCGCCATCGCCGCGTCGTCCGCGGTGTGCAAGACGAGGGGTCAGAGCTTCGAGGCGCCACTCAATTCGGTGCAGCGCCTGTCGGAGACGAGCATCGCCTTCACGCTCGCAGCCCCCGCCGGCCTCGCCTTCCTGCCCGGCCAGTACGTCAACATCCGCGTGCCGGGCACCGACCAGCGGCGCTCGTATTCGTTCAGCTCCGCACCCGGCGACGCGACGGTGTCGTTCCTGGTTCGCGACATCCCGCGCGGCCAGATGAGCACCTGGCTGCGCGAGGCGGCGACACCCGGGACGACGATGGAGCTGGTCGGCCCGGCGGGCAGCTTCTACCTGCGGGAGGTGAGTCGGCCATTGCTGTTCCTGGCGGGCGGCACCGGCTTGGCACCTTTCCTGTCGATGCTCGGCAAGCTTGCCGCCAGCGGCGCCGGCCGCCAGCCGATCCACATGGTCTACGGCGTGACCAACGACGCCGACCTCGTGGAGGTGGCGCGATTGGAAGACTTCGCCGCGCGCATCCCGGGCTTCACCTTCGCGACCTGTGTGGCGGCCGAGGCCAGCGCGCATCCGCGCAAGGGATACGTGACCGCGCATATCACGCCCGAGCGGCTGAACGGCGGCGAGGTGGACATCTATCTCTGCGGGCCGCCGCCGATGGTGGACGCGGTGCGCGCGTGGCTCGGCGCGCAGGGCGTGATGCCGGCGAATTTCTACTACGAAAAGTTCTCGCCGAGCGGCGCGGTGACCGCTATCGGCGAGACCCATCGGCAGGCGGCGTGAGGCGGCGATGACCACCTTTACCGACCGCTTCGCCGGTAAGACCGCCGTCGTCACCGGTGCCGCACAAGGCATCGGCCGCGACGTGGCACTGCGCCTGGCAAGAGAAGGCGCGCATGTCGCACTCGTGGACCGCTCCGACCTTGTGAAGGACGTTCGCGAGGAGGCGGGCGCAGTCAGCCGGCACATGGCGATCATCGCCGACCTGGAAGCCTATGCCGGCGCGTCGGACGCGATCGAGCAGGCGCAGGCGCGCTTCGGCCGCATCGACATCCTGATCAACAATGTCGGCGGCACGATCTGGGCGAAGCCGTACGCACAGTACGACGAAGCGCAGATCGAGGCGGAGATCCGCCGGTCGCTGTATCCGACGCTGTGGTGCTGCCGCGCCGTGTTGCCGGCGATGCTGACACAGGGCGGAGGCGTGATCATCAACGTCTCGTCGGTGGCGACGCGGGGGGTCAACCGCGTGCCCTACGCCGCGGCGAAGGGCGGCGTG
>DATEQV010000077.1:0-22462 GCA_035272265.1 Acidisphaera sp. | reverse complement strand
AACCGGATCAACGTGAGATACCCCGCGCCACAAGCCCACCAGCTCCGGCCATAGGAGCGTCCCAGCATCTCGCGCGTCGGTCCTACCAAAACACGATTCAGCGAACTCACCTCAACGGCCGATACATTTTCAGCCTCTCAGCAGGTCGACGTAGTCGCGCTTGGTGAAAGTCGCGCCCTTGATGACCTTCATCATGCCGCCGAGCGTATGCTTCACGGCGTGCAGGCTGTTGGCCATGATGAAGGTGCAGATCGCGGCACCCCCGATGGTCAGCAGCTCGAACGGCAGCGCCTCGGCCAGCGGCCCGATCGAGCCGCCCGACAGGATGTAGCTGCCGAACACGCAGCCGAGCAGGACGGCGAAACCGGCGAGGGTCAGCATGCCGGGCAGGTCATCGCGGGGCCGGCGCGGCGCCGGCCGGAGCGCCGCTCAGCACGGGCGCGAGCACCACGGGCAAGCCCGGCGCCGAACCCGCCGCCCCACCTGTCGCCACCGGCCCCGCTGCCGGCGCAGCCTGGGCCTGTGCCCCGCCGGCAGCGGACAGGGGCACCTGCCGGTGCACGAGGATGGCGATCCGGCGATTGGCGGGGGCCAGCGGATCATCCACGACCAGAAGCTCGCGATCCGCGTGCCCGACCACCGAGCGGAACCGCGCCGGCGCCACGCCCTGCTCGGTCAGCAGCCGGCGCGTCGCGTTGGCGCGCTCCGACGACAGCTCCCAGTTCGTGCGGTCCGGCCCCGGATACGGGGCGGCGTCGGTATGGCCGGAGATCGACACGTCCTCCGGCATCTTCGCCAGCACCGAGGCGACCTTCTGCAGGATCGCGCGGGCCCGGTCGTTCGGCACCGAGGAGCCGCTGGCGAACATCGGCCGACGGTCCGCGTCCTCGAGCTGGATGCGCAGCCCCTCCGGCGTGACCTCGATCTTCAGCTGGTCGGCCACCGCCGCGAGGGACGGGTCGGCGCGCACCGCATCGCGCAGCTGTTGCGCGGCCTGCTCCAGCGCCTTCGTCTCGGCCGCCGCGGCAGCGGCCTGCGCGGCGGCATCCGCCGCCACGGCCGACGGCTGACCGGCCTGCGCGGGGACCTGGCCGCCGCGCCCATGGCCGTCGTGCCCGGCGCCTTGGCCGTCTTCCGGGTCGCCGCGGTCGGCCTCGCTCGCCCCCGCCGCGACGAACGGGCGGTGGCGGTCGTCGTCGGTGTCCGGCGGCACCGGCTTGTTGCCCTGGATCACCTGCACGGTGCCGCGGTCGGAGACCGCCGCCCCGTCGTCCGACGGGTTGCGCCCGCCGAACGGCTCGCCCGAGCCCGAGTACTGCCGGCTGGCGACGTTCTCGTTGCTGAAGTAGTCGGCGAGCCCCTTGCGCTGCTCCTCCGTCGTGGCGTTGATCAGCCACATCAGCAGAAAGAACGCCATCATCGCCGTGACGAAGTCGGCGTAGGCGACCTTCCAGGCGCCTCCATGATGCGCGGCGGCCTCGCTCGGTTGCTCCCGGCGGATGATCACGCCCGCCCGGGTCTGTGCCTTGCCCCTCGCCGCCATGTTCCGTCTTCCGCGCCCTGTCTCAATTTGCCGATCGGGCCTTAACGGAGGCTAACCGACGCCCCGTGGGCGGCCGCAGACCGGCCCAGGGAAGACAGTCGTACGCGTCAATCGTAAATGATCGACAGCATCTCCGCGACCAGCGCCGGCCGCTCGCTGCCTTCGATCTCGACCGTGCTCTCCATCGTCAGCCGATGGCCGTTGCCCTCGACCGGGTCGAGCGCGAGCAGTCTCTGGCGCAGCCGGATGCGGCTGCCGGACGGCACCGGGGCGGTGAAGCGCACCTTGTTCGAGCCGTAGTTCAGCCCACGCGAGCGCTGCCGCACCGCCCAGACCTTGTGCGACAGCATCGGCACCAGCGAGAGCGTCAGGAACCCGTGCGCGATCGTATGGCCGCCCGGCAGCTCGCGCCGGGCACGCTCGACGTCGACATGGATCCACTGATGGTCGCCCGTCGCCTCGGCGAAGGTGTCGATCATGTGCTGGTCGACCGTCACCCAGTCGGACACGCCGATCTCCTGCCCGACGTACACCGACAGGTCGCCCGCCCGTTCGACTTCCAGCATCTGCCCTCCCTCGTCCGTCGTCCTGCGGCTGACTGCACGGCGCCCGCGACGCCGTCAAACCCGGCCGCAGCCAAGCCAAGACGACCGAGCCGCCGCCACCGAAGGCCGCACCTTGCGGATGCCGGGGTTTCTTGCTGACCTGTAACTTGTCCGAATCGATGCACGATCCCGTGCCGGGGGCACAGAGACGGCGATGCTCGTCAGGCACGTTGCGGCGCCGAAGCCAGGGACGTTCGATCCCGCGCTGCTACGCAAGCGCTCGCTGCTCACCAGAGTGCTGACCGCGGGTCGCCCGTACCGCACATTCCGGCTGTTGCGCGGGCTGCCGATCCTGCGCATCCCGTTCCTGAACCTCGTCATCCTCAGCCGCTACGACGAGGTGACCGAGGTGCTGTCGCGCGACATCGACTTCCCCGTCTCGGTCGACCCGGCGTTCCGCGAACTCGATCCGGACGTCGGGACCTTACTGCTCGCCATGCGCGACGAGGCGACGTACCGCTCCATCCGCCGGGCCACGATGAACGTGTTCCGATGGTCCGACGCGGCGCGTGTCGGCGCGCTCGCCTACGCGTATGCCGAGGCAGCGCTCCGCCGCGGCCACGGCCGGATCGACGCGATGCAGGACCTGATGATCGGCTCGCTGTGCGACATCGTCCGGACGTATTTCGGCGTCCCGGCGAGCCTCGAATGCGCGCTGTGGATGTTCACCGTCAGCCTGTACGACTTCGCGCCGTGGCCGCCGAAGCACGCCATCCGCGAGCAGGCCGCGATCGCCGCCGGCAAGGTGGCGGACACCGTGCTGGCCGCCATCGCCGAGGCGCGCACCAATCCGAACGAGGAAACCGCCGTCGGCCGCTTCGTGACGATACGTCCCGACGACGCGCCGCTCGACGACGCGACGATCCGCGTGACCATGACCGGCATGATCGCGGGCTTCCTGCCGACCATCACGCTGGCCGCGGCGAACATCCTGGAGGTGCTGCTCGACAACCCGCGCATGATGGCGCAGGCCGAAGCGGCGGCGAAGGCGGGCGATGACGACCTGCTTGCCCGATGCCTGCTCGAGGCGTCGCGGTTCCGCCCGATCAACTACGGCCCGTTCCGCCGCGCCGACGTGGACACCGTCGTCGCCGACGGCACGGCGCGCGCGAAGCGCATCCGCAAGGACACCCTCGTCCTGGCGGGCACCTGGATGGCGATGTTCGACCCGCGCCGCGTTCGCGATCCGCGGCGCTTCGATCCGGCACGCCCGGCCACGCAGCATCTCGGCTTCGGCCACGGCCAGCACTGGTGCCTCGGCGCGCATCTGGCGATGGCGCACATCACGCAGGCGTTCAAGCCGCTGCTGCGGCGCGGCGGCGTGCGCCGGGCGCGCGGCCGCGAAGGGCGCGCAGCGCGCTACGGCCCGTTCGCCGAGCACCTGACCGTGCTCTACAACGCATGACCGCCGCACGATGACGCACGCCCTCGTCACCATCGCCATCCCGTTCCACAGCGACTATCGAACCGATGTCGACCTCGTGCTGAACGAGATGGGCAATCCGCCCACGGCCTCGATCAGCACACGCCTGGACGAGACGCGCGCCATCCACTTCATGAGCATCCACGCGGTGTCCTGCGCGCCGTCGCCGCGCGACCGGCTGGTGATCGAAGCCTCCGCCGACAGCGGTCCGAACGAAGCGATCGCGAAGATCGCCGAGGCGCTGGGACCCGAGCTCCACCGGCTGTTCGATGCGGCAGGCATCGAGGTCGGCGGCATGAGCATCGAACATGCGCTGGCGATCCACGCGCTCGATGCCGGCCCCGGCTGGCGGCAGACACTGGGCCTCGCCTTCGACGGCGCGCCCACGCTGACCGTCCCGCGCGTCAAGGCCGAGCATCGCCTCGCCACGCGCATCCTGAACGAAAAGAGCGACGTGCTGTCCCGTCCCGGGCGCGCGCGCGACAAGCTGGAGGAAATCCGCGCGTGGCTGTGGGGCGAAGGCGAGAAGTGGGCGTTCGAGGCAGCGCCCACGCCGTTCCTGCGGGGCGGGCGCGAGCGGACGTTTCCCTTCCGGGTGCAGATCGCGGCCTCCGCCGTGCTGCGCATGCTGTGGCCGGTGCTGCTTCCCGTGCTGATCGGGTTGTGGGCCGCGGTCGGCATCGCCGACGGCATTACGCTCTTCGTCGCACTGCTCGTCGCCGTGGCCGCGGTACTGACCGCCGGGCTGCGCCGGGCCGAACTGCGCGACGTGCCGGACCAGACCCCGCCCGACCCCGTCGTGATGGCGGAGATCGTGCGGCGGGAGAACTGGTGCAAGCAGAACCTGCTCGCCACCTGCTCGACCCTGAAGCCGGAGCGGCGGCTGCGGACGCTGACGCTGCGGCTGGCCTTCAAGCTGATCGAACGCCGTGTGGCGATGGCCTACCGCCCCGGCTTCATGCGCAGCATCGACATCATCCACTCCGCCCGCTGGGTGCTGCTGCCGGGCACGGACAAGCTGCTGTTCCTCTCCAACTTCAGCGAAGGCTGGGAGAGCTACCTGGAGGAACTGATCCTGAAGGCGCCGGACGGGCTGACCGGCATCTGGAGCAACTGCGTCGGATTTCCGCGCACGTCGTTCCTGTTCCTGCAAGGCGCGGCGGACGGCCCGCGCTTCCGTCGCTGGGCGCGCAACCAGCAGATCCTCACCCGCTTCTGGTACACCGCCTACCCCGACCTGCACGCTTCGCGCATCCGCCTGAACGCCGCGATCCGCGACGGCATCGCCACCGCGCGCACCGACGAGGATGCGGAGACGTGGCTGTCGCTGTTCGGCTCCGCGCCGCAGCCGGCCACGCATCTCGAGAAACCGGAGATCCCGACGCTCGTCTTCGGCGCGCTGCGCCACCTTCACCACGCGGCCTGCCTCGCGCTCCGCCTGTCGGAGGACCGCGCCCAGGCCCGCGCGTGGCTGCGCGAGATCGCGCCCGACATCACCTTCGGCGAACATCCGCGCGATGCGGTTCGCGCCCTGGCGGTCGGGTTCTCGGCCGACGGGCTGCGCCGGCTCGGTCTCGACGAAGACGCGCTGCGGACGTTCCCGGACGCGTTCCAGCAAGGCATGCAAGCCAGGGCCGCCCTGCTCGGCGACCGCGGCGAAAGCACACCGTCCTACTGGGACTGGGGCAACGAACGCGCCGCCCACGTCCTGCTGTTCCTCTACGCACGCGACGCGGCGTCGCTGCACCTTCGCCTCGGCGACGAGATGGAACGCGCCGTTCGCCTGGGTCACACGACGACGTTCCACCGCGTCCTGACCATACTGCCGCCGCGCAACGAGGCGATCCTGGAGCCGTTCGGCTTCAGCTTCGGCATCTCGCAGCCGATCATCCGCGGCACGCCGCGCGGCGAACGGCGCCGGCAGGGCGCCGGCGACGACCTCCATATCGTCGAGCCGGGCGAGTTCGTCCTCGGCTACCCGGACAACGGCGGCACCGTCGCGCCCGGCCCAAGCGTCACGGCGGGCCACGACGTCGAGGGCGTGCTGCGGCACTCCCTCGATCTCGGCCGACGCGACCTTGGCCGCAACGGAACGTTCCTCGTCGTGCGCGACCTCGAGCAGGACGCCCAGGGCTTCCACGACGCGGTCGCGGCCGCGGCGCACCGCCTGCACGCCGAGCGGCCGAGGTTCCATGGCTGGGACACGCTCGGCCTGCAGGACTACGTCGCCGCCAAGATGATGGGGCGCTGGCGCAGCGGCGCGTCGCTGATCGCGCACCCGTACAACGATCCCGGCCCGGCCGGCGACCCCGACAACGACTTCAGCTTCGCCGGCGCCGACCCGGCCGGCACCCGCGTTCCGTTCGGCGCCCATGTCCGGCGCGCCAACCCGCGCGACAGCATTGAAACGGCGGACGTGGGCGCGCTCGTGCTCACGCTCCGCCACCGCATCCTGCGCGTCGGCCGCACCTACCCACCGCAGCAGGAAGGCGGCCGGCCCGGGCAGCTGTTCGCCTGCCTGAACGCCGACATCGAACGGCAATTCGAGTTCGTCCAGCAGACCTGGCTGAACGGCCGCAATTTCCACGCCCTGCCCGACGAGGCCGACCCGATCGTGGCGCACGGTTCGGGCTGCTTCACCATCCCCACGCCGGACGGCCCGCTGCGTTTGACCGGGCTGCCGGATTTCGTCACGGTGCGCGGCGGCGGCTATTTCTTCATGCCGTCGAAGACGACGATCCGCTTCCTGGCCAGCGAGCGGTAAACCCCGTCTCGCCCGGGAGGCGTCAAGGGGGAGCGCCAGATGGACAACGTGACCGACGTCGATCCCGCGGAAGTCGCGGAATGGACGGATGCCCTCGATTCCGTGCTCGCCTTCGAAGGCCCGGCGCGCGCGAGCTACATCCTCGAACAACTCACCAGCGAGGCGAAACGGCGCGGGGCACCGGTGCCGTATTCGGCCAACACGCCCTATCTGAACACCATCCGCCCCGACCAGGAGGCGCGCCACCCCGGCGACCGGGCGATCGAGCACAAGATCCGCAGCCTGATCCGCTGGAACGCGGTCGCCACCGTGCTGCGCGCCAACAAGACGTCGTCCGAACTCGGCGGCCACATCGCCAGCTTCCAGTCGGCCGCCACCCTCTACGACGTCGGCATGATGCACTTCTGGCACGCGCTGACCGAGAACCATGGCGGCGACCTGATCTACTACCAGGGCCACTCCTCGCCCGGCTTCTATGCGCGCGCCTTCCTCGAGGGCCGCATCGACGAAGACCGGATGATCAACTTCCGCCAGGAAGTCGACGGCCACGGCCTGGCGTCCTACCCGCATCCCTGGCTGATGCCGGACTTCTGGCAGTTCCCCACCGTCTCGATGGGCCTCGGCCCGATCATGGCGATCTACCAGGCGCGCTTCCTGCGCTACCTGGAAGGCCGCGGACTGGCGCGCACGCAGGGGCGCCGCGTCTGGGCGTTCCTCGGCGACGGCGAGACCGACGAGCCGGAGAGCCTGGGCGCGATCGGCATGGCCGGGCGCGAGCGGCTCGACAACCTGATCTTCGTCATCAACTGCAACCTCCAGCGCCTCGACGGGCCGGTGCGCGGCAACGGCAAGATCATCCAGGAGCTCGAGGCCGAGTTCCGCGGCGCCGGCTGGAACGTCATCAAGGTGATCTGGGGCACCGGCTGGGACCGGCTGATCGCGGCCGATGTCGACGGCCTGCTGCTCAAGCGCATGGAAGAATGCGTCGACGGCGAGTATCAGGACTTCAAGAGCAAGAACGGCGCCTACGTCCGCGAACATTTCTTCGGCAAGTATCCGAAGCTGAAGGCGATGGTCGCCGACTGGACCGACGACGAGATCTGGGCGCTCGCCCGCGGCGGGCATGACGCGCAGAAGGTCTATGCCGCCTACGCTTCCGCCGTCGCCCATCGCGGCCAGCCCACCGTGATCCTCGCCAAGACCGTCAAGGGCTACGGCATGGGCGAGGCCGGCGAGGGCCAGAACATCACCCACCAGCAGAAGAAGATGGGCGAGGCGCAGCTGCGCGAGTTCGTCCACCGCTTCGACCTGAGCCTGACCGACGAGCAGATCAAGGAAGTGCCGTTCATCCGCTTCCCCGAAGACGGGGCCGAAGCGGCGTATTTGCGCGCCCGCCGCTCCGCGCTGGGCGGCACGATGTTCCAGCGCCGGCAGAAATCGACGTCGCTCGACGTGCCGGCGCTGTCGGCGTTCGACAGCCAGCTCAAGGCGACCGACGGACGCACGATCTCCACCACGATGGCGTTCGTGCGCATCCTGAATACGCTGATGCGCGACAAGGCGATCGGGAAGTACGTCGTGCCGATCGTGCCCGACGAGAGCCGAACCTTCGGCATGGAGGGCATGTTCCGCCAGTTCGGCATCTACAGCCAGGTCGGCCAGCTGTATCAGCCGGAAGACGCCAACCAGCTGATGTTCTACCGCGAGGACACCAAAGGGCAGATCCTGCAGGAGGGACTGAACGAACCGGGCGCGATGTCGTCCTGGATCGCCGCGGCGACCAGTTACAGCACCAACAACGTGCCGATGATCCCGTTCTACATCTACTACTCGATGTTCGGCTTCCAGCGCGTGGGCGACCTCGCCTGGGCGGCGGGCGACATGCGCGCGCGCGGCTTCCTGCTCGGCGCCACCGCCGGGCGCACCACGCTGAACGGCGAGGGGCTGCAGCACGAGGACGGCCACAGCCACATCCTGTCGTCGGTCATCCCGAACTGCGTCAGCTACGACCCGACCTACTCGTACGAAGTGGCCGTGATCATCCAGGACGGCCTGCGCCGGATGCTGCACGAGCAGGAAGACGTCTTCTACTACCTGACGCTGATGAACGAGAACTACGAGCATCCGGCGCTCCCCGCGGGCGCGGAGCAGGGCATCCTGAAAGGCATGTACCTGCTGCGCGAGGGCGACGCGAAGGCCAAGCACCGCGTGCAGCTGCTCGGCAGCGGCACGATCCTGCGCGAGGTGATCGCCGGGGCCGACCTGCTCGCGCAGGACTACGGCGTCAGCGCCGACATCTGGAGCTGCCCGAGCTTCACCGGGCTGCGCCGCGAGGCGATGGACATCGAGCGCTGGAACATGCTGCACCCGGAGGCGACGCCGCGTGTGCCCTGGGTCACCCAGTGCCTCGGCGGGCGTCCCGGCCCGGTGGTCGCGTCGACCGACTACATCAAGGCGTTCGCCGACCAGATCCGCGCCTGGGTGCCCGCGCGCTACCGCGTGCTCGGCACCGACGGCTTCGGCCGTTCCGACTACCGCCGCAAGCTGCGGTCGTTCTTCGAGGTCGACCGCCACTTCGTCGCGCTCGCGACGCTGCAGTCGCTCGCCGCCGAGGGCGCGGTGACGCCCGCCACCTGCGCGGATGCGATCAAGCGTTACCAGATCGACCCTGAGCGCCGTAACCCGGCGCACAGCTAGGTCGTTGCTCGGACTGTCGTCCAGCTGTCATTGCAACGCGCGCAACGAAGCAGTGACGGTGTCGTAGAAAAAAGCGGGGAAACGCCCCCAGGGGAAGCACCATGGACACCGCCGTCGCGCAGGCTACCGAGGTCAAGGTCCCGGACATCGGCGACTTCAAGGACGTGCCCATCATCGACATCCACGTGAAGGTCGGCGACCCGGTCAACGCCGAGGACCCGCTGATCACGCTGGAGAGCGACAAGGCGACGATGGACGTGCCGGCGCCGTCCGCCGGCACGGTGCGCCAGATCCTCGTCAAGGTCGGCGACCGCGTCAGCGAAGGCACGCCGATCCTGCTGCTCGCCGGCAACGACGAAGGCTCGATGCAGCAGCCGACCTCGCTGCTGTCGCAGCAGGAGCCCTCGCCCGCTGCCGCGCCGCCGACGCCCGCGCCGGCCGCCACGGCTCCGGCAGCGCCGCCGCCCGCCGCCTCCGTCGGCGCGCATCCCGCCGCCGCGCAGACCGACTTTTCCGGCGTGCACGCCGGCCCGAGCGTGCGGCGCATCGCGCGCGAGATGGGCGTCGACCTGACCAAGGTCACGGGCACCGGCGAGAAAGGCCGCATCACCAAGGACGACATCATGGCCTTCCTGCGCGGCCCCGCCGCCGCGCCGGCCGGCGCCCCGGCCGCCGCGACAGGCGCGGGCATTCCGGAAATCCCGGCGCAGGACTTCTCCAAGTTCGGCCCGGTCGAAACCAAGCCGCTGTCGCGCATCAAGCGCCTGTCCGGCCCGTTCCTGCACCGCTCCTGGCTCAACGTGCCGCACGTCACGCAGACCGACGAAGCGGACATCACCGAGACCGACGCCTACCGCAAGGAACTCGACACGGCGGGTAAGGAGAAGGGCTACCGCGTCACCCTGCTGGCCTTCCTCATCAAGGCAAGCGTCAACGCGCTCAAGCAGCACCCGGAGTTCAACAGCTCGCTCACGCCCGAGAAGGACGCGCTGATCTACAAGCGCTACTACAATATCGGTGTCGCGGTGGACACGCCGGACGGGCTGGTCGTGCCGGTCGTCAAGGACGCCGACCGCAAGGGCATCGTCGAGATCAGCCAGGAGCTCGGCGCGATCTCCAAGAAGGCGCGCGACGGCAAGCTCTCGCCCACCGACATGGCCGGCGCCAGCTTCACCATCTCCTCGCTCGGCGGCATCGGCGGCACCGCGTTCACGCCGATCGTCAACGCGCCCGAAGTCGCCATCCTTGGCGTCGTGCGCTCGAAGATGGCGCCGGTGTGGGACGGCAGCGAGTTCAAGCCGCGGCTGATGCTGCCGGTGTGCGTGTCGTACGACCATCGCGTGATCGACGGCGCGCTCGCCGCCCGCTTCACCCGCCACCTCTGCCACGTCCTCGAGGACGTGCGCCGCATCATGCTCTAGGGGACGCACCGTGCCGATCGAAATCGCCGTCCCCGACATCGGGGACTTCAAGGATGTCCCGGTCATCGAAGTCCACGTCAAGCCGGGCGACACCGTTGCCGCCGAAGAGCCGCTGGTCACGCTGGAGTCCGACAAGGCGACGATGGACGTCCCCGCGCCGCAGGCCGGCACGGTCGCCGAGCTGCGCGTCAAGGTGGGCGACCGCGTCAGCCAGGGCAGCGTGATCCTGCTGCTGGAGGCCGCCGGCGCCGCCCCGGCCAAACCGAAGGAAACGGTGCGGGAGGGCGCCTCGCCCGCGCCCGACACCCCGCCCAACTACGGCTCGCCCGCCGGCGTGTACGAAACCATCGACGTCGTCGTCCCCGACATCGGCGACTTCAAGGACGTCCCCGTCATCGAGGTGCACGCCAAGGTCGGCGACGCCGTGAAGGCCGAGGACCCGCTGATCACGCTGGAGAGCGACAAGGCGACGATGGACGTCCCCTCGCCCGCCGCCGGCACCATCTCCGAGCTGACGGCGAAGGTCGGCGACCGCGTCTCGCAGGGCAGCCTGATCGCCAAGCTCTCCACGGGCGCCAAGAAGGCGGCCGTCGCGACCGTCTCGATGCCGCACGCGGCCCCCGCCGCGCGCCCACCCTCGACCGTGCAGGGCGACGTGCATGCCGAGGTGCTGGTGCTGGGCTCCGGCCCGGGCGGCTACACCGCCGCGTTCCGCGCCGCCGACCTCGGCAAGAAGGTCGTGCTGGTCGAACGCTGGCCGGTGCTCGGCGGCGTGTGCCTCAACGTCGGCTGCATCCCGTCCAAGGCGCTGCTGCACGCCGCGAAGGTGATCGAGGAGACGCACGAGATGTCCGCGCACGGACTCTCGTTCGCCAGCCCGGAGATCGACATCGACAAGCTGCGCGGCTGGAAGGAGGGCGTGGTCAAGCGCCTCACCGGCGGCCTGTCGGGCCTCGCCAAGCAGCGCAAGGTCACCGTGGTCGAAGGCGTCGGCAAGTTCCTCTCGCTCAACCAGCTCGAGGTCACCGGCAAGGACGGCACCAAGATCGTCAGCTTCGAGCAGGCGATCATCGCCGCCGGCTCCGAGCCCGTCACCCTGCCCTTCATCCCGCACAGCGACCCGCGCGTGATCGACAGCACCGGCGCGCTCGATCTGGGCGGCATCCCCAAGCGCCTGCTGGTGCTCGGCGGCGGCATCATCGGGCTGGAGATGGCGACGGTCTATCACGCGCTCGGCGCGAAGGTGACCGTGGTCGAGCTGATGGACCAGATCATCCCCGGCGCCGACCGCGACATCGTCACGCCGCTGCACAAGCGGATCGAGAAGCGCTACGAAAACATCTTCCTGAAAACCAAGGTGACGAACGTCCAGGCTACTCCTGATGGCCTGGTCGCCTCGTTCGAGGGCGGCAAGGCGCCGCCGTCGGACACGTTCGACCGCATGCTGGTCGCCGTCGGCCGCCGCCCCAACGGCCGCCTGATCGGTGCGGAGAACGCCGGCGTGCGCGTCGACGAGCGCGGCTTCATCCCGGTCGACCGCCAGCAGCGCACCAACGTGCCGCACATCTTCGCGATCGGCGACATCGTCGGCCAGCCGATGCTGGCCCACAAGGCGACGCACGAGGGCAAGGTCGCCGCGGAGACGGCGGCGGGCCGCAACAGCTTCTTCGACGCCAAGGTAATCCCGTCGGTTGCCTACACCGACCCCGAGGTCGCCTGGGTCGGCATGACCGAGAACGAGGCCAAGGCGAAGGGCGTCAAATACGGCAAGGGCGTCTTCCCCTGGGCGGCGTCGGGGCGCTCGCTCTCGCTCGGCCGCGACGAGGGCGTGACCAAGCTGCTGTTCGACGAGGCGACCAACCGCCTGCTCGGCTGCGGCATCGTCGGCCCCAACGCCGGCGACCTCATCGCCGAGGCGGCGCTGGCGATCGAGATGGGCGCGGACGCCGAGGACATCGGCCTGACCGTGCACCCGCATCCGACCTTGTCGGAGACGATCGCCATGGCGGCCGAGATGTTCGAGGGCACCATCACCGACCTGATGCCGCCCCGCCGCCCCGCGCACTGAGCCACCGCGCGGCCTGCCCAGCGGGCCGTGCACCCCTCCCTCGTCATGGCCGGCCTTGTGCCGGCCATCCACGACTTGCTTTCTTGGCAGGCACCGAAAACCGTGGATGGCCCGGACGAGCCCGGCCACGGCGGTTCAGGGCAGGAGCTTGACCGCATGGACCCCTTCACCACCCTCACCGCCGTCGCCGCCCCGCTGCCGATCGCCAATGTCGATACCGACAAGATCATCCCGGCGATGTTCCTCAAGACGATCAAGCGCAGCGGCCTGGGCACGCACCTGCTGCACACGCTGCGCTACGACGACACCGGCGCCGAGCGCCCCGATTTCGTGCTCAACCAGGGGCCGTACCGCCACGCGCAGATCCTGATCGCGCACGAGAACTTCGGCTGCGGCTCGTCGCGCGAGCACGCGCCGTGGTCGCTGCTCGATTTCGGCATCCGCTGCGTCATCGCGCCGAGCTTCGCCGACATCTTCAACAACAACTGCTTCAAGAACGGCATCCTGCCGATCGCCCTGCCGCGCGAGGTCTGCGATCAGCTGATGGAAGACTCCAAGATGGGCGCCAATTCGCGCATCACGATCGATCTGGCGCGTCAGGTGGTGGTGCGTCCGGACGGCACCGAGGTGCACTTCGACGTGGACCAGTTCCGCAAGCACCTGCTGCTCAACGGCCTCGACGACATCGGCCAGACGCTGCAGCACGTCGCGTCGATCGACACGTTCGAGGCCAACCGCCGCACCGCCCAGCCCTGGATGCCGGGCACCTGCTGATCCCTCGCCACCCTGTTCACCCCGTCATCGCGAGGCGCGCAGCGCCGTGGCGATCCAGGGCCGCGCGGCAGGCGTTTCTCGCGCGGCCCTGGATCGCCACGCTTCGCTCGCGATGACGGGGGAACGGGTTACGGACTTGTTACGATCGCTCGCCACGCCTTCACGTGAAAAGACGACCTACGACTTCAGCATCGGGCAGTTATCCTCCCCCATCGGCCGCGCCGCCTCATCCGCCGGCGTGGTCGCAACCAGCTTGTAGTAGTCCCACGGCCCGCGGCTTTCCTCCGGCGTTTTCACCTGGAACAGGTACGCCGGATGCAGCGTGCGCCCGTCCTCGCGGATGCGGCCCGGCCCGAACGCGTCGTCGTCGGTCGGCATCGCCTTCATGCGTGCGACCGTCGCCGCACCCGACTTCTTCGCCTCCGCCGGCCCCATGTCCTCCGCCGCCTTCAGGTAGTGCAGCGGTCCCGCATACGATCCCGCGTGCTCCATGTCCGGCCGCCAGTCGGCCGGCATGCGCGAGGCCACGCGCCGGTAGAACGCCCGCGTGCGCTCGTTGAGGTCCCAGTAGAACGTCTCGGTCAGCGTCAGCCCCTGCGCCGCCTGCAGCCCCAGCCCGTGCACGTCGGAGATGAACATCAGCATCGCCGCGATCGTCATCCCGCTCTTCGTCAGCCCGAAATCGGCCGCCTGCTTGATCGCGTTCGTCGTGTCCTGGCCGGCGTTCGCCAGCGCCAGCACCTGCGCGCCGCTCTGCTGCGCCTGCAGCAGGAACGACGAGAAATCCGTCGTCTGCGGGAACGGGTAGCGCAGGCTGCCGACCACCTTGCCGCCGGCCTTCTCGATGAACGTCGTCGCGTCGCGCTGCAGCGCTTGGCCGAACGCGTAGTCGGCGACCAGGAAGAACCAGTCCTTCTTGCCCGACGCGACCAGCGCGCCGCCGTTCGACCGCGCCAGCATCCAGGTGTCGAACGTCCAGTGCACCGTCGTCGGCGCGCAGCGCGGCCCGGTCAGGTCCGCCGTCGCCGCGCCGGTCGCCAGGAACACGCGGTCCTTCTCCTTCGCGACCCCCGCCACCGCGAGCCCGACCGCGCTGTTCGGCACGTCGACGATCGCGTCCACCCCGCCGGTGTCGAACCACTGCCGCGCGATGCCGGCGCCGATGTCCGGCTTGTTCTGGTGATCGGCGCTGACGACCTCCACGCGCATGTCGCCATGCGCGGCCATCGCCTCCGCCGCCGCCTGCTGCGCGCCGACGACCGAGCCCATGCCGGCGGTGTCGCGATACGGCCCCGACAGGTCCGTCAGCACGCCCAGCCGGATCACCGGCACGTTCTGCGCCCGCGCGATCCGCGGCAGCGCGGCCGCAGCCAGCCCCCCGAGCACAGCGCGTCGTTCGATCTGCATGCTGACGTCCTCCCCGTCGTGGCGAGCAGCATAGACGAAGAAGGCTCAGGGCTCCGCCCTGAAACCCGCCGGGGCCTGAGGCCCCAGACCCCCTTCAGACGACCAGCGCCGCGCGCTCCGCCGCCGCCAGCCGCCACGCGGCGTCGACGTCTTCCTCGAACAGTTCGGCGAGCTTGCGCATCATCGTGCCGCCCAGCTCCTCGGCGTCCACGATCGTCACCGCGCGTCGGTAGTAGCGCGTCACATCATGGCCGATGCCGATCGCGATCAGCTCGATCGGGCTGGTGGTTTCGATCCACTCGATGACCTGCCGGAGATGGCGCTCCAGATAGTTGCCCGGGTTGACCGACAGCGTCGAATCATCGACCGGCGCGCCATCGGAAATCACCATCAGGATGCGCCGGTGCTCCGGCCGCAGGCACAGCCGGCGATACGCCCACAGCAGCGCCTCGCCGTCGATGTTCTCCTTCAGCAGCCCCTCGCGCAGCATCAGGCCGAGATTCTTGCGCGCCCGCCGCCACGGCGCGTCAGCCGCCTTGTAGATCACGTGCCGCAGGTCGTTCAGCCGCCCGGGGTTGCGCGGCTTGCCGTCCTGCACCCAGCGCTCGCGGCTTTGCCCGCCCTTCCACGCCCGCGTGGTGAAGCCGAGCACCTCCACCTTCACCGCGCAACGCTCCAGCGTTCTCGCGAGGATGTCGCCGCACATCGCCGCCACCGTGATCGGCCGCCCGCGCATCGACCCCGAGTTGTCGATCAGCAGCGTCACCACGGTGTCGCGGAATTCCATGTCGCGCTCGCGCTTGTACGACAGCGCCTGCAACGGATTCACGATCACCCGCGAAAGCCGCCCCGCGTCGAGCAAGCCCTCCTCGAGGTCGAACTCCCACGCCCGCGTCTGCTGCGCCAGCAGTCGGCGCTGCAGCCGGTTGGCCAGCTTGGAAATCACCCCGTGCAGGTGCTGCAGCTGCTGATCGAGCTGCTGGCGCAGCCGCGTCAGCTCGTCGGCGTCGCACAGCTCCTCCGCGCCGATCTCCTCGTCGAACTGCCGCGTGTAGGCGCGATACGTGCCGACGTCCTCGTTCGATCCGCGCTCGCGCCGCGGCTGCGGGCCGCCCGGACGGTCCTCGCCCTCGGCCGTCACCGCTTCGTCGTCGGCCGCCTCGCCCGGCTCCTCGTCGGCCGCCTCGCCCTGCATCTGCTCGGGCTGCGCGCCGAGCACGCTTTCGGAGTCGCTCTCGCTCTGGCCGTCGCCTTCTTGCGCGCTGTCCTGCTCGCCGGCCTGCTCGCCGCCCTCGTCGCCTTCCTCCTCACCCTCTTCGGGCTCGGCCTCGGCCTCCGCCTCGGCAAGATCGAGTGCGGCCAGCAGCTTGCGCGACGCCCGCGCGTACGCCGTCTGGTCGTCCTGCAGGCGGCCGAGGTCATCCAGCGCCGATTCCGCCTCGGACCCGAGCGTGTCGCGCCACAGATCGAGCACGCGCTGCGCCGCGTGCGGCGTCGCCTCGCCGGTCAGCTTCTCGCGCGCCAGCAACGACAACGCCGCCGCGGCGGGCAACTGGTCCTTGCGCGTCATGCGGTCGAAGCCTTCGGCCTCGCAGTTCTCCTCCAGCCGCGCGCGCAGGTTCGCGGCCACCCCGCTCATGTGCTCGGCGCCGACCGTCTCCACGCGCGCCTGCTCCAGCGCGTCGAACACGTCGCGCGCGTCGCGTCGCGCCGGGCTGCGCGCGGCATGGATCGCGTCGTCGTGGTGGCGCAGCCGCAGCGCGATGCTGTCGGCGGCACCCCGCAGCTTCGCCATCTCCGACGGCGGAAGCGCCCGGGTGGGCAGCGGCAGGCGCGCCCGCTTGCCGGCGATCCCGGACGGTCCCGGCTGGAAGTTGACCTGCACGTCGGTGGTCTCGGCGATCGCCCGCAGCGCGCTCGCGGTGGCGCGCTTGAAGTCCTCCGCGCGGGCGTTGTCTTTCGGCCCGTTGCTCATGGCTTACCCGCGGCGCGGCGTGACGCCCGTCGGCAGATCCTCGTTGAAGCATCGCTGGTAGTACTCGGCCACGGTCGAACGCTCCGCCTCGTCGCACTTGTTGAGGAACGTCATCCGGAACGCGAAGCCGATGTCGCCGAAGATCTTCGCGTTCTCCGCCCAGGTGATCACCGTGCGCGGCGACATCACCGTCGAGATGTCGCCGTTGATGAAACCGGCGCGGGTGAGGTCGGCGAGTGCGACCATGCTCTCGATGCGCTTCTTCTGCGCGGCGTCCTTCGGATCGATGCCCATCTTGGCCATCACGATCGCCGTCTCCTGCGCGTGCGGCAGGTAGTTCAGCGTGGCCACGATGTTCCAGCGGTCCATCTGGCCCTGATTGATCTGCTGCGTGCCGTGATACAGGCCGGTGGTGTCCCCCAGCCCCACCGTGTTCGCTGTCGAGAACAGGCGGAACGACGGGTGCGGGCGGATCACGCGGTTCTGGTCCAGCAAGGTCAGCTTGCCCTCGACCTCGAGCACGCGCTGAATGACGAACATCACGTCCGGCCGTCCGGCGTCGTATTCGTCGAACACCAGCGCGCAGGCGTGCTGCAGGCACCACGGCAGGATGCCCTCGCGGAACTCGGTGACCTGCTTGCCCTCACGCAGCACGATCGCGTCCTTGCCGATCAGGTCGATACGGCTGATGTGGCTGTCGAGGTTCACGCGGATGCACGGCCAGTTCAGCCGTGCGGCCACCTGCTCGATATGCGTGGACTTGCCGGTGCCGTGGTAGCCCTGGATCATCACCCGGCGGTTGAACTTGAACCCCGCCAGGATCGCGAGCGTCGTGTCGCGATCGAACTTGTAGGCGTCGTCCAGGTCGGGGACGTGCTCGGTGCGCACGCTGAAGGCTGGCACCTCCATGTCGGTCTCGATCCCGAAGGCTTCGGCCGCCCGCACCGAGGTGTCGGGCAGGTCGATAGCGGAGGTCGGGCGCAGTTCCGCCAGCGAGGATATTTTGTTCATCGGGGCAGCAATCCTGTCGTTCAACTCAATCCTAGAACGGTTCGGCGGCTGGTGGAGCGGCCAAGGCTGCATAGCCGGCCCGAATCAGCCGGCCGCGGCGGCGGGCCTCGGCGCGGGGGCAGCGTGGTGGCGCAGCGCGGACCGCAACGCGCTGTAGGCGATATTGATGCTTTTGAACCGCTCCTCGGCCGACCGGTCGCCGCCGTTGGCGTCCGGATGATGCCGCTTGGCCAGCTCCTTGTAGCGTGCCTTCACCTCGTCCAGCGTGATCGGCCAGGACAGTCCTAGCGTGGCCAGCGGCTCGCGCAGCTGCGCCGGGGCCTCGTTGCGCAGCCGCCGGCGCGCCTCCGGGCGCAGGCTGTCGAGGACGCCCAGCTTGTCCTGCTCGATCGACTGCCAGGCGGCGCTGCCCAGGCGTCCGAGCGGCCAGCTCGGCCGCTGCCACGAGACGTCGGCGCGCATCTGCGCCTCGATCTCGCCGGGCGACATGCCTTTGTAGAAGTCCCAGGCGGAGTTGTAGGCGCGCACGTGTTCCAGGCAGAACCACCAGTAGTCGCGCAGGTTGCCGCGCGACTTGGGCGCGCGGTACTCGCCCTGCGCGGCGCAGCCCGGCATGTCGCAGGTTCGGCCCGGCGCGTCCGGATCGGGCGCGTAGGCCCGGGGGCGCGTGTGGCGTCGGGTCATGCAGTGGTTATGTGCGGTCTGGAGCTTGGTTGGCAACGGCAGCCGGACCGGCCCTCGGGCCGACCTGATGGGAGCGTGAGATGAGTTTCGAAACCGCCACCGACAACCGCGCCGCACGCATGCGGGAGGTGCTGACGGCGGCCTTCTCGCCGGTTGCCCTGCGAGTCGAGGACGACAGCGCCAAGCACGCCGGCCATGCCGGCGCGAGCCCCGGCGGACAGACGCATTACAGCGTGCTGATCGTCAGCGACGCCTTCGCCGGCCTCAGCCGCGTCGAGCGCCACCGCCAGGTCAACGCGGCCTTGCAGGCCGAGTTCGCCGACGGCCTGCACGCGCTGGCGCTGACCTTGCGGACGCCAGCGGAGCATCGGGGGTGACAGCCTGCCGCGCCCCTGCCCGAGCGAGCCGGCTACGGCATCCGCCCCGGTATGTCCGCTTCCTCGTAAAACGCGGCGACGACCACCATCGGCACCGTTTTCGTGTAGGCGAACCAATACCGACCGGCTTTAAGCCAAGCACGGCCCTCCATCGCCAATTCAGGGTATGGACCAGGAGCCGGCAGCCCTACGCGATCGGCAGCGATCTCCTTCATCGCCAGCCGGACGGCTGCGGTCAGATTCCGAGCGGCCTCGGGGCGGTCTTTCCGCCGGAAGTGACGACGCAGCTCAGTGATCTGTATCTTCGCGGCAGCCGCGAGAACTACGCGGCGGGCGATGGGCGTTTCCTGTTCGCCTGCGCGCGTTCGAGTTCCTCATCCTCCGCCTCAAGTTCCCTCAGGAACTCTTCGGCGTCGACCACCCGCCCGGCGGCGGCATCCGCTTCGCCGCGCTCGAGCGCTTCGATCCAGGCGGCGGGAGCACGGCGGGGTTTGGAGTCGTCCATTAGGCTCAATGTAGCCGCTTCCACGGCGACTTCCACCACGCCGCCTCGGCCTAACCCAGTCCCACCTGCCCCATCGCCAGGAACTTCTCCCGCCGCCGCGCCTTCAGCGTCGGCGGGTCCAGCGTCAGCAGGGGCTGCAGCGCGGCCGCCATCGCCTCGCCGACCGCCCGCACCGCCTCCTCCGGCGCGCGGTGCGCCCCGCCGAGCGGCTCGGCCACCACCGTGTCCACCAGCCCCAGCCGCTTGAGGTCGTCGGCCGTCAGCCGCATCGCCTCGGCCGCCGCCGGCGCCTGGGCGGGGTCGCGCCAGAGGATCGACGCACACCCCTCCGGCGAGATCACCGAGTAGATCGCGTGCTCCAGCATCAGCACCGAGTCCCCGGCCGCCAGCGCGATCGCGCCGCCCGAGCCGCCCTCGCCGATGATGGCGGCGACGATCGGCACGGGCGCTTCCACGCAGGCCTCGATCGAGCGGGCGATCGCCTCGGCCTGGCCGCGTTCCTCGGCGTCGATGCCGGGATAGGCGCCGGCGGTGTCGACGAAGGTCAGCACGGGCAACTTGAACCGGCCGGCCAGCTCGATCAGCCGGCGCGCCTTGCGGTAGCCCTCCGGCCGCACCATGCCGAAATTGTGCGCGAGCCGCGTTTCGGTGTCCGAGCCTTTCTCTGTGCCCAGCACCATCACCGACCGCCCGTGCAGCCGCCCCATGCCGCCGATGATCGCCGCGTCCTCGGAGAACGCGCGGTCGCCGGCCAGCGGGGTGAAGTCGGAAATCAGCCCGGCCAGGTAGTCGCGCAGCTTGGGGCGGTCGGGATGCCGCGCCACCTGAGTCTTCTGCCACGGCGTCAGCTTGGCGTAGGTCAGCCGGAGCTGCTTGTCGGCCTTGTCGGTCAGGCGGCCGATCTCCTCGTCGATGTTGATCGCCTCGGGATCCTGCATCTTCCGCAGCTCGTCGATCTTGCTCTCGAGCTCGGCGAGCGGCTTTTCGAAATCGAGGAAGTGGCGCATGGCCGGGGCAGGTAGCGTCATTCGCTGCGATGCGGAAGCGTGGCACGGCCGCTTCCGTGGTCAGCGTTTCGCTCCCAGCCGCCCGAGGATCGCCGTCCGCGCGGCGTCCAGCAGCTGATCGCGCAGCGCCGGATCGTCCGCCAGCCGCGCCAGCATGACCGCGCCGACCATGCACGACAGCGCCGCCAGCCCGGCCCGCCGCCCCGCCTCGGTCGGCGGCAGCAGGCGGTCGAGCGTCTCGGCCATGTCGCGGACCGTTTCGGTCAGCGCCGAGCAGGCGCCGTGGCGGCGGGCGATCTCGCTGCCGAGCACCGGCAGCACGCAGCCGCCGTCGCCGCGCATGGCGTGCTCGGGCCGGAGATAGTTGCCGACGATCCTCGCCAGCGCGTCCGAGCCGCCGATCTCCTCGGCATACCGCGCCCAGCGGTCGGCGGAACGGCGCAGCTCGTCGGCGCAGACCTCGGCGGCCAGCGCCTCCTTGGACGGGAAGTGTCCGTAGAAGCCGCCATGCGTCAGCCCGGCCGCGTGCATGATCGCGTCCACGCCCACCGCATCGATGCCGTGCAGCCGGAACAGCCGCGCGGCCGCGTCCAGGATGCGCCGGCGCGACTCCGCCTTGCGGCGCGCACGCGCGGACGCAGGGCCGGCCTGCATGACGCTCGTCATGTTTTCATTTGACTCTCGCATGACGGTCGTCATCTAGCATGGCCACGGCACGATTGGGAGCCCCCGCATGATCCCCGCCCGGATGGCTGCCTTGGCGCATGGCCGGGTCCACTACGCCTGGGTCGTGGTGGGCCTGATGTTCCTGGTCATGCTCGCCACCGCCGGCGTCCGCTCGGCGCCGAGCGTGCTGATCGTTCCGCTCGAGCACGCCTTCGGCTGGAGCCGGGCGACGATTTCGGGCGCGATTTCGCTGAATATCGCCCTGTACGGCGTCATCGGTCCGTTCGCCGCGGCAATGATGCAGAGCCCCGGGCTGCGGCCGACGGTGCTGGCGGCCCTCGTGATCCTGTCGATCAGCGTGGCGGCGAGCGGGTTCATCGCGGCACCCTGGCAGCTGTTCCTGACCTGGGGCCTGCTGGTCGGGATCGGCACCGGCGTCACCGCGGGCGGCCTGGCCGCCACGATCGCCAACCGCTGGTTCGAGCAGCGGCGCGGGTTGGCGGTCGGCGTCCTGATGGCGAGCAACGCCACCGGCCAGCTCGTCTTCCTGCCGGTGCTGGCGGCGATCGCCGAGCGCGGCTCCTGGCAGACGGTGTCCTTCGTCGTGGCCGGCGCCGCCGCGGCTTTGATCCCGCTGGTGTTCATGCTGCTGCCGGAATCCCCGCGAAAGGTCGGGCTGCTGCCGTTCGGCGCCGAGGTCGAGCCCGCCGTCGCCGTGCGCGCCAACCCGCTCGGCATCGCCTTCGCGACCTTGCGGCGCGGCATCCGCTCGACGGATTTCTGGCTGCTGTTCGGCAGTTTCTGGGTCTGCGGCTTCAGCACCAACGGGCTGGTGGGGACGCACCTGATCTCGTTCTGCGTCGACCACGGCGTCACCGAGGTCGCGGCGGCCGGCCTGCTCGCCACGATGGGCGTCTTCGACCTGATCGGCACGACGCTGTCGGGCTGGCTGACCGATCGTTTCAACAGCCGCTATCTGCTGTTCTGGTATTACAGCCTGCGCGGGCTGTCGCTGATGGCGCTGCCGTTCACCCGGTTCGACCCGGTCAGCCTCGGCGTGTTCGCGCTGTTCTACGGGCTGGACTGGATCGCCACCGTGCCGCCGACCGTCGCGCTGGCCAGCGAGGTGTTCGGCCGCCGCGATGCGCCGGTGATCTTCGCCTGGATCCTGTGCGGCCATCAGCTTGGTGCTGCGACGGCGGCGGCCGGCGCGGGCATCGTGCGGACCGAGACCGGCGGCTACCTGCTGGCGTTCGTCGCCAGCGGCATCGCGTGCCTGATCGCCTCGCTGCTGGTGCTGCGGATCAACCGCGCGCCGGCGCTGGCGCCGGCCGAGTAGCGCGGCCGGCACGTCGGCCGGGCTGCGGCGGCGGCCGGGGAATGCGGTTCGCACCTCGCCTGAGAGGCTGAAAATGTATCGGCCGTTGAGGTGAGTTCGCTGAATCGTGTTTTGCTAGGACCGACGCGCGAGATGCTGGGACGCTCCTATGGCCGGAGCTGGGGGGCTTGTGGCGCGGGGTATCTCACGTTGATCC
>DATEQV010000076.1:0-2328 GCA_035272265.1 Acidisphaera sp. | reverse complement strand
CACTCTGCGGGGCGCCTGGGACAACCGCTTCGCCGGATCCGGCTGCGCGTTCGATGCGCAGGAAATCACCATCACGGCGCCGGCCTCGTTCGACGCCGCCGCGCAGCGCCTCACGCTGAACGCCGCGGAGGAAGCCGGTTCCCCCGGCTGCCTGCGGCTGCTGGAGGAGCCGCAGGCAGCCTTCTATTGCTGGCTGGAACAATATGGCGCGGCCGAGCCGTTGTGGGAAGGGTTGGACCCGCACACCGCGGAGCCGCGGCGCGTCCTGATCGTCGATATCGGCGGGGGCACCTCGGATTTCAGTTTGTTCGAGGTGCGACCCGGCGCGTCGGGCGCGATCCCCGACATCAAGCGGGTTGCGGTCAGCGAACATATCCTGCTGGGCGGCGACAATATTGATCTGGCCCTCGCCGCCCTGCTGGAGCCCCGGCTTGCGGTGGAGCGCGGCCGGATGTCCGGCCCCCAATGGGAGCATCTCGTCGCGTCGTGTCGTGACGTGAAAGAGCGCGCGCTTTCGGGTCTCGGCTCAGCGCAAGAGCAATACGTTGTGGCCTTGCCGGGCCGGGGGTCCAGCTTGGTGGCCGGGGCGCAGACGGCGACGCTGGCGCACGACGAGGTCGAGCGGCTGGTGCTGGATGGCTTTTTTCCAGTCTGCGGCGCGCGCGCCCGGCCCCATCGCTCCCAGTCGGGTCTGCGCGACTGGGGCCTTCCCTACGCGGCCGACAGCGCGGTGACGCGCCACCTGGCCGATTTCCTCCAGGACCGCCCGCGCGTAGACGCCGTATTGTTCAACGGCGGTTCGCTGCACGCCGCGGTCTTGCGCGAGCGGATGCTCGACCAGATTGCGGCCTGGCAGGGCGGCGCCCGCCCGATCGAGCTGGAAAACGCCGAACCCGATCTTGCCGTCGCGCGCGGCGCCGCTCGCTTCGGCAAGCTGCTGCACGGCCACGGCGGTCGCATCGCGGCGGGCGCCGCCCGAGCTGTGTTCCTCCAAGTGCAGACGGCTCCGGCGGCGACGGACGAAGCGGTCCCGCCGGCGCTGATCTGCGTGCTGCCCCGCGGGGCGGAAGCCGAGCAAGCGTTCGAAATCAACCTGCCAGGTCTCGAGCTGCGAACCGACCAGTTGGTGAGCTTTCAGGCTTGTTCCTCGACCCGTAATGGCCGTTGCCGGCCGGGCGACGTTCTGCCGTGGGACGCGGACGCCTTCCACGCGCTGCCGCCGCTGGAGACGATCATCCGAACGGCGCATGGGGCCGACGTCGGGTCGGACCGGACCGTGCCGGTCCGTCTGGCGGCAAAAATGAATGCGCTGGGACTGCTGCAGATCTCCTGCGTCGCGACGGACCCGCAAACGCCGCAGTCCTGGCCGCTCGAGTTCAATCTGCGTCCGCACGAACATGGCGGCGTAGCGGCGCGTGGCGCGCCGGCTCCCGCGCCCGTCGCGTCGAACGCCACGACCGAGGCCCAGCGGGCTGCGCGCGCTCACATCGCGGCCATATTCACCCATCCACCGCCGAAGTCCGACCGGCTGACCGCCAACGCCATCCTGAAGACCCTGGAACGCATCATCGGTCTGCCCCGGCAGGAGTGGAACGCGGCGCTCCTGCGCAACCTGTGGCCGGCCCTGAACGAACAGACCCTGGGCCGGAAGCTTTCGGTGGAGCACGAAGAGGCCTGGCTCACATTGGCCGGGTTTCTGCTGCGCCCCGGGTTTGGCTTTGCCCATGACGGACTTCGCATGGACGAGCTGTGGCGGCTGCGTGATGCGGGGCTCTGTTTTCCCGGCAGACGCAGCAAGATTCAGGAATACATCCTCTGGCGTCGGGTGGCCGGCGGTCTCGCGGCGGAGCGCCAGGAGAGGCTGTTGGCGGGCGAACTGGCCGGTATCCGCGCCGGCAAGGCGTCGCCGGAACTCGTCCGCCTCGCCGGCTCGCTCGAGCGCCTGCCCCGGGAGACAAAGGCGGAGCTGATCGAGACCTTCATCGCCCAGGCGCTTAAAAGGGTGGAGGCAAAGCAACATTCTGCGCCGTATCTTGCCGCCCTCGGACTCCTCTTGAATCGGACTCCGCTTTACGCCGGGCCGGAGACCGTTGTGGCGGCGGAATTCGTCGTGCGCGCTTACGCGGCATTCCAGAAATTCGATTGGGCCGAGCCCGAGCTGACGGAGTGCTGCAATCTCTTCCTCAAGGCGGCACGCGTCGTGGACGACCGAAACCTCGATGTCCCCAAGTCGTTGCGCGACCAGATCGTGCGCAAGCTCGAGCGCGCCGGTATCGCGCCCAACCGCACTGTGCCGATCAGGGGCTTCACGCCCGTCGGAGGCGCGGA
>DATEQV010000075.1:0-8931 GCA_035272265.1 Acidisphaera sp. | reverse complement strand
AGCAACGAAGTGCTGAAAACCCCGGTGCGTCAAGGGCTTACCGGGAAACTCGGTTCAACGAACCGGACACTAGTGACGACGTGTATATGTGCAAGCGCTTTTTTCGCGGCTGGCGCGGCACGCTGCGCATGTCCGGCATTCCTCGCCCCACCCGGGCGGCGCACGCGCTCCAGTGCGAACGCCAGCGCGATCATCAGCCCGATCCCGATCGCATTGGCCAGCAGCTGCGTCGCCACGGTGACGCCGAAAGTGCGGAACACGAGGCGACAGATCATCGCCAGGATCGTGCCGAGCGAGAACACCTCGAGCGAATTTCGCCCACAGACCACCAGTACCCGGAGCGCGAGCCGCTCGGCGAGCGTGCGGAACCGGATGGACCCGAGCGCGAGCACGGCAATCGCGAGCACGTTCAACAGCCGCGCCGGCGCCAGCACGGTCTTGTCCGGCGTATCAAGCACGACCGGATGGAAGTCGGACCAGCCCCACGTGGTCCACGGCGCCGCGGCCACCAGCGCGAAGCCGAGATACGCCCACGCCGCAGCACGCAACCACGGCGGTTGCGGCAGGTTGCCGTCGTAGCGGCGCAGCACCAGCACGCCGAGCGCGCCGATCACGAACAGGAACTGCCAGGCGAACGGGTCGAAGAACCAGCCTTGCCCGTCCAGCCAGTTGGTCAGGTTGATCGACGGATCGAGGTTGACGCAGGCCCACACCGCGCACGACGCGCCCAGGGCGAACAGCGGGTTGAGCGCGATCAGGCCATAGACCAGCGGGAAGGCGGCCAGCAGGACGATATACAGCGGCAGGATGTTCAGGCTCGCCGGCTGCGCCTGCAGCAGCAGGCCGTGGCGCAACCCGTTCAGGCCGCTGTGCACGAACGGCGCGCCGCTCTCCGGCCCGATGCCGAAATGCCGGATCCACGGCCCGACCCCCACCAGCACGGCCGCCAGCAACAGGGCCTGGAACAGATACAGCCGCAGGCAGCGCATCAGCACGCGGCGCAGTCCGTGCAGCACGCCGTTGCGGTCGAAGCTGCCGCCATAGGCGACCATCGAGGCGAACCCCGCCAGCAGGACGAACAGCTCCGCCGAATCGGCGAAGCCGAAGTTGCGCAGTGTGACGAGGCTCAGCACGTTGCCCGGCACGTGGTCGATGAAGATCATGAGTAGCGCGATACCGCGGAGCGCATCGACGCGTGAATCGCGGGCAAGCCGTCGCACGCCACTATCGCGAGCAACCCGCGCCGAGCCGACCGAGACTGCCATGCCATCGGGCATGGCCGGCTAGGTGGCGCGACCGCCGCGCGCAACAAGCGATGTGGCAATGAACCTGTCGTGAGAACGTCTTACGAAGTGTGTCTGCGCGCGACGGTTCGAGCAGATTCAATGCTCAAGCTGCAGGCGGAGCGAAGCGCGCGCATGCCTGTCATCGCAAGCCGGAAGACGACGGCGATGGTAGCGCTAAACGTGCCTACCTCACCGGCGCCTTCTGCGCCGGCGCCTTCGGCGCGGCGGTGTCGCGGCGCAGCCGGTGCTCGCCCAGGAACAGCAGGATCGGTGCGGCGATGAAGATCGAGCTCGACGTGCCGACGACGATGCCGAACAGCATCAGGATCGCGAACCCGGAAATCGACGGGCCGCCGAACAGCGCCAGCGGCACCGCGGCGAGGAACACCGTCATCGACGTGCCCAGGGTCCGGTTCAGCGTCTCGTTGATCGACAGGTCGATCAGCTCGCGCAGCGGCATCGTGCGGTACTTGCGCAAATTCTCCCGCACGCGGTCATAGACGACCACCTTGTCGTTGGTGGAATAGCCCACGACGGTCAGGATCGACGCCACCATCACCAGGTCGAAGTCCAGCCGCGTCAGCGCCAGGAACCCGATCGCCTTGGTGACGTCGAGGATCAGCGTCGCCACCGCGCCGACGGCGAACTGCCATTCGAAGCGGAACCAGATGTAGGCCAGGATCATCAGCAGGCTCACGCCCAGCGCGATCAGGCCCTTGTCGAACAGCTCCGACGACACCGACGAGCCGACCGCGTCGGTCCGCAGCACCGTCGAACCCGGCGCCGCCTTCGCCAGCGCCGCCTGCACCGCGCCCACCTGCTGCTCGGTCGCGGCCTTGCTCGGCTGTGCGGGCAGGCGGATCAGCACGTGGTCAGGCGCGCCGAATTGCTGCACGCCCTGCTCGCCGACGCCGGACAGCGCGCCGCGGATCGCGCCGAAATCGGCCGGCCCCTGCGTGCGCACCTCCATGATGACGCCGCCCGAGAAGTCGATGCCGAGGTTGAGCCCGGGATAGACGAACAGCGCCACCGACGCGGTCGACAGCACCGCCGACGTCGCCAGCCCGATGATCCGCCCGCGCATGAACTTCACGCTTGTGTCGTCCGGCGCCAGCCGCAGCCGCGGCAGCGGCAGAACCTTCGGCCGCTTCGCCACGTACCACTTCGACACCAGCAGCCGGGTCAGCATCCAGGCGGTGAACATCGTCGTCGCGATGCCGACCATGATCGTCACCGCGAAGCCGCGCACCGGCCCGCTGCCGATGGTGAACAGCATCACGTGCGCGAGGAACGCCGTCGTGTTGGTGTCGAAGATCGTCGCGTACGCGCGCTTGAACCCGTTTTCCAGTGCGGCCAGCGGCGGCCGTCCGGCGCGGCTCTCCTCGCGTATGCGCTCGTTGATCAGGATGTTGGCGTCCACCGCCATGCCCAAGGTCAGCAGGATGCCGGCCATGCCGGGCAAGGTGAGAGTGGCCTGCAGGAACGACAGGATCGCCAGCATCAGGAACAGGTTCACCACCAGTGCGAGGTTCGCGAACCAGCCGAACAGCCCGTAGAAGACGCCCATGTAGACGATCACCAGCACGAACCCGACGGCGAGCGACAGCGCGCCCGCGCGGATCGAATCCGCGCCCAGCTCCGGCCCGACGCTGCGCTCCTCGACCACCGTCAGCGGCGCGGGCAGCGCACCCGCGCGCAGCAGCACCGCCAGATCGGTCGCCGACGACGCGGTGAAGTTGCCGGAGATCTCGCCGCGCCCGCCCAGGATCGGCTCGCGGATCACCGGGGCGGAGATCACCTGGTTGTCGAGCACGATCGCGAACCGGTGCCCGGTGTGCTCGCGCGTCACGTCGGCGAAGCGCCGGGCGCCGACCGAGTTGAAGCCGAACGCCACCACCCACTGCCCGGTCTGCGGGTTGCTCGCCGCGCGGGCGTCGGTCAGGTCGGCGCCGTCGACGTCGATGCGCTTGCGCACGACGATCTTCACGCCCGGCTGGTCCTGCATCGGCAGCACCTCGTCGCCGGGCGGCGGCGGCTGCGCCGGGCTGGCGGTCTCGTCGACCAGCTGGAACGTCATGTGCGCGGTCTTGCCGAGCAGCTCCTTGATCCGGTTCGGATCCTGGATGCCAGGCAGCTGCACCGCGATGCGGTCCTCGCCCTGGCGGGTGATCTGCGGGTCGAGCACGCCGGTCTCGTCGATGCGCCGGCGGATGATCTCGATCGACTGCGTCACCGCCTGCTGGGCGCGCAGGACCAGCGCGGGCTGGCTGAGCGTCAGCGTGATCGTGCCGTCCGGCTGGCTGTCGATCGTCAGGTCGGGCGCCGAGCCCGGGTCCGGCCGGACCAGCGGCTGCACCGCGGCCAGCGCGGCGTCCAGCCTGGCCGGGTCGCGCAGCTTGAGCAGCACCCGGTTCTGCTCCGGCTGCGGCTGCAGCTGGGCATAGAAGATGTCGCCCGGCCGCAGCGCCTGCCGGACGGCGTCTGTCAGGCTCTCCAGCCGCTCCTTGATGACCGACTTCATGTCGACCTCGAGCAGCAGGTAGCTGCCGCCCTGCAGGTCGAGGCCGAGCCGCACGGTGTGCCACGGCAGCCAGGCGGCCGGCTGGGGCATCAGGTTGGGCACGCAGAGCAGGGTCCCGACGATGCAGGCGAGCACGATCAGCGTGGTCTTGAAGCGGCTGAAATACATCAAGGTCGGGCGGTCTCCTGGGCGTGCGTCGGGGCGTACGGCGGGGCGCGCGATGGCGCGGACTTAGGCGCCCCGGGCGCGGGGTGGCAAGCGCCGCGGCCGGTTGCTAAGCCGGGGCATGGCGGACAGGCGGCTGAGAATCGGAGTGGCGGGGGCGGGGCATTTCGGGCGCTATCACGCCCTGAAGGCGTCGTCGTCGCCCCGTTCGGTCCTCGCCGGGGTGCACGACCGCAACGCCGAGCGGGCGCGCACCGTCGGCTGGGAGGCCGGCGCCCCGGCGCTGGGCCTGGCCGAGCTGATCGCGGCGAGCGACGCGGTGATCGTCGCCGCCTCGGCCGACGCGCATTTCGCGCTGGCCTCCGAAGCCCTGCGCGCCGGCCGGCACGTGCTGGTCGAAAAGCCGATCGCCGCCACCCTGGCCGAGGCGGACGAGCTGGCCGCGCTCGCCGCCGCCCGCGGCCTCGTGCTGCAGGTCGGCCATGTCGAGCGGTTCTCGGCCGCGCACGGCGCGCTCGCCGGCCGCATCGGCACGCCGCTCTATATCGAGGCGGTGCGCATCGCCCCGTTCAAGCCGCGCGGCACCGACGTCTCGGTGATCCTCGACCTGATGATCCACGACCTCGACCTCGTGCTGACCTTGATCGACAGCCCGATCGAGAGCGTGGACGCGGTCGGTGCGGCGGTCGCCAGCGAGCACGAGGACATCGCCAACGCCCGCGTCGGCTTCGCCAACGGCGCGGTGGCGACGATCACCGCGAGCCGGATCTCGTTCCGGCTGGAGCGGCGGATGCGGATCTTCGCCTCGGACGGCTACGTCAACGTCGACTTCGTCGCCCGCAAGCTGCTGCGCATCGCCCGCGGCGACGGCGCGCCGGTGGCCCAGGTGCCCGGCTTCAGCGCGTCGGAGACGAGCTGGGAGGAGCACGACTCGCTCGCCGCCGAGCACGCTGCGTTCGTCGCGAGCTGCCTCGACGGCGCGCCCGTTGCGGTGGACGCGGCGGCCGGCCGGCGGGCGTTGCAGGCGGCGCTGATGGTGGCCGAGGCGATGCAGCGCGCGCGGGCGAAGGCGGTCGCGTCCGGGCTGCTGCCGGGGTGACCGTGCGGGCCTGATACCAAGCCCCGATGACCGGAACCCATTCACTCGTCATCGCGAGCGGAGCGTGGCGATCCAGGGCCGCGTGACAAACGCCTGCCGCGTGGCCCTGGATCGCCACGCCGCCAAGCGGCGGCTCGCGATGACGAGGTGAGTCGTACTCTCTCAGACGGGGTATGAGCGTGATCCGCAACGCCGGCGACCCGGAGGATTTCGTCCGCGAGCTGCACGAACACGCGGAAGGCAAGCTCCGCGCCATGCGCACGCCCTGCGCCGGCTGCTCGGCGTGCTGCTACTCCAAGGTCGTCGCTGTCCGTCCCGACGAAGAACGCCCCGAGGACCTGGCGCATCTCGACATGCAGCCGGCGGCCGACGGCACCTTGCGGCTGCGCAAACGCGACGACGGCGCGTGCGTCCATCTCGGCGAGACCGGTTGCACCGTCTATGACCACCGCCCGCGCGGCTGCCGCGCCTACGACTGCAGGGGCATGGCGCTGGTCGGCCTGATCGACAGCTTCGACGCGGGCCGCCGGTCGCCGTCCTGGACATTCCGGCCGACCACGGAGCGCGGCCGCCTTCTGCAACATGCGTTCTATCTCGCCGGGCTGACGTCGCGCGCCCGGTTCAAGCTCTACGGCCACAGCCCGACCGCCGCCGAGGTCTTCGCCGCCGCCGCCCTGGCCGCGCCGATGATGCTCGACACCCTGGAGGCCCGGTTGTCGCCCGCGCGCCGGGCCGAGATGCGCGATCTGGATCCGGCGCGGATGACGCCGGAGGACTATCATCAGGCCATGCTCGCGCTGATGCGGACCGCCGACCTCGATGCCGCACGGCCCCGCCAGCCGTGACGTTCCGCGTCAAGCCGTCTCCCCGCCCAATGTTGTCGTTCCGTGTCGCCGCTGATTTGCCCTCGAGCGGCCGTTGACTCGCAAGCCGAAGTCGGCTCGTTACGGGAGCACGACAAGCGTGGACGCGCATCCCCGACCAACGGCGAGGCCTTCGCGAAGATCGTCGGCGACGGGCGTCATCATGCCCGGACCCCGGCGTCCCGCTGGCGGATCTCAGTTCATCCTATCGCACCGACTGTCCAGGAGTGGCCCGATGCTGAACGCTTGGAGCACCTTCTTCACCTTGACCGGGTCGGCTGGCGCGACGCTTGTCGGGTTGCTGTTTGTTGTCGTCACGCTCAACAGCGGCTTGTCGACATCCCGGACGCTGGACGTCGCGCGCGGATTGATGACGCCGGCGTTGTACAGCTTCGCCGGCGTGCTGCTCCAGGGCATGGTCGTGCTGGTGCCGTGGCCGTCCAATTGGCCAGGCGGCGTTATTCTCCTCGTGATGGGGATCGGCGGCTTCATCTATCGACTCAATGCCGTCCGTGTGCGGAGTCGCCTCCATCTCGCGGCCATCGAGGGGGCGGTCGACTGGATCTTCCACAACGCGGTTCCGGTCGCCGCCAGCGTCTGCCTGATCGCCGGCGGCGCGGGATTGATCGCCGGAGCGGCGTTCGCCCCGTTCGCCGTCGCGGGCTCGAGCACGCTGTTGCTGGTCTCCGGAATCTACCGGACGTGGGACGAAACCCTGGCGTTGATCAGGCTTCGGGACAAGTCGTAGCCGAGGGCACGCCGTCGCCGGCGGATGTCCCGCTTTGCGCGACGTCGCGCGCCGCTGCGCCCGCCCGACTTGCTCGTTCTGCAACAGTTTCGATTGCACATGCCGGCGCGCACGGGTAGTGTACGTTCCGCAGGAGTTGCGGGAAGGACGGCGTCATGACGATCTCGCGTCGCGGCCTCCTCGGATCGGCTTGTGCTGCAACGCTCTTGACCCGAAGCCGGGCCCGGGCGCAGGCGTCGAGGGTCAGGCTGGGCGTGCTGATCGACCAGTCCGGACCCTACAGCAACAACGGCGGCGCGACCGCCGTCATCTGCGTCAGGCAGGCCATTCGAGACTTCGGCGCCGCCAATCCGGGCCTGTCGGCCGAGGTGGTCAGCGCCGATCATCAGAACAAGCCGGACGTCGGTGCCGGCATCGCGCGCCAATGGCTCGAGCAGGACGACGTCGATTGCATCCTGCAAATCGCCAACTCCGCAGTGGCGCTGGCCGTGCAGTCCATCGTGCGCGCGCAAAACAAGGTGTATATCGTCGCGTCCGCCGGGACGACCCGGCTCACCGGCGATCAGTGCTCGCCCAACATGCTGCATTGGACCTGGGACAACTACATGCTCGCGCACTCCTCGGGTGGCGCGATCATCAAGGACGGCGGCGACAGCTGGTATTTCGTGACGGCCGACTATGCTTTCGGACATCAGCTGGAGAGCGACACCACGGAGGTGGTGCGGCAATTGGGTGGCCGGGTGCTCGGCCACGCCGTCTATCCGTTCCCCGCCACGACCGATTTTTCCTCGCTGTTGGTCCAGGCGCATGCCTCCGGCGCCAAGGTGCTCGGCCTGGCCAATTCCGGGGCCGATACGCAGAACTGCATCAAGCAGGCACACGAGTTCGGGCTCAACTTGCAGATGCGGATCGTGGCCCTGCTCATGTACGCGAACGACGTGCACGCGATCGGGCTGGAGATCGCGCAGGGTCTGTTCCTGACCGAGAGCTTCTACTGGGACCTCAACGACAGCACCCGCGCGTGGACTAGGCCGATAGTGGCGCAGAGCCCGGACAACTGGCCGAGCATGAGCCACGCCGGCAGTTACGCCGGAACGCTGCATTACCTGAAGGCGGTCGCCGCCATGGGCGTGGCGGACGCGAAGAAGGATGGCGTCGCCACCGTGAACGGCATGAAAGCGATGCCGTTCAGCGACCCATGTTTCGGCACCGGCACAATCCGCGAGGACGGCCGGGTACTGGTCGCGGCATATCTGTTCGAAGTGAAGAAGCCGTCCGAAAGCACGAGCGCCTGGGACATCTACAAGCTGCGCGCGACCATGCCCGGCGATCAGGCGGCCCGGCCATTGGCCGACGGGCACTGCGCTTTCGTCAAGCTTTAGGCGTGGCCCTGGGGCGTGTGCTGCAACGGGCGCGTCGGCCGCCCGAGCGAGGCGGGCGCAGCGAGCAGGGCCGACGCAGTCCGCCGCCTTTCTGTCCACCCGAAGACGGCGGATTGCGTTTCACTCCATCGGCCCGCTTGCTGGAATGCGTTCTGCACCGCCAACACCGCCATCGACGGCTTCACGCCGGCGACGCATATCGCGCTGCGCGGCAACGGCGAGAAGGCCTGGTTCGGCTGGTCGTCCAGCCCGCGGATCGAAGAGCTGCGAGACGCCTGGTTCGACGCGCCCGACCTCGCCGCGCAGCAGAAGATCGCCGCGGAGATACAGGCCCAGGCCTTCGTCGACGTGCCCTACATTCCACTCGGGATGTTCTACAACCCGAGCGTCTACCGCCGCGATGTCACCGACATCGTCCACGGCTTCCCGATCTTCTGGAACATGCGGCGGGCGTGACCGCGCCCGCCGGCTCGCGTGGCGATGACGGTCGCGGACGCGAGGTCGGCGTCGTCTGCGGTGGCTCGGCCGCGTCCGACCGGCGGACTGCTCGGAATTTCAGCAAGTGGATGGCGGGAAACGCAATCCGCCGTCTTTCGGTGGGCAGAAAGGCGGCGGACAGCGTCCGCCCAACTTGCTGCCGCGCGGACGAGGGCCGACTTCGGTCCCGAGATGCAGACCTCTCGACGCATGGGGACGATCCGGCTGACGATTGTTTTCGTTGTTAGCTGCTGGAGAGTGCCGAGTTCTCGGCTACTTTCCGCGGGCCGATCGCTTGCGCTCGTAGTCTTCGAGCCACGGCTCCATGAGCTGGTCGAATTCCTCCATCTGTTCGTCGGTGTAGGATTCTGGCGCGCAGTTTTCCAGCCA
>DATEQV010000074.1:0-10556 GCA_035272265.1 Acidisphaera sp. | reverse complement strand
TCGGCGGCGGCGGCGGGTTCGGCGGCGGCGGCGGCGCCGGCGAGAACCAGCGGGCCGGCGCGGGCGGGTTCGGCGGCGGTGGCGCCGGCGGGTTTAGCGATTACTCCCCGAACTTCAGTCAGAACGGCGGCGCTGGCGGCTTCGGCGCGGGCGCCGGCGGCAGCAGCGCGCAGGACCCTTACGCTGACGTGATCACGCTCGGTGGCGGGGCGGGCTTGGCGCTGGCGGCGACGTGTTCGTCCAGCAAGGCGGCGTGCTGGTCGTGCAGGGCGGGTCGCTGACCGGCACGGTGGAGGGCGGTTCCGGGGCACTCTATGGCCAGAACGGCGACGCGTTCGGCTCCGGCCTGTTCATCCAGGGCAATCAGGCGGTCACGCTGGAGGGCGGCGCGCAGCCGCTGGTCGTGGCGAGCACGATCGCCGACCAGGACGGGGCGTGGTTTAGCCTCGGCAACCTGACGCCCGATCCGGGCACATCGTCCGCCGGCACGACGAACGCGGCGACCGGCACGCTGGTGATCGGCTCGGGCGTGGTGCAGCTCGGCACCGCGGGGACCGAGAACACCTTCGCCGGCCCGATCGTCGTCGATGGCGGGGCGGCGCTGGCGATCACCGGCGACGGCGCGCTCGGCACGATGAATGCCGGCAACGCGGCTCTCGGGCAGAACGTCCTGACGCTGCAGGCCGGCAGCACGCTCGACCTCAACGCCGGCTTCACGCTGGACCACGGAATCGTGGTTTCGGGCGATCCCACCTTCGACGTGCCGCTCGGCGCGGTCGACAGCATCGACACAACGATCAGCGGCGGCGGCAACGTCGTGCTGAGCGGCGGCGGCACGCTGGTTCTGCAGGCGGCCAACAGCTACTCCGGCGGCTCGACTCTGACCGCCGGCTCGACGCTCAAGCTGGACGGCACCTACAGCGCCGGCTCCGGCACGATCCAGATCGATGACGCCTCGGTGCTGCAGTCGCCGAGCAGCGGGCCCACCTTCGGTTTCCCCTACCCGACGGTGATCGCTGCCCCGATCGCCGGCTTCGACGGCGTGCTGGACTGCGTCGGTCTGCCCTACACGAGCGCGGCGATCTCCGGTTCGAACGACGGCGTGTTCTACGTCACCACCGGGGCAGGCGGCATGTTCTTCGCGGAAGCCGCCGGCTTCCCGACGAACGGCCCGTTCGTCCTCGCGCCCGACACGCAAGGCAATACCGAGGTGCTGACGCAGACCATGACGGTCAGCGACGACCTCGGCCTGAACGCCGCGATCCGCGAGATCGACCTCGCGACCCAGGGCTTGGCAGCGAGCGCGCACGCCTCGGCGAGCTTCACCATCGACCTCGCCAACAGCATCACGCTCACGAACGCGCTGACCAGCGACCTGACGGGCGTGGTGCTCGGCAACGGGTCGACGCTGACGATCGCGGGCAATGGCTACACGCTCGATGGCGGCGGCATCGATCGCGGGCTGTTCGCCTACCAGGGCGTGCTGAACGTCGACAGCCTCACCATCGCCGACGCGCACGCGGTCGGCGGCGCCGGCGGCAGCGGCCAGAGCGGCGGCGGCGGCGGCGCGGGTGTGGGCGGCGGGCTGTTCGTCGGCGCCAGCGCCGACGTGTCGCTGAGCGGCGTCAGCTTCGCCAGCGACGCCGCGACCGGCGGCGCCGGCGGCAACTATACGGCGCCCCCCAGCAGCATGGCCGTCGGCGGCGCCGGCGGGGGCGGCGGTCTGGGCGGTGCCGGCGGCAACGGCCTGACCACCAGCACCTTCGGCGGCGGCGGCGGCGGTGTCGGGCGCGGAGCGACCGGCGGTAGCGGCACGCAAGGCGGCGGCGCGGGCATCCTGCCCGGCCTGCCGGGCGGCGCGCCCGGCGTGCCGAGCGGCGGCGCCGGCGGCAGCACGGTGACCCCGGGCGGACCGTCGGGAGGCGGCGGCGGCGCCGGCTACTCGGGCGGCGGCGGCGGGGTCGGCGCGAAAGGTACGAGCCCAGGGTTCGGCGGCGGCGGCGGTTATGGCGCCAAAGGCGGGTTCGGCGGCGGCGGTGGCGCCGGCACCGGCAGCGACGGCGGCAAAGGCGGATTCGGCGGCGGCGGCGCGGGCTTCTTCGCCAGCGGCGGCTTCGGCGGCGGCAGCGCGAGAACCAGCGGCGGCACGACCTACACCGACGCCGGCGGCGGTGGCCTCGGTGGCGGCGGCGACATCTTCGTCCAGCAAGGCGGCACGCTGGTCATCGCCGGCGGCTCGCTGGCCGCCGGCACGGTCGCGGGCGGCGCGGGCGGCATCGGCCAGGGCCTCACCGCCCAGAGCGGCGCGGGCTTCGCCTCCGGCCTGTTCATCCAGGGCACCCAGGACGTCACGCTGGCGCCTGCAGCGGGACAGACGCTGGTCGTGGACGGCGCAATCGGCGACCAGACCGGCTCCGATCCCGGCAACGTCTACAACCAGCCGGCCGCCGGCACGGTGGTGGTCGATGGGCTCGGCACGGTGGTGCTGGCGGCGAGCAACACGTTCACCGGCGGCGTCGTGCTCGCGGGCGGCACGCTCGACTTGGCCACGGCGGGTGCGGCGGGCCGCGGCGCGATCACCTTCGCCTCCGACCCTCTGCTGCAGTTCGCGGTTGCCAACACGCCGACCAACGAGATCGACCACTTCTTCGTCGGCAGCACGATCGAGATCGAAGGCTTCGCCGCCACTCACAGCTTCTACGCCGGCTCCACGCTGACGCTGACCAACGGCGTCGGCGGAACCGTCGATCTCCACATCCCCAACCTCGTGCTCGCCGACGTCACGATCGACCCCGTCAGCAACACGTTCGTCACCACGTCGCAGGTCATGTGCTTTGCCGCCGGCACGCGTCTGGCCACGCAAGACGGCGAGCGTCCGGCCGACACGCTGCAAGCGGGCGACCGCGTCGTCGCGCTGGATCCGCACGGCCGCCGCAGCATCGAGACGGTGCGCTGGGTCGGGCGTCGCGTGCTCGATCTGGCCGCGCATCCCGATCCGGTGCTCGCCGCACCCGTGCGCATCCGCGCCGGCGCGATCGCCCCGGGGATCCCCGCACGCGACGTGGTGGTCTCGCCCGACCACTGCGTGCTGATCGACGACCACCTGCTGCGCGCGTTCCGCCTGCTCAACGGCGTGAGCGTCACGCAGGAGTTTCCGCGCGTCATCACCTACGTGCACATCGAGCTCGACCAACACGCGCTGCTGCTCGCCGAGGGGATGCCGGCCGAGAGCTATCTCGACGAAGGTTTCCGCGAATTCTTCGACGGCGCGCTCGCATCGCCCGGCCCGCTGCACGACCGCGCGCTGATCGCCGCGTGCGCGCCGTTCGCCCCCGACGACGCCTTCGCCGAGCGCATCTGGCGCCGCGTCGCCGATCGCGCGGGCGTTGGGCCGCCGCCGCCGCCGGCCCCGCCGTCCGTGACGGTGCTGGCGGGCGGGCGGGCGCTGCGGCCGGTCGGGACGAAGGGCGACCGGTGCATCTTCGCGCTGCCCCGCGACACGCGGCAGGTGCGGCTCGTCTCGCCCGCGCCGCGGCCGGCCGACCTGCGCCCGTGGTCCGAGGACCGCCGCCGTCTCGGCGTCAGCGTCCGGCGGATCGCGCTCGACGGCGCGCGCACTATGCCGCTCGACGGCCCTGCACTCGGCCGCGGCTGGCATGCGCCCGAGCCCGGTTGCCGCTGGACCGACGGCGACGCGCACCTGCACCTGCCCGCCGGCACGCGCCTGCTGGAGCTGCGGCTCGCCGGCTGACGCTGCGGAGCGTTCGTATCGCGTGCGCGCGCTGCCGGACGGGACAGCGATCGAGCGAGGTTGATCGGGCTTGCGTGCTCGCGCTCGCGTGCGCCGATCCCACATGTCCGTTCGGCAGACCACACGCCACCAGGGAGAAGCGCAATGGCGGGAGGTTCATCGCAGCCGAGCGGTCCTGACCTGACCCAGGGGGTCGCGACGGACACCATCGCCGATGGCGCGATGCTGCTCGGCCATGTCGGGGACGCGCCGGTGCTGCTGGTGCGGCTGGGCGCGGAACTGCTGGCGATCGACGCGACCTGCACCCATTACGGTGCGCCGCTCGCCGAGGGCATCGTGGTGGGCGACACGGTGCGCTGCCCGTGGCACCACGCGTGCTTCAGCCTGCGCACCGGTCGGGCGCTGCGCGCGCCCGCGCTGGACGACGTGCGGCCGTGGCGCGTGGAGCAGCGCGACGGCATGGCCTTCGTGCGGGAGCCGCTTGTGGCAGCGCCGCCGCCCGCGTTGCAGGCGACGCCGCCGTCGGTGGTCATCGTCGGGGGCGGGGCGGCCGGCAATGCAGCGGCCGAGATGCTGCGCCGGGAGGGCTACGCAGGTCCGGTGACGATGCTGAGCGCCGATGCCTCGCCGCCCTGCGACCGGCCGAACCTGTCGAAGGACTATCTCGCGGGCGACGCGCAGGCGGACTGGATCCCGCTGCGGCCGGCGCAGTTCTACGCCGATCACAAGATCGACCTGCGGCTCGGCGCGCGCGTCGCCGCGATCGACACGGCGGCCCGGTCGGTGTCGCTGTCCGACGGCAGCGGCCTGAGTTACGGCGCGCTGCTGCTCGCCACCGGCGCCGAGCCGGTCCGGCTCGATGTTCCGGGCGCGGATCTGCCGCATGTGCGCGTGCTGCGCACGCTGGCCGACGCCGACGCGCTGATCGCGCACGCGGCCGCATCGCCGCGCTGCGTCGTGGTGGGCGCGAGCTTCATCGGGCTCGAGGCGGCGGCGTCATTGCGCGCTCGCGGCCTGACGGTGCACGTGGTCGCGCCGGAGAAGCGGCCGATGGAGCGCGTGATGGGGGCTGCGATCGGCGACATGGTCCGCGCACTGCATGAGTCCAACGGCGTGGTGTTCCATCTCGGCGCCACGGTCGCCGCCGTCGCGCCGGACGCGGTGACGCTGTCCACCGGCGAGCTTCTGGCGGCGGACCTCGTGGTGGTGGGCATCGGCGTGCGGCCCGCGGTTTCGCTGGCGGAGCAGGCTGGCCTCGCGGTCGATCGCGGCGTGACGGTGGACGACTACCTGCGCACGAGTGCGGCCGACGTGTATGCGGCGGGCGACATCGCGCGCTGGCCCGACCGGCGCACCGGCCAGCGCATCCGGGTGGAGCACTGGGTCGTCGCCGAACGCCAGGGCCAGGTCGCCGCGCGCAACATGCTCGGACGGGACGAGCGCTTCGACGCGGTGCCGTTCTTCTGGACGCGGCAGTACGACACGACGATCGACTACGTCGGCCATGCCGAGAAATGGGACCGCGAGGCGATCGACGGCGACCCGGCCGCGCACGACTGCACGGTCAGCCTGTGGCACGGCGGCAGGAAGCTCGCCGTCATCACCGTGGACCGCGATCAGGAGGCGCTGCGGGCCGAGGCGGCGTTCGAGACCGCGGCGTAAGGACGTGTCTCGTCATCCCGGCCGCGAGCCCGATCCGCCGGACGATCAGCGTTTGACCACGCCCGCCTCGATCAGGCTGTTGGCCGTATCGACGATCGTGTCCGGGACCGGGCGCGGCGCCCAGCCAGGTTCCGCCTTGGCCTTCGCCGCGGACACCGGGCGCAGCTTGCCGAGCTCGAACAGGCGGTCGCGCACGACCGGATCGAACAGCGCCGACAGCCGTACCAGCCAGTCCGGCAGCGTCCGCTTCGGCACCCGCCGCGCGACGGCGGGTACGCGTGCGCGCAGCACCTCGGCGATGTCGCTCATCCAGTAGAAGTCGCCGGCGCCGATGTAGCGCTGGCCGCTGGCGGCGGGCGACAGCATCGCGCGGTGATGCAGGTCGGCGATGTCGCGCACGTCCACCAGCGGCCAGCCGAAACGCGGCAGGCCGGGCAACGAGCCGTCGATGAGCTTCTTGACGATGTCGATCGAGGCTGAAAAGTCGGCGCCGGGCACGGGACCGAGCACCGCGCCCGGATTGACCGTGACGAGCTCCGCGCCGCCCTCACGCCGGTGCCAGTCCCAGGCAGCGCGCTCGGCGATCGTCTTCGACCGCTCATAGGCGGAGCTGTCGGCGCGGTTGGTCTCGTCGGACCAGTCCGTCTCGGTGAACTTCTGCGCGCGCCCGCCGTGGCCATAGCAAATCGCGGCGGTGGACGCGGTCATCACCACCCGGCGCACGCCCGCGTCACGAGCGGCCTTCAGCACGCGCAGGGCGCCGTCGCGGGCCGGCCGGACCAGCTCGTCGTCGTCCTTCGGATTGCGCGACGGCAGCGGCGAGGCGACGTGCAGCACGTACGTGCAGTCGGCGAGCGCGGCAGGCCAGCCGTCATCCATCCCAAGATCGGCGGCCGTGAAGCTCAGCCGGTCGCAAGCGGTCAGCTTGCCAAGGCTGGCGCGCACCTCGGGCTCGCGGCTGAGCGCGCGGACGGTCGCGCGCACGGTCCAGCCGTCCTGCAGCAGTGCGGCGATACAGTAGCCGGCGATGTAGCCCGACCCGCCGGTGACGAGCACGATGCCGCGCTCGCCCGATATCGGCGATGGTGTCGGCCCGCCGTCGCTCACCGGCGTTCCTCCGCGCTTACCCGCCCATCAGGTACTTCGACATCAGCCGCGTCAGCTTGCCGTACGGCGCGCCGATCATCTCGAAAGGGTTGACGAACCCGACCTTGTAGACCGCGCGGGCGTGGCTGAAGCGCTTGAAGCCCTCGCGGCCGTGATAGGCGCCGATGCCGCTCGGGCCCACGCCGCCGAACGGCAGGTCGTCCTGCGCGCAATGCAGCAGCGTGCCGTTCAGCGTCACGCCGCCCGAGATCGTTTCGTTGAGCACCCGGTCGCGGTTGGCCGCGTCGTTGGTCATCACGTACAGCGCCAGCGGGCGGTCGCCGGCGTTGATCGTCTGCACCGCGTCCTCGAGCGAATCGTACGGCAGCACCGGCAGCACCGGGCCGAAGATCTCCTCGCGCATCAGCAATCCGTCGCGCGGCGGGTCGATCACCACGGTCGGGCCGAGCTTGCGCCCCTTCGCCGCCTCCGGCTCCTCATGCTGCAGCACGGTGGCGCCGGCCTTCCGCGCCTCCTCCACCGCGCCGGACAGGCGGGCGTAGTGGCGGTCGCTGATGATCGAGGTGTAGTCGGGATTGGCGGCGACCTGCGGATAGGCGCGGCGCGCGGCGGCCATGATCTCCTCGGCGAGTTCCGCCACCTGGCCGCGCGGCGCCAGCACGTAATCCGGCGCGATGCAGGTCTGGCCGGCGTTGAAGAACTTGCCGAAGGCGATCGTCTTGGCCGCCTTGGCCGACGGATAGTCGGCGCAGACGACGGTCGGCGACTTGCCGCCGAGTTCCAGCGTGACCGGCGTGAGGTTCTCGGCCGCCGCCGCCATCACCTTGCGGCCGACCGCGGTCGACCCGGTGAACAGCAGGTGGTCGAACGGTAGGCGGGTGAAGGCGGCCGCGACATCCGGGCCCCCGTTGACGACCGCCACCTCCTCCTCGGTGAAGCTGCGGCCGATCAGGTCGTGGAACAGCTCGGCGAAGCGCGGCGTCAGCTCCGACGGCTTGATCATCGCCCGGTTGCCGGCGGCGAGCGCGTCGACCAGCGGGCCGAGGGCGAGGAACAGCGGGTAGTTCCACGGCACGATGATGCCGACGACGCCGAGCGGCTGGTACTGCACCCAGGCGCTGGCCGGCTGGAAGATGATGGCGACGTGGCGGCGCTCCGGCCGCATCCAGCGCCGCACGTGCCGCCGCGCGAACCGGATCGCGTTCAGACAGGGCACGAATTCGGCGAGCTGCGTCTCCTCGCGCGAGCGGTGCCCGAAATCGGCCGAGATCGCGTCCACCAGCGCCTCGGAATTATCCAGGATCAGGCGCTCCAGCCGCGTCAGGGCGGCGCGGCGCGCGGCATGGTCGGGGGCGCCCGCCCGCATGAAGGCCTCGCGCTGCAGGCGGAAGATGCGCCGGCCTTCGGCGGCCGGGTCGGCGAGGTTGACGACGTTGGCGGCCGGGCCGCCCGCTGGCGCCGCGGAGCCCGCTGGTTGTGCATACGTCCCGCTCATCGTGACCTCCGCCTGCTGATCCGGTATGTACGGTAGCAGGTAGGGCGGGTCGGCGACAGAAGCGGGCCGGCGCCGCAAACGGACTTGCCTCGACCGACGAAACCGGTAGGAAATCCGCAACGGCTCCGCGTCTAGACGGTTCGCTGCCGGGCTGTCGGGCCAGGGAACGAGCGCCGCACGGAAGCGCGCCGGCAAGGCGCGCAATGCGACCGGGCGGTGCCGGAACGCCGAAGCGAGGTGGCCTGGATGTGCGCTGACGTTGTCGAGACCGTCGCGACCTCCGTCCTGGAGGCGCTGGGCGTCGATGCCGCCTGGGCCTATGTCGATACCGCATGGTATCGCACGACGTATGCCGACAGCGAAGGTCTGGCGGAGGCGAGCGATGACGACGTCGTCGCCTTCTACCTCGACGAGGGACAGCCGCTCGGGCACTCGCCGAACCCGCTGTTCGACGAGGCCTGGTACCGCAGCCGGAACCCCGAGGTGGTCGCCGCGATCGAGCAGGGCGCGTTCCGCTCCGGCTTCGAGCATTACTGCCGCCACGGGCTCGAGGACGCGTCACCGCTCTGGCTGTTTTCCGAGCGGCTGTACCGCAAGGCCAACCCGGACCTCGCCGCCGCCCTGCGCCCGGGCGGCGCCTTCGCCAACGGCTACGACCACTTCCTGCGCACGGCCTATTCCCCGGGGGCGCGCACCGCGCGCCCGTTCGGCATGCCGTTCTTCGATGCGGCTTTCTATGCGTCGGAGTCGGGCGCGTTCGGCCATGCGGCGTTCGACGGCAAGAGCGCGCTCCATCATTACCTGACGCAAGGCAGCGCGAAGCGGCCGGAGCTGCGCGCCAGCCTGCAGTTCGATCCCGATTGGTACGCGCAGCGCTATCCGGAGATCGCAGCGCGCGTGGCGGCGGGCGAGTGGCGCTCGTGCCTGCACCACTACCTGACCAACGACCGGCCCGGCGACCACGATCCGCTCGCGTGGTTCTCGGAGACGTTCTACGCCGAGCACTATCCGGACGTCGCGGTGGCCGTCCAGCACGGCGTGTTCCGCAACTGCTATGAACACTTTCTCGCGGCGGGCGTGCGCGAACTGCGGCTGCCGGTCGGCGGCGTGGACCTGCGCCGCTACGCCACCGGCGACGTGCTCGCCGCAGTCAGGAGCGGCGCCTACCACGACGTCTTCGAGCACTTCCTCGCCACCGACCCGAAGTTCGACGACCAGCGCGAGGCGGAGAGCCGGCCGCTGGACGAGACGCAAACGAAGCGCCTGTTCAAGGACGCCGCCCGCCGCGCGCTGCCGATCTTCGGCCGCACGCCGATCGACTTCACGCTGAGCTTGCCGCCCGCGCTCAGCGTCGTCGTGGTCGCTCACAACCAGATCGAGCTCACGATGAACGCGCTCGCGTCGCTGCGCGAGAACTTCCCCGGCCCGACCGAGCTGATCCTGGTCGACAACGGCTCGACCGACGAGACGACCGGCATCTCGCGCTACGTCCGCGGCGCGAAGATCATCCGCAACACGTCGAACGAAGGCTTCGTCACCGCCAACAACATCGGGTTCGAGGCGGCGACCGCCGACGTGACGCTGCTGCTCAACAACGACGTGCGGCTGGGCTTCGGCGCGATCGCCGCGGCGATGCGCCGGATCGCGTCCGACCCGAAGATCGGCGCGGTGGGTGCCAAGATCGTGCGCACCAACGGCATGCTGCAGGAAGCCGGCTGCATCCTGTGGCGCAACGGCGACACGCTCGGCTACATGCGCGACGCGCCCGCCGACGCGCCGGAAGCCAACTTCGTGCGCGACGTGGATTTCTGCTCCGCCGCCTTCCTGCTGATGCGAACCTCGCTGGCGCGCGAGCTGGGCGGCTTCGATGCCGATTTCAGCCCCGCCTATTGCGAGGACGTCGATCTCTGCCTGCGCATCTGGGAGGCGGGGTTCCGCGTGGTGTACGACCCCGCGGTGGTGGTCGAGCACCTGGAATACGGCACGTCGTCGAAGCTGCGCGCGACCGCGACGCTGATGCAGCGCGGGCGCACCAAGCTGGTCGCCAAGCACCGCGACCGGCTGCGCTTCCAGCTGCCGAAGAACGCCCACATGGCGATCTACGCGCGCGCCCGGCGCTCGGGCCGCGGCCGCGTCCTGTTCATCGAGGACCGCGTGCCGCTGCGCCGCTTCGGCTCGGGCTACGTGCGCTCGAACGACATCATCGCGGCGATGGGGCGGCTGGGCTGGAACGTCACGGTGTTCCCGATGCTGCCGTTCGACTACGGACGGCTGTCGCTGTTCGCCGATTTCCCCGACACCGCCGAGCTGATGCACACAAGGATCGTCGCCGACCTCGAGGCGCATCTGGAGGAGCGGAACCGCTATTACGACCGGGTCTGGATCGCGCGGACGCACAACCTAGCAGCCTGTCGGAGTGGAGTTTCGGACGATTTTGGCTGCCTGGCTTGAAATGGCGTTTCTGGAAGGCCCTGGTGCGTTGTCTGGCGGTCGAAGCCGCTGGTGGGAGAGGATGGCGGCGCCGACTGCGTGGCGCCGGGC
>DATEQV010000073.1:0-6276 GCA_035272265.1 Acidisphaera sp. | reverse complement strand
TGGCTGGAAAACTGCGCGCCAGAATCCTACACCGACGAACAGATGGAGGAATTCGACCAGCTCATGGAGCCGTGGCTCGAAGACTACGAGCGCAAGCGATCGGCCGGCGGAAAGTAGCCGAGAACTCGGCACTCTCCAGATCCCATGAACTGGTCCAACAAGAAGGTGCCGACCGCCAGTGACCAGGTGACCATCAATGCCAACGTCACGGTCACGATCGGGCCCCGGAAAGATGCGAAGAACAATCTGATCAAGGACGCCAAGAAGCAGACCGCGGGCGTGTTGGTGAACACGCTGACGCTTGCCGGCAACGCCAAGGTCGTCGTGGACAAAGATGCCGCGCTGAACTTCGTGTCAACGGCTGTCGGCCCCGTTCCCGACGTCACCAAGGTATCGCTGGCCGAATTGACGGCCACGTCCGTGAGCGTGCAAACCGCCCGGATCAATTCCATGCCGCCGATGACGCCCGATGCCTTATCCGACCTGGGCATCGGCAACGGCAGCTCGCTGACCGTCAATGACGGCGGCATCGTGCGCGGCGCGATCACCTCCGGCGACTGGACGAAGCTGCTGCCGCAGAACGGATCGACGCTCCAGAACAGCATGATCTACGGCGACGTCACGCCGCAGAGAATGGGCGGGGGCAAGGAGGCCAGCACGATCTCCCTTGTCGGCCTGTTCACGACCTTTTCGGTCAACGCCGGGCTGGTCGCCAAGCCCGCGCCCGGGACCAAAACGGTCGACAACCTGACCGACGGCAACGGCGTGATCCTGCAGCTGACGCCGCCGTCCGGCAAAGAGGGCCTCGACTATCACGACTTCACACTGGTGCTGGGAGGCAAGGTAAACAGCGGAATCGATGCGGAGGCGGTGAAGGGCAAGGTGATCTTCGCCAAGACCGCCGACGTCGTTCAGAAGGACGGCATCGCCTCGATTACCGGTGCAGCGCTGACGTCCAACGGCTCGATCACCGAGACCGGCGGAAAGCTGACGGTCACGGCGAAGAGTTTCAGCAACGGGGGTGCCGTCGATATCTCGGGCAAGGGCACCAGCTTCGTCGTCGGCGGGGGCGAGGCCGGCGACCGCAGTTTCGCCAACGAAAAGGGTGCGACCATCAAGGTGACGGCGGGTGCGACGGCAACGATCAAGGACTACACGGACCTGAAGAACAACGGCAAGATCACTGTCGACAGCGCGACCGCCACGTTCGATTCCAAGCTGGTGGGAACGGGCACGGTCGATGTCGGCGGCGATGCCGTGCTGACCTTCAACAAGGGCGTGGGCGCCGCCACGACGATCCATTTCGCGTCCGAGAAGGGCAGGATCGTGGTCGGCAAGGACGGTGTCGCCGCGTTCAGCCCGAAGCTCACCGGCGCGGTTACCGGCGATTCAATTAGGCTGGACGGCGTCAAGCCCGACCAGGTGGAAACCAAGATCACGTTCTTCGACAAGTTGGCCACCGTCACCGTGACCGGCGCCGACGGCAAGACGATCACCACCTTCACGATCAGCGCGGACAACCCGATCAAGATCAAGAAAACGGGCGAGCACGATGACACCGACACCGTGATCACGATCGGCTGCCTGGTCGCGGGGACGCGGGTGCTGACGCCGGACGGCGAGGTGGCGGTCGAGGCGCTGGCGATCGGCGGCCGCGTGCTGACCGCATCCGGCGCGAGCCGTCCGATCGTGTGGCTCGGCCACTGCAGCATCGACACCACGAAGCATCCCAGGCCGAGCGCGGTATGGCCGGTGCTCGTGCGGGCGGGCGCGTTCGCCGAGGGGCGGCCGTCGGCCGATCTGTGGCTGAGTCCCGGGCACAACGTGGTGGTGGACGGCGTGCTGATGCCGATCGTGGCACTGGTCAACGGCCGCACGGTGGTGCAGGTGCGCCGCCCGACGGTGGAGTACTGGCACGTCGAGCTGGACGCGCATGACATCGTGCTGGCGCAGGGACTGGCGGCGGAGAGCTACCTGGATACCGGCAACCGCGGCGCGTTCGAGAACGGCGGCGCGTTCGTGATCGAGCATCCCGATCTCGGGCCGAAGCACTGGGCGGACACGTGCCTGCCGTTGGTTCTGGAGGGGCCGCGGATCGGGGCCGCCCGCGCAGCACTGTTCGAACGCGCCGCCGAGATGGGCCACGTGATGACGACGGACCACGACCTGCACGTCGTCGCCGACGGTAAGCGGATCGAGGCCGTGGTGCTGGGCGATCGGCGGTTCATCTTCCTGCTGCCGGCTTGCTGTGCGGAGAGTGCGCTTCGCTCGCGCGCGTTCGTGCCGGCGCAGATGGAGCTGGACTCGCACGACGATCGCCGTCTCGGCGTGTTCGTCCAGCGCATCCAGCTCGACGGCGCGGACGTGCCGCTCGACGATCCGGCGTTCGCCGCGGGCTGGCACAAGCTGGAGGGCGACGCCGACACCGGGCTTCGGCGCTGGACCGACGGCACCACGCCGCTGCCGGCGGGGACGCGCCTGGTGTTGGTCGACCTGGCACACGGCGGCCGCTACTGGGCCGACCGTCCGGACGACGTGGCCGTCCTGTTCGGCTGAGACGCCGCGATCGCACAAGAACCCGCAGCGGAGACCGCGCATGTTGCCCACGACGATCGCCGGCAGCCTGCCGAAACCGGAATGGCTCGCCGAACCGAACCAGCTCTGGGCGTCATGGCGGCCCGAAGGCGCCGCGCTTGACGCCGCCAAGCGCGACGCGACGCTGCTGTGGCTGAAGCTGCAGGAAGACGCCGGCATCGACATCGTCACCGACGGCGAACAGTCGCGCCAGCATTTCGTGCACGGGTTCCTCGAGCGGATCGAGGGCATCGACTTCACGCGCAAGGTCGAAATGGGCATCCGCAACAACCGCTACAAGGCGATGGTGCCGACGGTGACCGGCGCGCTGCGGCTGGAGGGGCGCGTGCACGCGGCCGAGGCGCGGCTCGCGCGGGCGCACACCACGCGCAAGCTGAAGTTCACCCTGCCCGGTCCGATGACGATCGTGGACACGATCGCCGACGCGCACTACGGCGACAAGGTCGCGCTGGCGATGGCATTCGCCGCACTGCTGAACCAGGAGGCGCGTGCGCTGGAAGCGGACGGCGTGGACGTGATCCAATTCGACGAGCCCGCGTTCAATGTCTACATGGACGAGGTCGCCACCTGGGGCATCCGCGCCTTGGAGCGCGCCGCGGACGGGCTGCGCTGCACCACGGCGGTGCATATCTGTTACGGTTACGGTATCCAGGCGAACATCGACTGGAAGAGCTCGCTCGGCGCCGAGTGGCGGCAATACGAACAGACCTTCCCGGTGCTGGCCGCCAGCCGGATCGACCAGGTCTCGCTGGAGTGCATCAACGCGCGCGTGCCGCTGCGACTGCTGGGGCTGCTGGCGGGCAAGGACGTGCTGGTCGGGGTCATCGACGTCGCGACCGACGACGTGGAGACGCCCGAGCAGGTCGCGGCCGTGATCGAGGACGCGCTGGCGTTCGTCCCCGCCGAGCGGCTGTTGCCCTGCACCAATTGCGGCATGGCGCCGATGCCGCGCGCCATTGCGGAGGCCAAGCTGGTCGCACTGGGCCGAGGCGCGGCCCTGGCGCGGCGGCGCCTGGGCGCCTAGCTGCGCCGCGGCCTTTTCGTTTTGACTGTTGTGCCCGTTATCGCGGTATCGCTTTGGGCGCCGGCGCCGGTTCGTCACGCTCCTCGGCATCCTGCGTCTCGCCGAACACCTCTTCGTGGATCAGGTTTTCGGTGATCTGGCTGAGATAGTCCGAGAGCGCGGCGTTGAGATCCTGAAACTCAGGCCACAGGATCTGGTCGACGAAGCTGCGCGGCGCTTTGAGGACGACGGTTTGCCGATGCATCCGGCGATAGCGAAACGGGTTGATTCCATAGCGGCGGCATAGCGCGATGAAGAGCTGACGCGACCAGCTGTCGGAGACCGAGAATCTGAATTCCTCGATCGCTTCTGCGGCCGCCGCCTTCGCCAGCCGCGCGCGGATGCGCTCGGCGGCGGCGCCGGCCGCGGCTTTCTCGCCAGCCGTGGCGGCGGCTGCGAAGAGCGACTCGATCTTGCGAAGTCTGTCGCGCAGCTGCTTTTCGGGCGAGGCTCCGCCGATCATAGGCTCCCTTTCAGGGCAGTCGCATCGCGTACGAACCCGGTCAGATGCTCAAGTCGAGCAGGGTGTAGTCCCGCATGCCGGCCTTTGCCGATTCGTTCCAGACATAGGTCTCGCCGGCCTGCGCGTGCGGGGCGTAGACGAACGGCGTCTCCTGCGGAAAGCGCTGGCGACGCGCGTCGATCGCGTAGCCGATGACACGGGCGCGCTGGCGTATCCGCTCGGCGTCGTAGACCGCCGCCTCGTTGTGCAGACCGCCGCCCACGACTCCAAGCACCGAGCGGCGACGATGGAAACCGAAATTCACCGTCACGCGCCAATGCGGGCTCGTGTTGGCGAACGACCCGTGCACCGTCTGCCGGTTGGTGATGGCGACGTCGCCGGGTGCGCAGATCAGCGGCACGGCGTCGGGCAGGCGCTCGGTGCCCGCGGCGGCGACCATCGCCTTGATGTCGGCGCGGCCGAGCTTGTGCGAGCCGGGAACGACCCACACGCCGTTGGCCGCCGTGCAGCCATAGAGCTGGGCCATGAAGTTGAAACCGTGCGTGCCCTCGTCCCAGTCCGCGCTGTCCCAGTGCGTCACGCCATCCTGGTGCCAGGCGACCGAGGCGCCGCGCCCCGGCTCCTTGAACCACAGCGACTCGTTGAACGGAGCGAAATCATCGCCGTTGACCGCAGCGGCCACGGCGAGCAGTTGCGGATGGCCGTACAGCCGCAACGCCGCCTCGGAGAACTGCAGCGAGCCGAGGATCAGGTACACCACCTCGTGCGGCGCGTCCGGCTGCGGCTGCGGCTCGAACATCTTCACCGGATGCCGGCCGCCGGCGAGATCGGTGCCGCCGAAAGGATCGCTCAGCGGCCGCGCCCAGGACAGCGACGCGCCCTTCAAGCCGATGCCGAGCGCCGGACGTCCCTTGCAGTCCACCTCGGACTCCCGCGCGGCGGGCAGGCGGTCCAGGATCTCGTGCACATCCGTCTCGATGTCGGCCAGTTCCTCGGCGCCCACCACGCCCTCGAACACGTAGAATCCGCAGCGCCAGTAGGCGTCCAGGATGTCGGGATGCAGCCGCCCGTCGGCGGTGAAGCGGATCGGGCCGCGGTTCCCGAGGCTGCGCACGCGCCGCTCGCCGGCCTGCAGATAGGCCTGCATGGCCGCTTCCTCCGACCCATAATCGACCGCGAGTCCGGTGATTGCCTTGTTCATGCTGCGTCCTCCCCGCCGCCTGCGCCGGGCCGTTTGTCGGCACTCAAGCCAGGTTCGCACAGTGTCGATGGATGTGAAATGTCCGGGGGCAGATCCAGCACGCTGACCGGCGGGGCCGTGCACCGCACGATTCAGGCCAGATCGATCGCATATCGCTTCAGGTCGACCAGCGCGCAATCATCGAGTGCGCTCATTTCCGTCGCGCGCAGCACGACGCGGGGCGCGGCACCGGCGACGAACGCCTCCTGCCACCGCGGGGCGCACGGGCACCACCGGTCGCCGGGCTTGAGACCGGGAAAACCAAAGGCCGGCATCGGCGTGCTCAGATCATTGCCGCGCGACCGGCTGAACGCCAGGAACTCGGCGGTCGTCACCACGCAGACGGTATGGCTGCCGACGTCCTCCGGACCGGTGGCGCAACACCCGTCGCGATAGAACCCCGTCATCGGGCTGACCGAGCATGGTTCGAGAACGCCACCGAGGACGTTGAGGGATCGCTGCCGGCCGCCGCCGCTGCTGTCCAGTGGCATGTCAGGAGCCCTTTCCGATGTCCCGCGAAATCCTTACAGCCGCAGCGAACGCACCGCGTCCGCCAGCGCCTGATGGGCGCGCTGCACCGCCGCCTCGGCCTGCTCGATCGACTGCTGGAGCTGGGCGATCCGGGTCTCGTCCGCATCCAGCGCGTGGGTGAGGCGCGTGTGCAACGCATCGTTGGCCGCCACCGCCTCAAGGTTCTTGCGTACGCGATCCTCGTCCTGCGCGACTGCGTCCAGCTGCGCCTTCAGCCGCGCGAGGTCGGCCCGCCGCGCGGCCTCGTCCTGGCGCAGCGCCGCCACGTGGTCCAACGCCGATCGCGCCCGGGGATCGAGCGTCTGCTCGTTCAGGATCGCCGCGATCGCCTGGGTGCTGTCGTTCCCGTCCTCCGGCAGCAGCGCCACGTCCTCACCGGTCGTG
>DATEQV010000072.1:0-4584 GCA_035272265.1 Acidisphaera sp. | reverse complement strand
TCCTACGCTGCCGCGAGCGAATCTCTCTCGTGAGGAACCGGATGCGGGAAATCCGCACGTCCGGGTCTGTGAGGGGTGGGGGCGGCAACGTCCCCACCTACTCGGCGGCCACGTGCTGCCCGCGGGCGACGGGGCGCAGATGATCGTCACCGCCGTCGGCGCCGCCTTCGCGCTGGCGCTGCAACTGGCCGCCCCGTTCGTCATCGCCAGCATCGTCTGGCAGAGCACGCTCGGCTTCGTCGCCCGCCTCGTGCCGCGCCTGCACGTGCACTTCGTCGGCCTGCCGGGACAGCTCCTCGGCGGCCTGGCGCTGCTGGCGCTGCTCGGCAGTTCGTTGCTTCTGGTATGGTCCGACGCGATCCGCGACGGCTGGTCGCGGCTGCCCGGTCTCTAGCGGCCCGTAGCGCATGGCCGAAGCCGAGACCGGTGGCGATCGCACGGAAGCCGCAACGCCGCGACGGCTCGAACGCGCGCGCCAGGAAGGCCGCGCGCCGGTCTCGCGCGAGCTGACGATGCTCGCCGCACTCGCCTGCGGCGGCGGCGCGGCCATGGTGACGGCGGGCAATCTCGCACCGTTCGCGCACCGCCTCGCCGGCCTGATGGAAGCGGCCAGCCTGCGCGAGGCGACATTCGACGCGCGGCTGCTGCTGCTCGCGCGAACCGTGCTGCCGGTCGCCGTCGCCTGCCTGCTCGGGGCGGCCGGGGCGACGCTGCTGCAAACCGGCTTCCTGCTGCATGCCGGCGGATTGCGGCCGCAGTTCAGCCGCATCGACCCGCGCTCCGGACTGCGCCGGCTGTTCGGCACCGATGCGCTGGTCGAGGCCGGGCGCTCGGCGCTGAAGGTGATCGCCTTCGCCGTCGCGAGCTGGACGGCGTTGCTCCCGCTCTGGCCGGCGTTGCGTCTGAGCTACCTGCGCGCGCCGCAAGCGGTGCCCGGCACCATCCTGTCCGCCATCATCCGGCTGCTCGCGGCCGCGCTGCTGGTGCAGGCCGTCGCGGCCGGGTTCGACGTGCTGTGGGCGCGTCACCGCCACGCCCGCTCGCTGCGCATGAGCCGCCAGGAAATCCGCCAGGAACACCGCGAGTCCGAGGGCGATCCGAAGATCAAGGCGCGCATCCGCCAGATCCGCCTCGCCCGCGCCCGCCGCCGCATGCTCGCCGCCGTGCCGAAGGCGGCCGTGGTGGTGACCAACCCGACGCACTACGCGGTGGCGCTGGCCTACGAGCGCGGCAGCAAGGGCGCGCCCCGCGTCGTCGCCAAGGGCGTCGACAGCATGGCCGCGCGCATCCGCGAGGCGGCGCAGAAGGCGCGCGTGCCGCTGGTCGCCAACCCGCCGCTGGCGCGCGCGCTCTATCCGATCGAGCTCGACCAGGAGATCCCGGCCGAACTCTACAAGGCCGTCGCCGGGGTCATCGCCTACATCTGGCGCCTCGATCAGCGCGCCCCCGTCCGGTAACAACCCTCCGTTGAGTTGGATCCCCTGATGCGCTACCGGTATCGCTGATGCGCAAGCGCCGCCTGATCGAGGCCATGCACGAGCCGCTCGCACGGCTGCTCATGGACGATCACGTCACCGGCATCGTCGTCGCGGACGCGACGGGCGCGGTGCTCGTTGCCAACGAAACCGCGCGAGGCTGGCGGGACGTGCCGCACGGCGCGCCCGCCGCGTCGCTGTTCGCCCAGGACGTGCGCGAGGCGGTGTGGCGCGCGGTGCAGCCGGCGCTCGCCGGCAAGCCGGTCGCACCGACGCGCGCCCGGCTCGACGTCCGGGGCGAGGTCACCGTCTCGGTCCACGCCAGCCCGGTGCTGGAGCCAGACGGGGCGGTGTCCGGCGTGGTGCTGCGGCTGCGCGACGTGACCGGCGAGATCGACCTGCAGGAGCAGCTCGTCCACGGCCAGAAATTGCAGGCGATCGGCCAGCTCGCCGGCGGGATCGCGCACGACTTCAACAACCTGCTCACCGCGATCCTCAACTCCGCCGAGATGCTCGACCACGTCGCCGACCCCGGCGCGCGCGACGAGCTGTCGCAGATCACCGGCAGCGCGGAACGCGGCGCGGCGCTGGTGCGGCAGCTGCTGGCGTTCGGCCGCCGCCAGCCGCTGCGTCCACGCGCCGTGCGGGTCAACGAGGCGCTGACCTCGGTCAGCCGGATGCTGCGCCGCACCCTGGGCACCGGCATCCGCCTGAACCTCGCGCTGGAGGAGCCGGGCCGCAGCATCCGCGTCGATCCGACGCAGTTCGACCAGGTGATGCTCAACCTCGCGGTCAACGCCCGCGATGCGATGCCGCAGGGCGGCACGCTCACCTTGCGCAGCGGCCACTCGACGGTGCTGCGCCCGACCGAGGCGGCCGGCGAGCCGATCCCGCCCGGCCGCTATGTGACGATCGAGGTGGAGGACACCGAGCGCCGGCATTTCGCCCGACGTGCTGCCGCGGGTCTTCGATCCGTTCTTCACCACCAAGCGCGGCGGCACCGGCCTCGGCCTGTCGACCGTGTACGGCATCGTCCGCCAGTCGGACGGCCACGTGCAGATCGACAGCGCGTCCGGCCGCGGCACCACGTTCCGACTGCTCTTCCCTCGCCACGGCGACGGGCACGTCGCGCAAACCGCCCCCGAGGACGTCGAGACGCCGTCGCCGCCCAGGCCGGTGCCCGCACCCGTGCCGGTCCGGCGGACGGTGATGCTGGTCGAGGACGAGGATCCGGTGCGTCAGGTCGCCGAGCGCGCGCTGAAGGGCAGGGGCTGGACGGTGCTGTCCTGCGACTGCGCCGAGACGGCGCTGGAACTGGCGGCGGCCTGCGATCGCCCGGACGCGGTGGTCTCCGACGTGGTGATGCCAGGGATGGACGGGGTGGCGCTGGTCAAGCTGCTGCAGGAGCGCTGGCCCGGACTGCCGGTGATCCTGATCTCCGGCTACGCCGACGAGACGCTGCGCCGCGCGCTCGAAGGGGCGCGCTTCCTGCCCAAGCCGTACACGCTGAAAGGCCTGTCCGCCGCGTTGCAGGCGGCGGTGGAGTCGGCGCAGGCGGCCTGAGCCGCGTCAGCGCGCGGCGGCGAGCAGGCGCGCTTCCGCCCGCGCGCGCCCGATCAGCGGCAGCAGGTCGCGCAGCTCCGGCCCGTGGTCCTCCGCGGTCAGCGCCAGGCGCAGCGGCATGAACAGCGCGCGCCCCTTGCGGCCGGTCTCCCGCTTCAGCGCCTCGGTCCAGGCGGGCCAAACCGCGTCGTCCCACTTCTCCGGCGGCAGCAGTGCCGCGGCGGTGCGCAGGAACTCGGCCTCGCCCTCCTGCGCGTGCGGCGTGATCGTCCCGGCGACGACGTCCCACCAGTGCCGCGCCTCGCTCAGCAGATCGAGGTTGCCGCGCACCGCCTGCCAGAACGTCGCGTCGGCACCTTCGGGCAGCCGGTCGGCCACCGCCTCGAACGGCAGCGCGTGCAGCACGCGGCGATTGAGCGCGAGCAGCTGCCCCGTATCGAACCGGGCCGGCGCGTGGCTGAACCGGCCGAGGTCGAAGCTCGCCGCCAGCTCCGCCAGCGGCGCCGCGACGGGATCGTCGGACGTCCCCAGCCGCGCCAGATACGCCGCCAGCGCCACCGGCTCCACGCCGTCATGGCGCAGCGTGCGCAACGTCAGGCTGTCGAGGCGCTTGGACAGCTTGCCGCCGTCGCTGTCGGTCAGCAGCGGCAAATGCGCGAAGCGCGGCGGTGCGGCGCCGAGGGCACGGAAGATGTCGATCTGCACGCCGGTGTTCGTGATGTGGTCCTCGCCGCGGACGATGTCGGTGATGCCGTGCTCGATGTCGTCGACGACCGAGGTCAGCGTGTACAGCGGCGCCCCGTCGGCGCGGATCACCACCGGGTCGGAGACGGCGGACAGCTTCACCTCGCGCCGGCCGAACACGCCGTCCTCCCAGCCGACGGTCTCGCCCGACAGCAGGAACCGCCAGTACGGCCGCTTGCCGTTCGCCTCCGCCGCCGCGCGCTGCTCGGCCGTGAGCGACAGCATCGCGCGGTCGTAGATCGGCGGCAGGTGCCGGCGCAGCTTGGCGTCGCGCTTGGCGCGCAATTCCTCCTCGCTCTCGAAGCACGGATACAGCCGCCCCGACGCGCGCAGCCGGTCGGCCGCCGCCGCGTAGCGCTCCAGCCGGTCGGACTGGCGTTCGAACCCGTCCCAATCGAGGCCCAGCCAGCGCAGATCGATCGCGATGGCGTCGGCGTAGTCGGCGCGCGAGCGCGTGGTGTCGGTGTCGTCGGAGCGCAGCAGGAACACGCCGGCGTGGCGCCGCGCGAGCAGCCAGTTGGCGATCGCCACGCGGGCGTTGCCGACATGCAGGTAGCCGGTCGGGGAGGGGGCGAAGCGGACCTTCACGCCGGGTCCGCCGGCGGCAGGTCGTCGTCGCCGTACCGGCGCGGGTCGAGGCTGCGCCAGTCGCGTTCCTCGGCGCCGGCGGGGTGGTCGACGAACTGGGCGAGTTCGGTGCCGCTGCGCCAGGCGGCGTCGCCGCCGTCGGGGATCTCGGCGTCCTCGCCATAGGCGAACCAGGCGTCGAGCACGTCCTTGGTCGACATCCCCGGCGCGCGGC
>DATEQV010000071.1:0-5188 GCA_035272265.1 Acidisphaera sp. | reverse complement strand
CCCCGGCGCCCGCGCCCGTCCCTCAGCCTCCGCCGGCGACACCGGTCGCCGCCAAGCCGCCCGGGCCGCCGCTCGGCGTGGCCTTCCCGCGCGGCTCCGCGCTGCTGCCGACGGGGGCCGACGCCGCGATCAAGGCGCTGGCCGGCCAGCGCGGCGACGGCACGATCATGGTGGTCGGCTACGGCGAGGCGGCGACCAACGATCCGCGCGCCCAGCAGGCGGCGCTGGCGCTGGCCCTGTCGCGCGCGCAGGCGATCGCCTCGGTGCTCACCAAGGCGGGCGTGCCGGCCGATCACGTCCAGATCGACGCCGAAGCCAGCGGTTCCGGCGCCGCCGCGCGCGTCATAAACTGATGGCTTCCCCAAACGGCCCGAGTCGCATGTCAGACGAGTTCCACCGCATCCGCCGCCTGCCGCCCTACGTGTTCGCCGAGGTGAACACGGCCAAGGCGCGGGCGCGGGGCGCGGGCGAGGACATCATCGACCTCGGCATGGGCAATCCCGACAGCCCGACGCCGCCGCACATCGTCGCCAAGCTGGTCGAGGCGGTGCAGGACCCGCGCACGCACCGCTACTCGATGAGCAAGGGCATCCCCGGCCTGCGCCGGGCGCTCGCCGGCTACTACCAGCGGCGCTTCGACGTGAGCCTCGATCCCGAGACCGAGGTGATCGCCACGCTGGGATCGAAGGAGGGCCTGGCCAACCTGTCGGCCGCGATCACCAGCCCGGGCGACACGATCCTGGTGCCGAACCCGTCGTACCCGATCCACCAGTTCGGCTTCATCATCGCCGGCGCCTCGGTGCGCAGCATCCCGGCCACGCCCGACGAGGAGATGCTGCGGGCGCTGGATCGCGCGGTGCGCCATTCGGTGCCGAAGCCCACGGCGCTGATCGTGAACTTTCCGTCGAATCCGACGGCCTACGTCGCCGACCTCGATTTCTATCGCGAGATCGTCGCGTTCGCGCGCAAGCACGAGATCTGGATCATGTCGGATCTCGCGTACGCGGAGATCTATTTCGGCGACATCGTGCCGCCGTCGATCCTGCAGGTGCCGGGAGCGCGCGACATCGCGGTGGAGTTCACCAGCATGTCGAAGACGTATTCGATGCCCGGCTGGCGCATCGGCTTCGCGGCGGGCAACGCGCGGCTGATCTCCGCACTGGGACGGATGAAGTCGTATCTCGACTACGGCGCGTTCACGCCGATCCAGGTCGCGTCGGTGGCGGCGCTGAACGGCCCGCAGGATTGCGTGGCGCAGGTGCGCGCGCTGTACCGCGAGCGGCGCGACGTGCTGATCAAGGGCCTGCACGCGGCGGGATGGGACGTGCCGAGCCCGCAGGCGTCGATGTTCGCCTGGGCGCCGATCCCGCCGCGGTTTGCGCATCTGGGCAGCGTCGACTTTTCCAAGCTGCTGCTGGCGCGGGCGAAGGTGGCGGTCGCGCCGGGCATCGGCTTCGGCGAGCACGGCGACACGCATGTGCGCATCGCGCTGGTGGAGAACACGCATCGCCTGCGCCAGGCGGTGCGCAGCATCCGCGCGTTCCTGGCAACCGACAACGGCAGCCCGGCCGAACCCGTCCTCGCCGACGCAGAAGCATGATGCCGATGACCGTGTGTCATCGGCATCGCGCGCCGGGTTGGCGGGCGGCGGCGCGCGAGGCGAGACTCGTACCGGCGCAGTCGCTAGGCTGGCCGGCATGACCCACCCTTTGGCCGTCGCGGTCGCCGGCCTCGGCACGGTCGGCGCCGGGGTGCTGACGGTGCTGCGGGACAATGCCGAGCTGATCGCCGCGCGAGCGGGGCGGCCGATCGTGGTCACCGCCGTCGGCGCGCGCGACCGCGGGCGGGACCGCGGCGTGCCGGTCTCCGGCCTGCGCTGGTACGACGATCCGGTGGCGCTGGCGCGCGCGTCGGGCGCAGAGGTGTTCGTCGAGCTGATCGGCGGCTCCGACGGGCCGGCGCGCGCCGCCGTGCAGGCGGCGATCGAGGCGGGCAAGCACGTGGTGACCGCCAACAAGGCGCTGATCGCCGTGCATGGCGCCGAACTCGCGCACATGGCGGAGGAGCGCGGCGTCACGCTGGCGTTCGAGGCCGCCGTTGCGGGCGGCATCCCGGTGATCAAGGCATTGCGCGAGGGGCTCGCCGCCAACCGCGTGCGCCGCGTCGCCGGCATCCTGAACGGCACCTGCAACTACATCCTGACGGCGATGACCGAGCACGGGCGCGAGTTCGGCGACGTGCTGGCCGACGCGCAGCGGCTGGGCTATGCCGAGGCCGACCCGTCGTTCGACATCGACGGCGTGGATGCGGCGCACAAGCTGGCGATCCTGTGCGCGCTGGCGTTCGGCCGGCCGGTCGAGTTCGACGCCGTGCATGTCGACGGCATCCGCGGCGTCAGCGCGCTGGACATCACGTTCGCGCGCGAGCTCGGCTATCGGATCAAGCTGCTGGGTATCGCGTCGCAGTCCGAGCGCGGCATCGAGGCGCGGGTGCATCCCTGCATGGTGCCGGCGGCGGCCTCGCTGGCGCGCGTGGACGGCGTGTTCAACGCGGTGGTGATCGAGGGCGACTTCGTCGGCCAGGTGGTGCTGCAGGGCCGTGGGGCAGGGGCGGGGCCGACGGCGTCCGCCGTGGTGGCCGACCTGATCGACATCGCGCGCGGGCGGGCGACGCCGGTCTGGGGTGCTGCGTCGGGCTCGCTTGCTGCCGTGCCGTCGCTGCCGATGACGGCGCACTCGGGCGCGTATTACCTGCGGCTGATGGTGGTGGACCGGCCGGGCGTGATCGCCGATGTCACCGCCATCCTGCGCGACCACCGCATCTCGCTGGAGTCGATGCTGCAACGCGGCCGCGCGCCGGGCGAGGCGGTGCCGGTGGTGCTGACGACGCACGACACCGGCGAGGGCGCGATGCGCGCGGCGCTCGAACAGGTTGCCGGTTTGGATGCCGTTCTCGAATCGCCGACACTGATACGCATCGAACCGGCCTGAAACAGGAGGCGACCATGTCCGGCGGCATCAGCCCACGCGGCGAAGTCTCCGACCGCAACCTGGCGCTGGACCTTGTTCGCGTCGTCGAGGCGGCGGCGCTGGCGGCGTCGCACTGGATGGGGCGCGGCAAGAAGGACGAGGCCGACGGCGCGGCCGTCGAGGCGATGCGCAAGGCGTTCGACTTCGTCGCGATCGACGGCGTCGTGGTGATCGGCGAGGGCGAGATGGACGAGGCGCCGATGCTGTATATCGGCGAGCGCGTCGGCAGCGGCGGGCCGCCGATGGACATCGCCGTCGATCCCGTCGAAGGCACCGAGCTGACGGCGAAGGGCCATCCCAACGCGCTCGCGGTGGTGGCGCTGGCCGATCGGGGCAACTTCCTGCACGCGCCCGACGTGTACATGGACAAGATCGCGGTCGGCGGCGGCCTGCCCGACGGCGTGGTCGATCTGGATGCGTCGGTCGCCGAGAACCTGCGCAACCTCGCGAAGGCCAAGGGCGCGGAGGTCAGCGACCTCACGCTGTGCTGCCTGGAGCGCGAGCGCCACGAACGGATCATCGCGCATGCGCGCGAGGCCGGGGCGCGCATCATGCTGATCGACGCCGGCGACGTGGCCGGCGCCATCGCCTGCGTGCTGCCGGAGAGCGGCATCGACATCTATATCGGCGCGGGCGGCGCGCCGGAGGGCGTGCTGGCGGCTGCGGCGCTGCGCTGCGTCGGCGGCCAGATGCAAGGCCGGCTGCTGTTCGACGACGACGAGCAGCGGGAGCGCGCGCGGGGGATGATGGGCGGCGATCCGGGGCGCACGCTGTCGATCACCGACATGGCGAAGGGCGACGTGGTGTTCGCCGCGACCGGCATCACCGATGGCTCGATGCTGCGCGGCGTGCGCCGTTTCGGCCATGGCGCGGTGACGCACTCGCTGGTCATGCGCAGCAAGTCGGGCACGACCCGCTACATCGAGGCGCATTTCGATTTCCGGGCGAAATCCTGGTCGCTGGGCTGAGCGGCCCGCGCGGATGCCCGACGTTCCGATCCCCGCCACCGTCCTGGGTGTCGCGCGCAGCCTGAGCGGGCGGCGCTGGGTGTGGCAGAGCGGCGCCAACACCGATGGCGACCGCGTGGCGCTGGGCATCGCGCAGCGCGCGGGGGTGCCGGAACTGGTGGCGCGGCTGCTGGCGATGCGCGGCGTGGGCATCGACGAGGCGGCCGACTTCCTCGCTCCCACCTTGCGCGCGCTGCTGCCCGATCCGTCCTGCCTGCGCGACATGGACGCGGCGGCCGAGCGGCTGGCCCGCGCGGTCGTTGCAGGCGAAACGGTCGCGGTGTTCGGCGACTACGACGTGGACGGCGCGTGCAGCAGCGTGCTGATGATGAGCGTGCTGCGCGGCCTCGGCTGTGCGGTGCTGCACCACGTACCCGACCGCATCCTGGAAGGCTACGGTCCGAACGCGCCGGCCCTGGAGGTGCTGGTCGCGCGCGGGGCGAGCCTGATCGTATGCGTCGATTGCGGCAGTGCGGCGGGCGAGGCGCTGCAGGCGGTGGCCGGGCGCGCCGACGTGCTGGTGCTGGATCACCACAAGATCGACGCGGCGCCGCAATCGGTGCTGGCGACGGTCAATCCGAACCGGGTGGACTGCACGTCGGGCCTGGGCACGCTGTGCGCGACTTCGGTGGCGTTCCTGGCCGCGGTCGCGTGCGTGCGCGTGCTGCGGCGGCAGGGCTGGTTCGCCGCGCGCGCGGAGCCGGACCTGCTGGGCCTGCTCGATCTGGTGGCGCTGGCGACGGTCTGCGACATGATGCCGCTGGTCGGGCTCAATCGCGCGCTGGTGTCGCAGGGGCTGAAGGTGATGGCGCGGCGGGGGCGGCCCGGCGTGGTGGCGCTGCTCGACATCGCGCAGTCGCGCGGGGCGCCGAATGCGCATACCTGCGGGTTCGCGCTCGGCCCGCGCATCAACGCGGGCGGCCGGCTGTCCGAGGCCGACATGGCGTTGCGCCTGCTGCTGACGGAGGACGCCGACGAGGCGAGGCTGCTCGCCGCGCGGCTGGATTCGGTGAACCGCCAGCGCCAGGAGGTCGAGGCCGCGATGCTGGAGGCGGCGCATCGGCAGGCGGCCGAACAGGCGGCGGCGGGACACGCGGCGCTGCTGGTGTGCGGCGAGGCGTGGCATCCCGGCGTGGTCGGCATCGTCGCCGG
>DATEQV010000070.1:0-5454 GCA_035272265.1 Acidisphaera sp. | reverse complement strand
CTCGTAGAAGCGATGCGCGCGGGCGAAGCGGGTGTCGCTGAACAGGGTCAGCCGCCTCGCGCCGGCGTCGCGGGCAAACGACTCCGCCTGCGCCAGCAAGGCATCGGCGAGACCGGTGCCGCGCTGGTCCGCGGCGACATACATGCGGGTGATGCGCCATGCACCCGCGCCGTCCGGCAGCACGCCGGCCGTGCCGGCAATCGCGCCGGCCGCTTCGGCAACCCAGAATGCGCCGCCTTTCGCGCTGGTCCAGGTGGCGAGTGCGCGCAGCTCCGGCAGCTCGCCGTCGACGTCCAGCCCGATGCCCGGATACTCGGACCAGCACGCGCCGATCAGCGCGATGATCGCGTCCGCATCGTCGTCGCGGCCGGGCCGGAGCGAAAGAGTCACCGCAGGGCGGCGCAGAACGCCTGCATGCGCCGCATCGCCTCGGCGAGGGCCGCGTCGTCGGTCGCGTAGCTGATGCGCAGGTAGGGACTCATGCCGAAACCGACACCGGCGACGGTCGCGACATGCGCTTCCTCGAGAAGGGCGAGCGCCAGGTCCTCGTCGGTCTCGATCGCGCGTCCGCCGGCGGTGCGGCGGCCGAGGCAGCCGGCGACGTTGGGGAAGACGTAGAACGCGCCTTCGGGGCGATGGCACTGGATGCCGCGGCAGGCGTTCAACCCGTCCACCACCAGATCGCGGCGGCGGCGATAGGCGGCGACCTGCTCGGCCACCTGGTCCTGCGGTCCGTCGAGCGCCGCGGCGGCGGCGGCCTGCGTGATCGGCGAGGCGCCGACCGACGACTGTCCCTGCACGTTGACCATCGCGCAGATCAGGTCGCGCGGGCCGCCGGCGAAGCCGATGCGCCAGCCGGTCATGGCGTAGGTCTTCGACACGCCGCTGATCGTGACGGTGCGGTCGCGCAGGTCGGGCGCGGCGGCGGCCATCGTCGCGTGACGGAAGCCGTCGTAGGTCAGGTGCTCGTACATGTCGTCCGACATGATCCAGACATGCGGATGGCGGCGCATGACGGCGGCGAGCGCGCCGAGCTGGTCGGCGTCGGTGGCAGCCCCCGTCGGGTTGTTCGGGAAGTTCAGCATCAGCCACTTGGTGCGCGGCGTGACGGCGGCGTCGAGGTCCTCGGGGCGCAGGCGGAAGCCGTTGTTTTGCGGGCAGTTGACGAACACCGGCTCGCCGCCCGCGAAACGCGCCATCAGCGGATAGGCGCCCCAGTAGGGTGCGGGGATGACGACCTCGTCGCCGGCATCGACGGTCGCCATCAGCGCGTTGAAGATCGCCTGCTTGCCGCCGTTGGTGACGCAGATCTGGTCGAGCGGAAAATCCAGCCCGTTGTCGCGCGCGAACTTGCGCTGCACCGCCTGCTTCAGCGCGGGCGTTCCGTCGTGCGGCGGGTATTTGGTTTCGCCGCGAAGTGCCGCCTGATGCGCGGCCTCGATCGCATGCGCCGGGGTGGCGAAATCGGGCTCGCCGATGGTGAGCGCGATGACGTCGTGCCCGGCGGTGCGCAGCTCGCGCGCACGGATCGTCATCTGCACGGTGGCGGCGACGGGAACCTTGTCAAGTCGCTTCGCGAGGGCAGGCATGTTGACGGTCCCGTTATCTAATCAGCTCTACGCGCACCCCGACCGCATCGGCAACGGCCGCACATTGCCGATCTGCGGTCAGCCCCGACGTGCCGAGCTCTTTGGCGAGCGCGAGGCAGGCTCGATCAGCGAGCGATAGCCCCGAGTTGCGCGTCGCGCCACGCATCCCGGCCGACAGGATCGCCTGAGACTTCGTCATCGGCCGGATATCCATTCCGAGCATGTCGACAGCCGCCACGCCGTGATCTGCGCTGACGCCACGGTCACCGAGCTTCGCCAGTACCTCGGCGAGGTTGGCGACACCCAGCGAAGCTCCGCTAACGTGTTGCCTGACGACATCGGCACCGGGCTCTTCGAAAAGCACCGCGAGGACAGCCGAGGAGTCGAGAACCACGCTATTCCCGCGCTGCCTCCGCGCGACGTTCCGCGATCAGCTCATCGACCACGCCCACGGTGTTCGTCGCGTACTGACGGATGATCGCCTGCGCGCGGCTTACCCGGTCCTCGGCGGACTCCAGTACCAGCCGGCCGTTCTCGTTGTGGGCGATGAGGACGCCGCCGCACTGGAGGTGAAGCTGCTGCCGCAGTTCCTCCGGCAGGACCAAGGCGCCCTCTGACGAGACAGGAATGCGATGGTGGCCCATCAGTTGCTCCGGGTCAGCTCAGGCCGCGGCAGAAGCGCTGGATGCGCTCACAGGCGGTGCGCAGGCTGTCGGTGTCGGTCGCGTAGCTGATGCGGAAATGGCCGGAATACATGAACGCCGCACCGTGCACCGCTGCGACACCTTCCTCGTCCAGCAGCGCGATGACGAACGACTCGTCGTCGACGATCTTGGCACCCTTCGGCGTGGTCTTGCCGATGCAGCCGTGGATCGAGGGGAAGACGTAGAACGCGCCCTCCGGCTTGTGGCAGTGGATGCCCGGCGACTTGTTGAGCATGTCCACGACAAGATCGCGCCGCTGCTCGTACACCTTGACCATCGCGGGGATGGAGTCCTGCGGACCGTTCAGCGCCTCGACCGCCGCGGCCTGGCTGATCGACGAGGTGTTCGACGTGCTCTGCGACTGCAGCTTGTCCATCGCCTTGATCAGCGCGACCGGAGCGCCAGCGAAGCCGATGCGCCAGCCGGTCATCGCATAGGCCTTGCTGCAGCCGTTCATCGTCACCGTGCGGTCGCGCAGCCGCGGCTCCACCTGCACGATCGTCGCCGGCTCGAAGCCGCCATAGACCAGCTTCTCGTAGATATCGTCGGTGAAAACCCAGACGTGCGGATGACGCAGCAGCACATCGGTCAGCGCGCGCAGCTCGTCGGCCGAATACGCGGCACCCGTCGGGTTGCACGGGCTATTGAGCATGAACCAGCGGGTGCGCGGCGTGATCGCGGCCTCCAGGTCCTCGGGACGCAGCTTGAAGCCGTGGTTCTGGCTGCACGGCACGATCACCGGCGTGCCGTCGGCGAGCGCCACGATGTCGGGATAGCTCACCCAGCACGGGCTCGGGATGATCACCTCGTCGCCCGCGTTCAGCGTGGCCACCATCGCGTTGTAGATGACCTGCTTGCCGCCGGTGGAGATGATGATCTCCTCCGGCTTGTAGTCGATCCCGCTGTCGCGGCGGAACTTCTCCGCGACAGCCTTGCGCAGCGCGGGCGTGCCGGCGACGTCGGTGTATTTCGTGTCGCCCGCCTGGATGGCGCGGATCGCCGCGTCCTTGACGTTCTGCGGCGTGTCGAAGTCGGGCTCGCCGGCCGACAGGCTGATCACGTCGCGGCCCGCCGCCTTCAGCGCGCGGGCCTTGGTGGAGATGGCGATCGTCTGGCTCGGGCTGATGCGGTCCAGGCGTTCGGCGGTCAGCGACATCCTCGGATTCCTCGGTCGGAGCGGGCGAAAAACTACGCTGCGGTCCGCACTCCGGCAACACGGACACGAGGTCGCAACAGCCATGCGTCGAGCAGTGCGGCCAGCACGATCGCCAGAACCACCGTCGCCAGCGCGAAAACCTCCGGGGTCGGCCCCAGGTGAAGCTGCGAGAACAGCACCATCGGCAAGGTCGTCGCACCCGGGCCGGAGGTGAAACTCGCCACCACCAGATCGTCCAGCGAGAGCGTGAACGCCAGCAGCCAGCCGGACACCAGCGCCGGCGTCATCAGCGGCAGCGTGACGCTGGCGAACACGCGCCACGGCGGCGCGCCGAGGTCCGCCGCGGCTTCCTCCAGGTCCATGCCGGTGTCGGCGAGCCGCGCCTGCACGACCACCGCGACATACGCGAGCGTGAAGCCGGCATGGGCAAGCGTCACGGTGACGGCGCCGCGCTGCACGCCGGCGGCGACGAACAGCAGCAGCAGCGACAGGCCGGCGACGACGTCGGGGATCACCAGCGGGATCGCCAGCACACCGGCGAAGGCGCCGCGTCCCCGAAAGCGCCCGAAGCGGGCCAGCGCGACGCCCGCGCAGGCGCCCAAGCAAGTCGCGAGCGTGGCCGAGACGGCGGCGATGCGCAGCGACAGCAGCGCCGCGCCGACGACCTGCCCGTCGTTCCACAGGGCGGCGTACCAGCGCCAGGAGAACCCGGTCCACACCGTCAACAGCCGGCTGTCGTTGAAGCCGTACACCGCCATCAGCGCGAGCGGCAGATAGAGGAAGGCGTAGCCGAGCAGCAGCACCGCGCGCATCAGCGCCGCCCCTGCCGCCACTGCCAGGCGGCGGCAGGCAGCACGAGGGCCACCGTCAGCACCGTCGCCAGCGCCGAAGCGGTCGGCCAGTCGCGGTTGTCGAAGAACTCGGACCACAGAACGCGGCCGATCGTCTCGACGCCCGGGCCGCCGAGCAGCTCGGGGATCACGTACTCGCCCATCGCCGGGATGAAGACCAGCAGCAGGCCGGCGATCACCCCCGGGATCGACAGCGGCAGCGTGACGGTCGCGAACACACGCCAGGGCGAGGCGCCGAGATCCGCCGCGGCTTCCTCCAGCGCGATCTCGCGGCGGGTGAGCCGCGCATACAGCGGCAGAACCATGAACGGCAGATAGCAGTAGGTGATGCCGAGATAGACCGCGGCCGGCGTGTAGAGCAGGTGCGCGGGCGGCAGGCCCACGGCGCCCAGCGCCGTGTCGAGCCAGCCGCCGTCCTTCAGCAACCCGACCCAGGCGGTCAGCCGCAGCAGGAACCCGGTCCAGAACGGCAGGATCACCAGCGTCAGCAGCAGCGGCCGGCGCCGCGCCGAGGCGCGGGCGATCGCCAGCGCCATCGGGTAGCCGATCAGCAGGCAGGCCAGCGACGCCACACCCGCGACCCGCAGGCTCTGCGCCAGCGCGCGCAGGTAGAAGACGTCCGCGATGGTGGCGTAGCTGGCCCCGCTGAGCCTGAAGGCGACCGGCGGGATGCCCTCGGACGGCTCGCCGAGGCTGACGGCCAGCACGATCAGCAGCGGCAGCAGCTGAAAGACCGCCAGCCACACCCAGGCCGGCGCGAGGACGAGGAACCGGTTCACGCGCGGAGCAGGATGCAGGCGTCGGGGCTCCAGCTGAGCGCCAGCGCGTCGCCCGGGCGCGGTTCGGCGCCATCCGACGCGGCGGTGGTGGCGCGCAGGGCGGAGCCGTCCGGCAGGCGCACCGTGCGGGTCACGACGTCGCCGCGGTAGCTGATCCCCTCGAGCACGCCCTCGGCGACGTTCGCGCCGTCGGCGCCGAGTCGCAGGCGCTCCGGACGCAGCGCCAGCCAGATCTGGCCGTCCGCAGGCGCTTCGGTCGCCGCGCGCACGAGCTTGGTGATGCCGGGGACGAGCAGCACCGCGTCGGGAGCGGCGACCTGCACCTCGGCCGCCAGCACGTTGGCGCCGCCGATGAAGGTCGCCAGTTCGCGGTCG
>DATEQV010000069.1:0-3375 GCA_035272265.1 Acidisphaera sp. | reverse complement strand
CGAGGAGGCCGAAGGATCCGTCGTGCGCATCGAGCCCGGCTATCCGGCCGACGAATACCGCCTGCTTGGCCGGATCAGCGGCTCGGCGCCATTCATGGGCACGCTCGTCCACCACGGCTAGAAGGCCGACTCCGTCAGGCTCCCGCGCGTCCTGCGCGCCTCGGCCAACCGTCTGCCGACGATCGCTCCGGCGGAGGTCGAGCTGAGCTAGGCCCCCGAGCCACAGGCCGGCCGCCCCCCAGGAATCGGGACTACGCCGGCGCGCTTCACCCCTCGTTTCAGTCTCGGAATCGACCTTGGCACCAGCAACAGCGCGATCGCGTTCGTCGATCTCGAAACCGCGCAAAGCGGGATTGTCGAGGTCGCGCAGATCCTCGGCCCGAACCAGTTCGGCGAGTGCCCGACCCTCGCCTCCGCCCTCTACATCCCCCACTCTGACGAATTCCCGCCCGGCTCGTTTCCGCTGCCCTGGAACCCGGACGGCGAGCCGGCGATCATCGGCCAGTTCGCGCGCCATCGCGGCGCGCTGGTGCCGGACCGTCTCGTCACCTCCGCCAAGTCCTGGCTGTCCAACCCGCATATCGACCCGCGGCAGGCGATCCTGCCCTGGCGCTCCGACATCGCCGAAGAAAAGCTCTCGCCCTTCGAGTGCTCGCGCCGCTACCTGGCCCACCTCAAAGACGCTTCCCTGCATGCCGAGCGGGTGCAAGGCCGCGCGTGGGACCTCGCCGACGGCCAGATCGTCCTGACGGTCCCCGCCTCGTTCGACGAGGTCGCCCGCAGCCTCACGGCAGAGGCCGCCAAGGCCGCCGGCCTCGGCGACGTGACCTTGCTGGAAGAGCCGCAGGCGGCGTTCTACGCCTGGACGGCCCAGGCCGGCCGGACCTGGCGTGACGAGGTTACCAACGGCGACATCGTCCTGGTCTGCGACGTGGGCGGCGGCACCGCCGACTTCAGCCTGATCGCCGTCACCGACGTCGACGGCAACCTTGAACTCGAACGTATCAGCGTCGGCGAGCACATTCTGCTCGGCGGCGACAACATGGACCTCGCGCTCGCCTACACGCTGCACGCGCAACTGGACGCCGCCGGCAAGTCGCTCGACCACTGGCAGTTGCTCGCGCTCGTGCACGCCGCGTCGCGCGCCAAGATCGCCTTGTTCGAGGACCCGTCGCTCGCCGAGGTACCGATCCCGGTCCCCTCGCGCGGCTCCAGCCTGCTCGCCCGCATCATCTCGACCACGCTCGATCGCGCGCTGCTCGAGCAGGTGGTGGTCGACGGCTTCTTCGCCATGACCGACATCGCCGACATCCCGCAGGAGAGCCGCCGTTCCGGCCTGCGGGAATTCGGCCTGCCCTACGCGTCCGATCCTGTCATCAGCAAGCACATCGCCAGCTTCCTCGGCCAGAGCCTGCAAAACGTGATGGCAAGCGAGGAGCTGTCCGCGCCGGTCGGCGCGCGTGCCGGCGCGCAGGCGCTGATGCCGACCGCGGTGCTGTTCAACGGCGGCGTGTTCAAGGCGGCACCGATCCGCACGCGTGTGCTCGATCTGCTGGCGTACTGGAACGGCGAGCCGGTGCGCGCGCTGCAAGGCTTCGAGCCTGACCTCGCCGTCGCCAAAGGTGCGGCCGTCTACGGACGTCACCGCGCGACCGGACACGGCATGCGCATCCGCGCCGGCACGTCGCGCTCCTACTACATCGGCCTGGAGGCCTCGATACCCGCCATTCCCGGCTTCCGGCCGCCGGTCAAGGCGCTGTGCGTCGTGCCGCAGGGCATGCAGGAAGGCACCGAGCTGCTCATCGAGGGACGCGAATTCGGCCTCGTCACCGGCCGCCCGGCGGAGTTCCGCTTCTTCTCCTCCGCCGTCCGCAGTGGCGACGTACCGGGCCAGGTGATTCCCGACGCCGAACGCGAACTGCAGGAGACGAGCCTGCTGGAGATCGAGCTGCCGCCGCTCGACGACCTGCCGGCCGGACAAGCGGTGCCGGTGCAGATCGACGCGGTGGTGACGGCGCTGGGCACGCTCGAACTCTGGATGAAGCACACCAATTCCGATCGCCGCTGGAAGGTCGAATTCCAGGTCCGCACGGAATAGCGGCGCCGGTGTCCGCGCCACGCAAGTCCTGACGATGGCGGCGCGCTATTCGATCGGAATCGATCTCGGCACGACCAACTCGGCACTCGCGTTCGCGTCCCTGGTCGGCGACGCCAGGCCGGAGATCCTGCTGATCCCGCAATGGGAGAGCGTGACGCGCCTGGCGGACGACCCGACACTGCCGTCCTTCCTCTATCTGCCGGAGGAAGTAGCGGCGGCGCAGCTACACGGCCCCGACACCTGCCCGTCGAGCGTGGCGCGGTCGACCACCCCCGGCAAGTGCTGCGCGATCAGCGGCATCAACTGCTGAATCGGCAGGCCGGTGCGTTGCGCAAGCTGCTGCACCATGTTGGACCCGAGGATGCTCTGAAGCTGTTCCGGCGCGATGGGCGCATTCAGGCCGACGCCGACCCAGCTTCCGATCACGCCGCCCGCGCCGGACAGTTCGAAACGCTGCACGAGCCCGGCGATGCCGACCTGTTGCTCGATCACCTGTCTCAGATGGCCGGCGATCGCAGACTCCGCACCCTGCCCCAGCAGCGAGCCGGCGACTTCGTCGAACGGGCTCATGCGCGCGTTCGGCTCAGCTGTGAGTCGTGCTCGACGCCGCCGGCTTCGTCGACGCCCCCGCCGCGTGATAGCCGGCCGCGGTCGCGTCCTTCATGCACATATATGCGCCGTGGTGGGTGTGGCCGTAATACTTGTCGCCGGAGAGGTGATACACCTTCGAGCGGCGCGTGTGCCACACGACGGTGTCGCTGCCGCAGGCCGCCTTGGCGTCGGCCTCGGTCTTGTACGTGTCCGGCGCACCGCTCATCGTCGGCGCGGCGGTCGACGCCGAGGGAGCTGTCGAGGGCGCGGTCGTTGGCGTCGTCGACGGCATCGTGGTCGACGGCGTGGACGGCTTGCTGGCGGGGGCGGCCGGTGTCGAGGTCTGGGCGACCGCAAGGCTGGCGCCGAGCATGGTCGCGAGAACCGCCGCGAAGGTGGTGCGTGTCACGTCGCTGCTACTCCTGTCTGTCCGGGCCGGGTTCATTTCTGGATAAGACTGTCCGGCCGTGGATGGCCGGTGGTGCGACCGATGGCGGCGGCCGGGCCGGCCCGGCGACCATGGCTTCCAGCAACACCGGCGGGCACGTAGCAGCAGCGCGCTGCGTGATCAAGCTTCAGCGCGGCTCGCCGAAGCTCTGAACCAGGCTGCCCGCGGCGAGCCGCCACCCGTCGACCATCACGAAGAAGATCAGCTTGAAAGGGAGCGATACCGCGCTCGGCGGCAG
>DATEQV010000068.1:0-3099 GCA_035272265.1 Acidisphaera sp. | reverse complement strand
TGAGGAAGGGCGGCAGGAAATCGAACATCGTGCCCCTCCTTCTCGCTGGCGGTCCCGGGCGGCAACGATAGTAGGAATTTATTGGAGAGCGTGCAAGACTTTTTTCTCCTCGCGCTCCCCGGTCGTCATGGCCCGGCCATCGACGCTTTGCCGGCGACGCCTTTATCCCGACTTCAAGGGCAGAAGGTCACGCCAAGTGCCCCGGCCGGGACGGCCGGGGGTGTCCGGATCCGACCGGCGCAGGCCTCAGTAAGCCGGCGGCTCGTAGTACGGCTGCGGATAATACTCTGGCGGATAATACGTTGGCGGATAATAGGGCGTCGCCGCGGTCGCAGCGGCACCGGCGACGGCGCCGACCGCCACGCCCGCCGCAACGCCAGCTCCAACCGCGACGCCGGGCCGATATCCGTAGCCGCCGTAGCCGTAGCCGCCGTGATACGCTCCGCCATAGCCGCCGCGCACCGCCACGCCGCCATTCGGCCCGCGCGCGACCGCGCCGCCGTACGGTCCGCGCGCGGCGACGCCGCCGTTGGGACCGCGCACCGCCGCACCGCCCGCCGGACCGCGGTACACCGCACCGCCGCGCGGGCCGCCCACGGCGCCCCACGCGAACGCGTCGGTCGCCAGCGACACGCCCAGCAGCGCGCCCAGTCCGATCACCGCCAAGCGCTTCATCACTTGCCTCCCGGGTGTGAAGCGGGTGTCGCAGGCTTCAGATCCACCTTCACCGCGCCCGCCTCCGGCTGGAACGCGAAGTCGGCGTCGGCCGGATGCACGTCGAAGTTCCAGTCCGACAACTGCGCGATGAAGCTCGGCTCGCCCTCCACCGAACGGTAGGTCACGATCAAGCGGTGCGGCACCGCGCGGTCGTTGTTCTCGACCCACAGCTCCAGCTCGAGCCCGGTCTGGGTGAAGAACAGGTGTCGGCACGGCACGCCATCGACGTTCACGATGCCGACCTGGCGGCCCGCGGTGACGCCGCTGAGCGTCGACTTGTCGGGATCGGCGGTCAGCAGATCGGCGAGCGGGAAGTCCACGCCCAGCTTGCCCACCGCGTCGTGCATCATGCCGTCGATCGTCGCCGGCACCGCGACGCTCGCGTATTTCTTGCCGTCGTCCATCGACACCACGAGCGTCTTGCCGTCGTAGATCAGCTTCCTTGCCCCGTCGTCGCCCGTTCCCACGACCAGCATCCGGTCCGGCCGGCGCACGGTCAGCGTGAAGGTGTGGAAGACGTGCAGCAGCTCGCCGGTCTTGGCGTCGGGGTACTCGCGGATCGTGTGTGCCTGGAACGAGAACGCCTGCGCCTGCAGCGTCTTGCTCATCTGCGCGACCGCGGCGCTGGCCTCCGCGCTGATCGCCGGCGCGGCCGGCGCGGCCGGCGCGGCCGGCGCGGCCGCCGGATGCGCCGGCTTCGCGGGTGGTGCTGCGAGGACCGACGGAGCGCAGAGTGCCCCGCAGCCGACCACTCCCGCAATCAGGCCGGCGTAAAGTGCTGCGTGCCTCGGCTTCATGGTTCCCCCTGACAGTCGTCCTTGCACCGTCACCGGTGCGTACGGCTCCATACGTGCATGAAGGGTCTGGCAAGGATAGTCCCGTGACGGTTTGATACACGTCATCGGCGCCCAGCGCGGCGCTCGCCAACAGCGCCCGCCCGCCTCTATGCTCGCCTTGTGCCCTACACCTGCATCCGCATCGCCCGGTTCGGCGGGCCGGAGGTGCTGGAGGTCGCCGAAATGCCGACGCTCCCCGCGCCCGGCGCCGGCGAGGTGCGCATCAAGGTGCTCGCCGCCGGCACCGGCTTCACCGACACCTTCATCCGCCGCGGCCGCTATCCCGACTTCAAGGGACCCCTGCCGTTCACGCCGGGCTATGAAATCGTGGGCACCGTCGATGCGACAGGTCCCGGCGTCACCGCGCCCGCACCGGGCCGGCTCGTCGCCGATCTGTGTGTCGTCGGCGGTTACACGCAGTACGCGATCCGCCCGGCCGATGTCCTGGTTCCCGTCCCCGATGGCGTCGACCCGGCCGAGGCGGTGTGCATCCCGCTGGCCTATCTCACCGCGTACCAGATGCTCACGCGCTGCCTTCGCCTGCCGCCGGGGTCGGCGATCCTCGTCGTCGGCGCCTCGGGCACGGTCGGCACGGCGCTGCTCGATCTCGCGCGGCATTTCGGCCTACGCGCAATCGGCACCTGCTCGGCCAGGAACATCCCGGTCGTCGAACGCTATGGTGCCGCCGCGATCGACTACAACGCGGGCGATTTCGTGGCCGAGGTGCGCCGCCTCACCGCCGCGCGCTCCGACGGCCCCGGCGTCGATGCCGCGTTCGACGCGATCGGCGGCGCGCACTTCGCCCGATCGTTCGCGTGCCTCGCGCGCGGCGGGCTGCTCGTCGGCTACGGCTCGCAGACGATGGCGACCGGCGGCGAGGGCCTGCTCTCCGCCGGAATCGGCATGGCACGGCTGAAGCTGTGGAACACGCTGAGCCCGCTGTTCGGCGGACGCCGCGCGGTGTTCTACAGCATCACCGCACGGCGCAAGACGCATCCGGGCGAGTTCAAGTCCGACATGGCGGCGCTGTTCGAGCTGTTGCGCCAGGGCGCGATCCACCCCGTCGTCGTCGACCGCCTGCCACTGTCGGCCGCGCGCGCGGCGCACGAACGGATCGACGCCGGCGGCCTCGGCGGCAAGATCGTGCTACTGCCCTGGATGGATGCGGCAAGTCGGAGCGGCTGATCCTGCCAGGGCACGTTCAAACTGAGTGCGATCGCACTCACGTTGGTCTCGTCATGGTCCGCCCCCGGGTCTGCCCTTCGGGCAGCCCGAGGACAGGCTCCGGCGGACCATCCACGCCTGTTGCCGGCCGCGTGAAAGAAAGGCGTGGATGGTCCGCGCAGGCGGACCATGACGTTGAAAAGGAGCGCGGACATACTCAGGCTGAAAGCGCCCGCTCTTCGATGTGGTAGAGCACTACTCCCGCGCCAATTGGCGCGGGAAGTGCTCTACGACACCGGCGCGCCGACCAGCGCGTCGACGCCGGCGGTCACCGCCATGGCCAGAGCGCCCCACACGGTCACACGCAGAGCGCCCTTGATCT
>DATEQV010000067.1:0-11500 GCA_035272265.1 Acidisphaera sp. | reverse complement strand
CTGTCGGAGTTAAGCACAAACCACGAACAAATCGGAGATTTCTTTCGATACTTCGCGGTTCTGCACAACAAGAGAATCCGCCGGTGGCCGTTGGCGACATATTCATCCGCAAAACTGCTAACTCCGACAGGCTGCTAGGCTCACGCAAAGCTGATAGCCGCGCATTGACTCTCGGGCCGGCGGCCGTATATCTCCCCCTTCCCGGTGACCCGCAGGCGCGGGCGCCGCTTGCTGACATGGTGGGACCGGCTCGGGCCAAGGCGGCGGTCCGGCGGCATTTTCGGCTCAGGAGACGGAACGGCGTGGCGCGTATTGCCGGTGTGAACATCCCGACAAACAAGCGGGTGACGATCAGCCTTCGCTACATCTACGGCATCGGACCGACCAAGGCGCAGGAGATCTGCGAAAAGCTGTCGATCCCGTCCGAGCGCCGGGTCAACCAGCTGACCGACGACGAGGTGCTGCGCATTCGCGAGCTGGTCGACCGCGAGTATCGCGTCGAGGGCGACCTGCGGCGCGAGGTGGCGATGAACATCAAGCGCCTGATGGACCTGGGCTGCTATCGCGGCCTGCGGCATCGGCGCGGACTGCCGGTGCGCGGCCAGCGGACGCACACCAACGCCCGCACGCGCAAGGGCAAGGCCGTGCCGATCGCCGGCAAGAAGAAGGTCACGAAGTAGGCCCCGCGCCCGCTTCCTTCAGGATCAGAGAGATACATGGCCAGACAGGCTTCGGCGGCGGCGCGTCCGCGGCGCAAGGAACGCAAGAACATCACGTCGGGCGTCGCCCACGTGCTGTCGACGTTCAACAACACGATCGTCACGATCAGCGACGCGCAGGGCAACGCCATCGCGTGGTCCTCTGCCGGCAGCCAGGGCTTCAAGGGCAGCCGGAAGTCGACGCCCTACGCGGCGCAGGTCGCCGCCGAGGATGCCGGCAAGAAGGCGCGCGAGCACGGCATGGAGACGCTGGAGATCGAGGTGAGCGGTCCCGGCTCGGGGCGCGAGAGCGCGCTGCGGGCGTTGCAGGCAGTCGGCTTCTCGATCCTCGCCATCCGCGACATGACGCCGATCCCGCACAACGGCTGCCGTCCGCGCAAGCGGCGGCGGGTCTGAGCCGGACGCGGGTCTGAGCAGGATTGGGCGGGCAACGCGCACGGCCCGCAGGGAGTAATCAGAGGTTATGGCTGTAAGCGCTGCACTGCAACGGAACTGGCAATCGCTGATCAAGCCGGAGAAGCTCGAGGTCGAGCCCGGCGCCGATCCGTCGCGCATCGCGACCGTGATCGCCGAGCCGCTGGAGCGCGGCTTCGGCATGACGCTCGGCAATGCGATCCGCCGGGTGCTGCTGTCGTCGCTGCAGGGTGCGGCGGTGACGGCGGTGCAGATCGACGGCGTGCTGCACGAGTTCTCGTCGATCGCCGGCGTGCGCGAGGACGTCACCGACATCGTGCTGAACATCAAGCAGCTCGCGTTGCGGATGCACGGCGAAGGCCCGAAGCGGATGATGCTGTCGGCGACCGGACCCGGCGAGGTGCATGCCGGCCAGATCCAGGTCGGCCATGACATCGAGATCATGAACCCCGACCTCGTGATCTGCACGCTGGACGACGGCATCAAGCTGGGCATGGAGTTCACCGTCAACTCCGGCAAGGGCTACGTGCCGGCGGCCGAGAACCGGCCGGAGGACGCGCCGATCGGGCTCATTCCGGTGGACAGCATCTACTCGCCCGTCCGCCGCGTGTCGTACAAGATCGAACCCACGCGCGTCGGACAGGTCACCAACTACGACCGCCTGCTGCTGTCGGTGGAGACCAACGGCGCGGTGACGCCGGAGGACGCGGTGGCGCTGGCCGCGCGCATCCTGCAGGACCAGCTGCAGCTGTTCATCAACTTCGATGAGCCGCAGCACGCGCGCATCGAAGAGCACCACGAGGATCTGCCGTTCAACCGCAACCTGCTGCGCAAGGTGGACGAGCTGGAGCTGTCGGTGCGTAGTGCGAACTGCCTGAAGAACGACAACATCGTCTACATCGGCGACCTGGTGCAGAAGACCGAGCAGGAGATGCTGCGCACGCCGAACTTCGGCCGCAAGTCGCTCAACGAGATCAAGGAAGTGCTGTCCTCGATGGGGCTGTCGCTCGGCATGAGCGTCGCCGGCTGGCCGCCGGAGAACATCGAGGAACTGGCGAAGCGGCTGGAAGAGCCGTTCTGACGTAAGGCAGGCGCACAGCGCCGGTGTGGTCGGCGGCGCGTGGCGCCGACGTTGAGGGGATAGGGCGATGCGTCATGGTGTTGCCGGGCGGAAGCTCGGCGTCACGTCGAGCCACCGGCAGGCGATGTTCCGCAACATGGCGGTGGCGTTGCTGAAGCACGAGCAGATCACCACCACGCTGCCGAAGGCGAAGGAGCTGCGGCCGGTGGCCGAGAAGCTGATCACGCTCGGCAAGCGCGGCGGGCTGCATGCGCGGCGTCAGGCCTATGCGCAGCTGCGCGACGACCGCATCGTGGAAAAGCTGTTCGGCACGCTGGCCGACCGCTACAAGGCGCGCCCCGGCGGCTATTGTCGGGTGATGAAGGCCGGCGTGCGGTACGGCGACGCGGCGAGCATGGCGGTGATCGAGCTGGTCGACCGCGATCCGGCGGTGAAGGGCCTCGACAGCGGGCCGACGCAGGAGCAGCCGGAAGAGTCCGAGGAGTAGGCCTACGTCGGATTGACAGCGCCTTCGGCTGTGTACACATGCTGTGTGCACGAGTGAGGCTGCCATGGCTGACGTCAATCCCGATCGAGATGTGCCGTCGCCTCGCCGTGTCGGGGTGCGCGAGTTTCGTGGCAACCTGACGGGCTATCTTCAGCAGGTCCGGCAAGGCGCATCGTTTCTGATCACATCGCACGATGAGGTCGTGGCGGAGATCCGTCCGCCGGCGACGGCACAGCCGATTGCTCGCCAGCCGGGCGCGCTTCGCGGCAAGATCTGGATGGCGCCCGATTTTGACGAGTGGCCGGAGGACATCCTCGATGCGATGGAGGGAAAGGAGGAGTGAGACTCCTCCTCGACACACACGCTCTCCTGTGGTGGCTTTCTGACGACAAGCGGCTCGGCTCGAATGTTCGGCAACTGATCGCCGACCCCGGGAACAGCGTTCTCGTCAGCACGGTGTCGTTCTGGGAAATCCTGGTGAAGGTGCGCGTCGGCAAACTGCGAGCCGACGTCCAGGAGTGCTGGGATACGATCGAGCAGCAGGGTTTCATGGTGCTCGGGATTACCCGCCAACATCTTGGAACGCTCGCGGGTCTGCCACTGCATCATCGCGATCCGTTCGACCACTTGCTCATCGCGCAGGCGATTGCCGAGGGTGCTGCGCTCGTGTCGGACGATCCGACGGCGCGCGAGTATCCGGTCCAGATTGTCGCCGCATGATCCTGCCGCGACGTCCCCAGACCGTCGCGGCGGTTGCCGGTCACTATGACGAGCTGGACCCGTTCTATCGGGACATCTGGGGCGAGCACGTTCATCACGGCTACTGGGCGAGCGGCCGCGAGAGCCCGGCGCAGGCGGCCGACGCGCTGGTCGATCTGGTTGCCGAGCGGCTGCGGCTCGGCCCCGGCCTTGCTGTGTGCGACATCGGCTGCGGCTACGGCGCGGCGGCTCGCCGGATCGCGGAGCGGTTCGGGTGCGCAGTCACCGCGCTGACCGTCTCGCCGGCACAGGCGGCGCTCGCGGCGCAGCGGAGCGTCGCGAGCGGTTCGGTGTCGGTGCTGCTACGCGACTGGCTCCACAACGACTTCCCCGACGCGCATTTCGACCGCGCCTACGCGGTCGAGAGCACGGAGCACATGCCGGACAAGCAGCGCGTCTTCGACGAGGCGTTTCGCACGCTGCGGCCGGGCGGTGTGCTCGTGGTCTGCGCGTGGCTCGCGCGCGCCGGCGCACGCGCGTGGGAGGTGCGGCACCTGCTGGAGCCGATCTGCCGCGAAGGTCGGCTCCCCGGCATGGGCGAGGAGACCGAGTATGCCGACATGGCCCGGCGCGCGGGGTTCCATGTCGCGAGCGTCGAGGACATCAGCGAACGCGTCCGGCGCACGTGGTCGATCTGCGTGCGCCGGGTGCTGGGCCGGTTCGTCGCCGAGCCGTGCTATCGCCGCTTCCTGTTCGACGGCAACGCCCGCAACCGGGTGTTCGTCGTCACCATGCTGCGTCTCTCGATCGCATATCGCACCGGATCGATGCGCTACTGTCTGTTCGTCTTCGAGAGGTAAGCCAGATACGCTGATTCATTGCGCTTTCGTTGCCTCGGCGTTGGCGGTATCACCTACGGTATGCCGGAATACTCGGAGCAAGCCGATATCGAGCTGCATCGCGCGACCTTCGACGGGTTGTTCGGTCTGTTGCGCGCGCTCGGCATCGCGGCGGACGGCTTCCGTCTGGGGCTCGACCTCGGAGGCGGCTGCGGTCCGGCGGCGCCGTTCCTGCAGACCGTCTGCGAGAAAGTCTATGTGGCCGATATCCGCGACTACAATGCCTACGAAGACGGCAGCCTGATCAGGTTGACGATCGAACGCAACGAGCGCAACGCCCTACCGTTCGACGCCAGTCGCGTCGAATTTCACCGCACGGACGCGCAAGACCTGATCTATCGCGACGCGCTTTTCGACCTCGTCTACAGCGTCAACGCATTGGAACATATCCCCGATCCCGAGCTTGCGTGGCGCGAGATCGTTCGGGTCACGCGCCCCGGCGGCGTGGTGGCGCTGCAGTTCGACCCGATCTGGACATCGCCGCACGGGCATCACCTCTGGCACCTCGATCTCGACCCGTGGGACCACCTGCTCCTCGGCGAGGACGAGATGGTCGCGAAGATACGCCGCCACGGCGGAACCGAGTACGATGTCCAAACCTTTGCCTCGGCCATGAACCGCAAGTCCTTCCGCCTGCACCGCGATCTCATGGAGCGGATGGGCCGCGCGCATTTCGACCGGTTCCACTCGATTGGTGGGACCGCCGGTCCGAGCTGGAGCCCGCGACGGCGCATCCCAACTTCGGACGGGCGATCGCGCTTGGTTACGCGGCCGATGATCTGATCGTGCGCGGGTTCAACTTTGCGGGTGTTCGCGCCGCCGCCCCGCCCGCGACGGCCCCGTCACGTGCCAATTGGTGGACCGGCGCAGCGCGTCGATCTCGACGACCGGGTGGCTGACGCGCGCGGCGGTCGACGCAGCCGTCTCACGACGGCCGGACGTGCGGCAGCGGCACCGCGATAAGCTGCGGGGCGAAGCGGCCGGTCGCGGCGTCGCCGTGACAGGCCTCGCAATGGCTGCGGTGGTACACCGGCGGAGAGGTGAAGGTCGCTGACGGGATCGCCCGGTGGATGCGTTTCCAGCCCGGCGTATCCGTGATGCGCAGCGATCCGCCCGGAGCGGGAATGCGCAGCACATGCGCGGGCAGCGTGTCCCAGTGGCTCGCGTCGTTGGCGTCCAGATACGCGCGAAAGTGCGCGATCATGTCCGGCGGCAGCCCGGGGTTCTCGCCGAAATGCGAATCCATGTGGTCGAGGACCGTGTTCCAGGTCGCCGCCGGCGCAAGGCTGGGCGGAAACGCCAGGTGGCAGCCGCCGCATTGTTCGGCATAGACCGGATCGACCGTCGGCGGCGGCACGCCGCGCGCCGGGAGTGCTGCCAGCGCGGCGATGCCGGCCGCCCCGCCGAGGCCGCCCGCCACCGCGATCGCGACGGCGAGCGCCGGCACGGCATGGGCCGGCCGCCGCGGTCCGACGACGTCGCCCCACCGCTTTCGCCCGGTCAGCATCGCGCGCGCGAGGTTCTCCCGCTCGCGCAGGCTTTCGAACACCACGCCTGCCAGATGCCCGGCGATCATCGCGAGCAGCAGGAACCCCAGCAGCTTGTGCACCTGCAACGATGTCCGGCCGGCGGCGAAGCTCAGCACCGCGCGCAGCGGGCCCTGCTTGAGCATGCCGCCCAGCGTGATCGCGCCGGTCAGCACGATCGCCGTCAGCACCAGCAGCAGCGCGAACACCATCATCGCGCCGAGCGGGTTGTGGCCGAGATAGCGCTCGTGCCGTCCGGCAAGCAGGCCGCGCGCGTAGGCCAGCACGGAGCCCGGCCGGTAGGCGAAGCCGGCGAAGCGCGAGTACGGGCCGCCCAGCGTTCCCCAGATGCAGCGCCACAGCAGCAGCGCCGCGACGGTGCAGCCGGCAACCAGATGCCAGCGCAGCGTGGGAATGGCGAGGAGGAACCCGGTGACCAGCGCCGTGCCGACCGCCAGCACCAGCAGCCAGTGGAACCACCGGACGCCGACATCCCAGACGCGAAAAGCGGGCTCCGCCATGGCCGGAAGATAGAGCGTCCTGCCCGGTCCGACAGGCGCTCTCTGCCATCATGCGGCCTGCCGGGGCGCCTCGCGGTGGAAGAAGGCGTGCACCCTCGGGTCGTCGCTCTCGTCGCGCAACCGGCGCGGGTCGCCCGCGGCGATCACGCCGCCGGCATCCGGAAAAGCGTCCCGATGCAGCATGACACAGCGATCGGCGATCGCCAGGATCGACAGCAGCTCGTGCGAAACCACGACGAACGTCGTGCCGAGGTCCTTGCGCAGGTCGAGGATCAGCTGGTCGAGGCCCGCCGAGGTGACCGGATCGAGCCCGGCCGACGGCTCGTCGAGGAACAGCAGCGGCGGATCGAGCGACAGCGCCCGCGCGATCCCGGCCCGCCGCGCCATGCCCCCGGAGATCTCCGACGGCATCAGCGCCACCGACTCCGCCAGCCCGACGAGGCCGAGCTTGGCCTGCGCCACCTCCACGCGGGCGGCGCGCGGCAGGTCGGTGAACAGCTCCAGCGGCAGCATGACGTTCTGCAGCAGGGTCATCGAGCCGAACAGCGCGCCGGACTGGAACATCACGCCGATCTCGCGCTGCATCGCCGCGCGTCCGCTCGCCGCGCCGTCGCCGGTGATCCGGTGACCATGGATGTCGATCGTGCCGCGCGTCGGCGGCAGCAGACCGATCAGCTGGTGCATCAGCGTCGACTTGCCGCAGCCCGACCCGCCCAGGATGACGAAAATCTCGCCCGCCTCCACGGTGAAGCTGACGTCGCGGAAGATCGTGCGCGTGCCGAACACCTGGCACAGCCCTTCGGCCTGCACGATCGGCGCGGCCATCAGTAGCCCGTGATGTAGAAGACCGACGCGAAGACGCCGTCGATCGCGATGGTGGCGACGATCCCGCCGACGACCGCCGTGGTCGCCGAGCTGCCGACGGCGCGCGGGCCGAAGCCGGTGGTCAGTCCCGCGCGGCAGCCGGTCGCGGCGATCGCCAGGCCGAAGACGGCGGCCTTCACCATGCCGCCGAGCAGGTCCTTCACCTGCGCCCAGTCCCGGGCTTGCACATAGATCTGTTGCGGCGTGTAGCCGAAGCCGGTCATCACGATCGTCATGCCGATGATGGCGGCGATCTCGAACGCCAGCGCCATACCCGGCATCGCCACCATCGCCGCCGCCATGCGCGGCAGCACCAGCATCGTCATCGGGTCGATGCCCATGGTGGTCAGTGCGCTGATCTCCTCGTTGATCTTCATCGTGCCGATCTCGGCGGCATCCGCCGAGCCGGTCCGCCCGGCGAGGATCACTGCCGCCAGCAACGGACCGAGCTCGCGCAGCACGCTGACCGTGACGACGTTCACCACGAAGATGTCGGACGCCATCGAGCGCATCGAGATCGCCGTCTGGAACGCCAGGATGAGGCCGGTCAGCCCGCCCATCAGCAGCACCAGCGGCAGCGAGCGCACGCCGGCGTCATCGAGGTAGCGAATGAAGTCGGTCAGCCGCAGCATGCGCCGGTGGCGCGGCAGACGGATCACGGCGACGGCGGCCTCGCCGATGAAGGCGATGCCGTCCAGTGCCGACTGCACGCCAGCAAGGACGATCTGCAGGAGGCCCGGCGCCGGCGTGGGCTCCCCGCGGCGCCGCACCTCTCGCGCGTCGCGCACCCGCGCGATGATCGCGCGCACCGCGTCCGATCCGCCGCGCATCTCCGCGCCGCCATGCGCGGCCTCGGCCGCGAGCAGGAAGGTCGCACCGGCGATGTCGCAGCGCGTCACCCCGTCGAGGTCGAAGACGAGCGTCTGGTCGCGCCGCAGCGCGCGCACCGTGGCCATCGCACGCGCCCACAGCGCCGCGACGCCGGCCGCATCCAGGCGGCCCTTGAACGTCAGCCGCGTCTCGGCAGGACCGGCCTGCACGTCCATCGCGGCCGGCGTCTCGGCCACGGCGCTCAGTGGCTGAGCCAGCTCGCGAAGCGGGTCGAGAGCTTGTCCTGGTTGTCGCGCCAGAAGCTGTCGTCCACCAGGACGGCGGCCTGCGAGTTCTGCGCGGTTGTGGGCGAGACCGCCTGCAGGTCGGGCGGGATGAAGTCGTTCACGCCCTTGGCGAGGCCGGGATAGGGGACGGTGGCGACGACATGCGCCTCGATAGCGGGCGTGCCGGCGAAATACAGGAATTGCTGTGCCGCACGCAGGAACACGCTGCCTTTCGGCACGACCCACCAGTCCACGCTCAGCAAGGCGCCGGACCATTGCAGGCCGAAGTTGTGATGCTCCGTGCGGTTCGCGACCGCCACGCGGCCGTTGGGCGCCGCGGTCATCAGAACCTCGCCCGAACCGAGCATTTTCGTCGCGTCCTCGGGTGCCTGCCACCAGGCGATGTAGGGACGCAGCTGATCGAGCTTGCGGAAGGCGCGATCGACGCCGTCGTTGCTGCGCAACGTGCGGTAGATGTCGCCCGGGGCCACGCCGTCGGCGAGCAGGGCGACCTCCAGCGTGCCGCGCGGCGAGCGGGGCAGGCCGCGTTTGCCGGGAAACTTGGCGATATCGAAGAAGTCGCTCCAGGTCGGCGTGGCGGGGAACTTGTCGCGATCCCAGGCCAGAACCTGCGCGGCGACGAAGGCCGCCACGCCGCAATCGGCGGTGCCGGCCTGCTGGTAGTGGTCGCGCCCGCCGATCGCCGTCCAGTCGACGTGCTCGACCAGGCCGTCGTCGCAGGCGGCGAGCATTTCGTCGCCTGAAACCTGCACGAGGTCCCAGTTCTTGAGGCCGGCGCGCAACGCATCCAGCCCGCCCTGCCAGGTTTGGGCGGTCACCGGGATCGCCGTGGCGAGGGTGAACGGATGGACCAGGTCGTGATGCAGGGCGGCCTGCCAGTCGCCCGGGCGGGCGACGATGGTGAGTTGCCGCGGCGGCGCCGTGGCGGGCGCCGGCGCGGGTGGGGGCGGTTGCGCGTGGCCCAGACGGCTCGCTCCCGCGGCCAAGGCCGCGGCGGCAGCGATGATTCGCAGGCAATGCAACCGATCGGCTCCGGCAGGGGTGGAGATAGCGGCGGGAAGGGTGTAGCCGCGTGCAACGCATGCGGCAACGCGGCGTTGGCGTGCTCGGTTGTCGGCGTCGGGGCGTCTGCTTCGTCGCTGCCGCAACCGTTCCTAGGCCGTCGCGTTCCGCATGCGACGGACAACCATAGCATGGGGTGCATCCGATGACGTCGATCTCCGATACCGCCAGCGACGCGAAGGAACAGATCGCCCGGCTCCGCGAGCAGGTCGAGGTGCTGATGCGCGATCGCGTGACGCCGGCCCTGGCCGACGCCGCGGGACGCGCCGAGGGAGCCGCGCGCGAGGCGCAGGACCTTGCGCGCGAACAGGCAGAGGCGTGGTCGGGCCGTGTGCGCGAGCGGCCGCTGGTCTCGATCCTGATCGCGGCCGGCGTGGGATATCTGATCGGCCGCATCGTCCGCTGAGGCGATGCGCTCCACCCGGCTGATCCGGATCGCCGCCGAGGCGGAGGCGATCCGGATCCGGCAGCTGACCCGGCGGCAAATCACCCGCGTGGTGATGGGCGCGGTCGCCCTGATCTTCCTGGCGGCCGCACTCGCCAGCGCGCATGCCGCCGCCTACTTCGCGCTGCGCAACTCGGTGGCGCCGGTGTATGCGGCGCTGATCATCGTCGGTGCCGATGTCGTGCTGTGCGCGATCTTCGCGATGTTCGCGGCACGCAGCAGCCCGGGCTCGGTCGAGCGCGAGGCGCTGGAAGTGCGGCGGCAGGCGTTGGTTCAGCTCGGCGAGTCGGTGGCGCTATGGACCGTGCTGACGCCGCTGGTGCGGTTCCTGCCGCGACAGAGCCTGTATACCCTGTTGCTTGCGGCACTGACGGCGCGGCATCTGACCGGCGGCGGCCGCTGACAGTCTCGGCCGCCCTCCCGTATAGCGGGAGGGGCAGGGTTGGGGGTGCGGCGGCATGATCGAGACGATCGACGGGGTGAAGGTCTGGCAGGACGGCCGGGCGGGTCGGGTCGTGCTCGACCGCCCGGAGGCGCTCAACGCGTTGGACCCGGCGATGCTGAAGCGGATCTCCTTCGCGCTCGACCGGTTCTCCGAGGTGTCGTCGAGGGTTCACCTTGTGGTCGTCGAGGGCGCGGGTGGCCGCGCCTTCTGTGCCGGCGGCGACGTGCGGGCGATTCGCGACGCCGCACTGGCGGGCGACCATGTGACGATCGAGCGCTTCTTCGCCGCCGAGTACGGGCTGGATCTGGCGATCGCGCGTTATGAGAAGCCGTGGGTGTCGCTGATCGACGGCATCTGCATGGGGGGCGGACTGGGGCTCGCCGTGCACGGCATGGCTCGCGTGGCGACCGATCATGCCGTGATCGCGATGCCGGAGACCGGGATCGCGCTGTTTCCCGATGTCGGCACGGCCTACGCGCTGCCGCGGCTGCCGGGGGCGATCGGCACGTACATGGCGCTCACCGGCACGCGGATGGTGGGCGCGGACGCGGTGCATGCGGGGCTGGCGACGCACTACGTCACGCGCGCAAGGCTGCCGGACCTGGTGGCCGCTCTGGCGAAGGACGGCTATGCCGTGCTGGCGGCGTTTGCCGAGAAGCTGCCGCCGTTCTCGCTGGCGCCGCACCGTGCCGCGATCGACCGCTGTTTCGGGGTCGGCAGCGTGGCGGAGATCATCGCGGCGCTGGAGGCCGAGCCCAGCGACTGGGGCCGCGACACGCTGTCGACGTTGCGCAGGATGTCGCCCTCCGCGGTGCACTGGTCGTTCCAGCATCTGCGGCGCGGCGAGCACGAGACGCTGACGCAGGTGCTGCATGACGATCTGCAGATGGCGCGCTGGGTGACGCTGCATCCGGACTTCGCCGAGGGCGTGCGCGCGATGGTGATCGACAAGGATCGCAAGCCGCGCTGGTCGCCGGCGCGGATCGAGGATGTCGACCCGCACGCGATCGCGACGGCGATCCACGAGGGCCGGCTCGCGCCGCGACGGACGTAGCCGGGAAACTTGCGGTCGGGCGGGCGTTCGCAGGGGCGGAGGTCCGCCATGCGAAGGTTGACGATCGCCGCGCTGCTGCTGCCGATGGCCGCCTACGCGCAGTCTCCGCCCAGCAACGCACCGAGCGGCAGCGGCACGCCGGTCGGCCCGCCGCCCGCGCCGGCGG
>DATEQV010000066.1:0-5764 GCA_035272265.1 Acidisphaera sp. | reverse complement strand
CGGCTGGAACGCGGCGCTGGTCGGGTACACGCTCTGCCCCGACGCGACGATGACGCACATCGCCGCCGAGGTGCACGCCGCACTCGACTGGCTCGGCGAGAACGGCGCAGCGCACGGCGTCGCCGGCAAGCTCGTCGTGTCCGGCTGGTCGGCCGGCGGCCATCTCACCGCGCTCGCGCTGTCGCATCCGCGCGTGCATGCCGGCCTCGCCATCTCCGGCATCTTCGAGCTCGGCCCGCTGCGCGACACCTACCTCAACGACAAGCTGCACCTGACCGACGACGAGATCGAGGCGCTGTCGCCGCTGCGCCTGCCGGTCGTGCGCAAGCCGCTCGCCATCGCCTACGGCACCAGGGAGCTGCCGCCGCTGGTCTCCGACAGCCGCAAGTTCCACGCGCTGCGCTCGTTCGCGCACGCGCCCGGCCCGCTGATCCCCGTCGCCGGCGCGGACCACTTCACGATCATCCACGCGCTGCGCGCGCCCGACGGCGAGCTCACCCGCCAGGCGCTGCTGCTGTCGTGACCGATCCCGTCCTCGCGATCGAGGCGACGATCGCCGCCGATCGCGCCTATGACGACCCGGCGCTGTGGATCTCCCGCCTGCCCGACGAGGGCCTGCGCGCCCGCGCCCGCATGCTGGCCGACGAAGGTCCGCAGGATCGCCCGCTGTTCGGCGTGCCGGTCGCGGTCAAGGACAACATCGATGTCGCCGGCCTGCCGACCACCGCCGCCTGCCCGGCCTATGCCTACATCCCGACCGAGAACGCGCCCTGCGTGCAGCGCCTGATCGACGCCGGCGCGATCATCGTCGGCAAGACCAACCTCGATCAGTTCGCCACCGGCCTGACCGGCGTGCGCAGTCCGTACGGCACGCCGCGCAACCCGTTCTCGCCCGCGCACGTGCCGGGCGGCTCGTCGTCGGGCTCGGGCGTCGCAGTCGCGGCGGGCATCGTGCCGCTCGCACTCGGCACCGACACCGCCGGCTCCGGCCGCGTCCCGGCGATGTTCGGCAACATCGTCGGCCTCAAGCCCACCGTCGGCAGCGTGCCGACGCGCGGCGTCGTGCCCGCCTGCCGCTCGATCGACACGGTCTCGATCTTCGGCCGCACGGTGGACGAGGCGCTGGTCGCCGCGCGGGTCATCGCGGGCGACGATCCCGCCGACCGCTACGCCCGCGCCGCGCCCTTCCCGCATCTGCGCCGCTGCGGCCTGCCGCGCATGCCGCGCATCGGCCTGCCCTACATCGACGAGGAGACGTGCGCGCAGTCCGTGGTGGAGAACTACTACAGCGCCGCCGCACCGTTCGCGCTGCAGCCCGTCGACCTGTCGCCGTTTCTGGAACTCGCGAAGCTGCTGTATGGCGGCCCGTGGGTTGCCGAACGCAGCGCCGCGTTGCGCGACATCCTGACCGGCCAGCCCGAAGCGCTGCATCCGATCACGCGGATCATTCTGGAAAGCGGTTTCGAGCGCAGCATTGTCGACGGCTTCGATGCGTTCCACACGCTCGCCGCCGTGCGGCGCGAGGCGCGCACGCTGTTCACCCAGATCGACGCGCTGCTGGTGCCGACCGCGCCGTTCACGCCGACGCTCGCCGAGACCGACGACGATCCGTTCGGCCCCAACAGCCGCCTCGGCACGTTTACCAACTTCGTCAACCTCTGCGACCTCGCCGCCGTCGCCGTGCCGTCGGGAGTCGGCCGCGACGGCCTGCCCTGCGGCGTCACCGTGATCGGCCCGGCCTGGTCGGACGGCTGGATCGCCGCCATCGCCGACGCGATCCACCGCACCGCCGTGCAGACCATCGGCGCCACCCGCCAGGCGCTCACCGCGCGCGCGCCGCCCGACGACGCCAACCTCGATGAGACGGCGCTGTTCTGCGTCGGCGCCCATATGTCCGGCCTGCCGCTCAACCAGTCGCTGGTGTCGCGCGGCGGCCGCTTCATCCGCGAGACCTCCACCGCGCCGCACTACGCGCTCTACGCGCTCGGCGACCGCCCCGGCCTTGTGCGCGTCGGCCCGAACGGCGCGGCGATCCTCGGCGAGGTCTGGGCGGTGCCCACCGCCGCGATCGGCGCCGTGCTGGCCGAGGTCGCGCCGCCGCTCGGCTTCGGCACGGTCACGCTGGACTCCGGCCCCTGCCTCGGCTTCCTCGCCGAAGCGGCAGGCGTGGCCGGCGCGCCGGACATCACGGCACTCGGCGGCTGGCGCGCGTTCCTGGCGCGGTAGCACACGCGCTCGCGATGGGGACCGCGTTCCGGCGGCGTTGAGCTACCGCGAGTGAAGCGCGGTGGCCGCCTGCTGCGCCGACTGCGCGGGCGCGGCCCAGATCCAGCCGTCGAACACCGCGTGGTTCGGCAGGCTTTCGCTGACCGCGCGCTTCACGCCCCAGGTTCCACCGTCACGGTAATCGTCGCCCCCCAACACTCCGCCGGGAGCGAGAAGCCGGAGCACCTGTCGGATCTGACGGTGCATCGTCGCATAGTCGTGCGAGGTGTCGATGTAGATGAAATCGAACCGGTCCTGGCAGGCGGGCAGGAACACCTCGTCGCGTTCCTTTATCAGCCGGACGCGGTCGCCGAAGCCGAAGGCATCGATGTTGTGACGCGCGAGAGTTAAACTCGGCGCGAGGCCGAAACCCGCGTCGAGCCATGAACCGCCTTTGAGCGCCTCCGGCCAGTCGGCGCAGCTGTCATCGGAAAACTTGTCGACACCGGTGACGGAAATCTCGCGGCCGGCGCGCGCGGCGGTGTCGAGCATGAAAACGATGTCCCGGCCGCAAAAGACACCGAGGATCAGGACGCTGCGGATATCCGTCTGGCCGAACAGGTGCTTGAAGAACGCATAGTGGCGATGGTCCGAATAGCCGTCCACCCGCGCGCAGATCTCGCGCATGCGAACCACGTCGTCGGCATCCATCGACGGCCGGCCCGACAGGAGCCGGCTGAAGGTGTCGCGCTCCATGACCACCTCTGTGGCGTCCACGCGCCTGGCCTCACGCCATCGCCCGCTCCACCGCCGCGGCGATCGCGAACAGCTTCGCATCGCCCATCCGCTCGCCCACCAGCATCAGCCCCGTGCCCGGATACGCGGGCAGCGGCAGCGAGATGGCGCAGCGGTCGAGGAAGTTGCCCAGGCTCGTGTTGCGCAGCACCGTGCCGTTGGCGCGCAGATAGGCCGCGTCGTCCTGCACGCTCGCGATCGGTGGCGGCAGGATCGGCACCGTCGGCATGATCACCGCGTCGAACGGCCGCGTCGTGTCGTCGAATGCGGCGATCAGCAGACGCCGGCGATTCAGCACGTCGATGTAGTCGGCCGCACTCGCCTTGCCGCCGCCTTCGATGCGCCTGCGGATACGCTGGTCGTACAGGTCGCCCTTTTCGGCGAGCAGCGGCCGGTGCCACGCGTACGCCTCGATCGGTGCGATGCCGCCGATCCGGTTCGCGTCCGCCACCGCATCGAAGACCGCAACGCGCTCCTCCGTCAGCCGAACGCCGGCATCCGCCAGCGCACGCAAGGCGGCGGAGAACCCGTCCGCCACCTGCTTGTCCAGATCATCGAGCACGATGTTGTCCGGCACCAGCAGGCGCAGCCCGGACAGCTCGGCCGCCTGCGGCACGGCAGGTGTGTCGCCCGCCAGCACAGCGTCCGTCAGCGCGCAGCACGCGACGCTGCGCGCCAGCGGCCCGACGCTGTCGAGGCTGAACGCAAGCGGCAGGATACCGGTCAGCGGCACCCGGCTCGCGGTGGGCTTGTAGCCAACCACGCCGCAGAACGCCGCCGGGATGCGGCACGATCCGCCGGTATCCGTGCCGAGCCCCATGAACACCATGCCGTCGCCGACCGAGACCGCGGCCCCCGAGGAGCTGCCGCCCGGGATGCGCCGCGTCGCCCGGTCCCAGGGCGAGGCCGGCGTGCCGTGATGCGGATTGAGGCCGAGGCCGGAGAAGGCGAACTCCGACATGTTCGCCCGGCCGACCGGCACGAATCCCGCCGCCATCAGCCGCGCCACCACCGGCGCCGTGCGCGTGGCAGGCGGCGCATCGGCCAGCGCCCGCGAGGCGGCCGCCGTCGTCTGCCCCGCGACGTCCGCCAGGTCCTTCAGGCTCACGGGGATGCCGGCGAAGCGGCTCGGCGCGCGGCCCGCGCGGCGCAGCGTGTCCATCGCGTCGGCCATCTGCCGTGCCGGCTCGGCGTCCACCCGCACGAAGGCGCGCGCGCCCTCGCCGCCCGGATCGGCGATGCGGGCCAGCGCCTGTTCCACCAGCTCCCGCGCGCTCACCTGCCCGGCTTCTAGCGCGGCGGCCGCGTCCATGATCGTCTGCATGCCCGGACGGTGCTACGCCGCCCGCCGGCCCGCAAGCGAGGAACGCCATGCCAGACCACGACCCGAAAAAGCCCGTGCTGCTCACCGGCGCCTCGGGCGCGCTCGGCCGCCAGCTCGCCCGCCAGCTCGGCGAGGCGGGCATCACGCTGCGCCTGACCGACATCGCGCCGTTCCCCGACGCGCTGCCGCCGGGCGCGACGTTCACCGCCGCCGACCTCAACGACGGCGTGGCCATCCTGCGGCTCGCCGAAGGCTGCGGCACCATCCTGCATTTCGGCGGCGTGTCGGTCGAACGCCCGTTCGAGGAAGTCCTCGGCCCCAACATCCGCGGCCTGTTCCACATCTATGAAGCCGCCCGCCGCGAGCACGCCCGCGTGCTGTTCGCCAGCTCCAACCACTCCGTCGGCTTCCACGAGCGCACCGAGCAGCTCGACGACGACTGCACGTATCGCCCCGACGGCTACTACGGCCTGTCGAAGGTGTACGGCGAAATGATGGGCCGTCTGTACTGGCACAAGCACGGCGTCGAAAGCGTCTCGGTGCGCATCGGATCGAGCTTCCCCGAACCGGTCGACGCACGCATGCTGGCGACCTGGTTCTCCTACGGCGACCTTGGCCGCCTGGCGCTGCGGGTGATCCAGACCGAGCGTACCGGCTGCATCATCGTCTGGGGCACGTCGAAGAACACGCGGATGACCTGGTGGCGGCGCGATGCTCGCGAGGTGCTCGGCTGGGCGCCGCAGGACAGCGCCGACACGCGGACCAAGCAGCTCGAAGGCGTCACCACCAACGATCCGGTGGTCGAGCGCCACATGGGCGGTGCATACTGCGCCATGGACTACACCAGAAAAGACTGAGGAAACCCGGCATTGACCACACTCGCACTGGACGCGGCTCGGCCGTTCACCACGCCGCCGCCTCCGCGCTCGCTGAGCCACATCCCGGGCGAGAACGGCTGGCCCATCGTCGGCGACACGTTCAAGGCGTTGGCCGATCCGAAGGGCTTTTTCGAACTTCTCGCCGCCAGGCACGGCCCGGTGGTGCGCACCAACATGTTCGGCGAGGTCAGCATCAGCTTGCTCGGGCCGGAGGCGAACGAGGTGATGCTGCTCGACCAGCAGCGTCTGTTCTCGTCCGAACACGGCTGGGGGAAACACCTCGGCATGGTGTTCCCGCGCGGCCTGATGCTGATGGATTTCGACGAGCACCGGCTGCACCGCCGCGCGCTGTCGGTCGCGTTCAAGGCCGGCCCGATGAAGGCCTATCTCGGCGAACTCGACGCGGGAATCCGCGCGCGGGTCGCCGAGTGGCGCGCCCAGCCCGGCGAGATGCTGATCTACCCGGCGATGAAGCGGCTGACGCTCGATCTGGCGGCGCGCACCTTCCTCGGCGGCGAGATCGGCCCCGAGATCGACCGGATCAACCGCGCGTTCATGGACA
>DATEQV010000065.1:0-7760 GCA_035272265.1 Acidisphaera sp. | reverse complement strand
GCGCGGGCGCCCGCCGCGTGGTGCGCGTGCGCGGCGACGAGGTGCTGGCCGGCAGTACGGTGGTGGCCGGAAAACTCGATCTGGCCGCGCTGCGCAGCGGGCGGCGCACGCGTGCCGCTCAGCTTGCGCAGGCGCTGCTGGAAACGACGGTGCCCGCGCCGTCGGATTGGACGCTGACGCCCGAGGCCGAGGCGTTCGCCGCGCGAACGGTGCCGCCCACTCTGGCCGCCGCCGCGGTCGGGCTGATGGTCGGCGGACCAGCCGCCGCGAACGCGGTCCTGCGTCCGGATTACGCCACCGGCATCGGCCTCGCCGCACCTTTGCGCATGCTCCGCGTCAATCGGATCGCCGTGCGCCAGGGCGCGATCGTGCGGACGCGGCGTGCGCTCGAGCATCTGGCGAGCGCCACTTGGGTGGTGCTGGACGACCACGACGGGATCGATGCGTCCGAATGCGAGCTGGCCGAGTTGCGTAGCTCCGGCGTGCCCGGAGACCAGTTGCTGCCGGCGGTCGCCGCCGCGGCTGCGTGGCTCGGTGACGAGCGCGGGCCGGCGCTGAGCCGGGCCTGTGCGGCCCGCGGCATTGTCGCGCGCCACGCCCCGCTGCACGACATCGACGACACCGGCGTGGCGATCGAGTACCGCCACCATGTCGTTCGTCTGCGTGGGCGCGGCGATCGCGCGCTGCTGCCGCCGGTGCGTGTCGACGTGGATGGCGTGGAGGTGGCCGCGTTGCGGTTCCACCGCAACGGACACGTGCCGGCCGCATCGACGGTGCAGCAGCTGCAGCGTGCGGGGTTGCGCGTGTTTCTCGCCTCCGGGCGGCCGGCGGCCGAGGCAGCGCGTGTCGCCCGCTTGATCGGCGCCGACGACCACGCCGGGTTGCTCGACGATCATGCGCGCGGCGGGCTGCTGCGCGACCTGCACGCGCGCGACGTCTCAGTTCTGCACGTGCGCGACGGCGCGGCCCTGCCACATACTCGCGCGGGCTACGTGTCGGTTGCGTTGGCGGGGCCGGATGGACTCCGGCACGACGCCGACGTCGCCCTGTTCGGCCGCTCGCTCGCACCGTTGCCCGCGCTGGTGGCCGTGGCCCGCGACAGTGCTGCCCGCGACCGTGAGGACCGCGTGGCCGTGCTGGTGCCCAACATCGCCGCCGTCGCCGGCGTGTTCGCGCTCGGCTTCACAGGCCTGACCGTGGTGCTGGTCAGCAATCTGGCGACATACGTGGTGCATGACCGCGCGCGAAAGGCTCTTGCGGATGCCAAGGCGAACCCGGTCGTCGACACGGACCTTGCGCGGGGCGCCGACGACGCCGCCGGGAACGCGCTGACGCCGCGGCCGATTGCGGCACCGGAAACCAAGCAGACGAGGGTGTATGCATGACCAACGATGAGCCGCGTGGCTCCGACGCGGCGGACGTGATGCCGACGGAAGCACGGGACCTGGTGGCGCTCCCGTACGACGGCATGACGCAGTCCGACTGGAACGAAGACCAGGATATGATGCGGCGGATCGAGCAATTGCCTCGCGAAGTCGGGTGGCTGCTGATCTACGTCGGCGTGCTCGGCGTCGTCCTTCCCGGCGTTCTCGGAACGCCGTTCCTGGTCGCCGGCGCTGCGATCGTGTCGCCGGGCGGCCCGAAGGTGCTGGCCCGCTGGGTGGGCCGCAAGCCGCCGCGCCTGGTGCACATCGGCATGAAGCAGATCACGCGGCTGGTGGACGATCTGGACCGGCGCTATCCGATGCTGCCCAAGGCCGGCGCGGCGCAGAAGTGATCATCAGAGGAGACCAACGCGGCTGATGACGAAGAGTCACACGTTTTCCGGCGTCACGCTCGCCGTCCTGCAGCGCATGAGCGAGACGAACCGCAACGACTACGTCCTCGTGCTCGACGAGGAGCGCAGGACCGGCACGGTCACCGGCAAGTCCCCTCTGGGCGACGTCGCCGTGCGCTTCGATTATACGATCGAGCGCGCGGAGATGAGGCTGACGGTGCTGAAGAAACCGATGTTCGTGCCGCTGCCGATGCTGTGGGCCGAGTTCTCGCTTGCGCTGCGCGAAGCGACGACGGACCTCGCGGCGATGCAGACGGACGACGCGGACGTCATGGAGACACCCTGACCTGCCGACGCGTTCGATGCGACGAGCGAACCGCTAGAGCGGTCTCAATCTCGGTGGGATCGCACTCATCTCGGTCCCGTCATGGTCCGCGAAGGCGGACCATCCACGCCTTTGGCAGCCGCGTGAAAGAAGGCGTGGATGGCGGTCCGCCCATGACGTGTTGAAACGGTTTCGGTTGAAACCGCTCTATACCGCAGCGGCGACCAGCGGCACCAATGCCTTGACGAAGGCCACGATGCCTTCGATGAGCGCAGCCATTCCAGCCAGCTGCGCGGGCTCGGACGCGTGCGCGCCACCGAGGTCTGAACGACCACGACCTTGGCGGTCCCGGCGGCTGACGTCGGTTCGACGACGATCTCTGCGGGAGGCGCACTTGGCGCGCCGCTCGTATCGGTGACGACCACCACCGTCGCCACGGCCGGCGCACTATCACTCATCCGCTTCCTCCACCTCCGCACACGCAGGGCCGATGCGAGATCCGACCCACCCCGTGCAGACACGAGCGCGGCGGTGATCGTGCGGTTGCGGTACTGCCAAGCTCACGTTATCGCGAGCGCTGATCCCCGACCTCCGCGGTAGGCGCCTGAGCGCGGCGCTGCCGGGGTCTGACCGCACTCATCTCGGTCGCGTCGATACCAGCCGGCACACGTGATGACTCATCATGAACGACATCGTCATTCCGGGCGAAGGCCCGGAATCCACGCCTTTCTTCTTCTACGTGGACGTCATGAAGGCGTGGCTGCCGTGCCGGGAGCCTGTCCTCGGGCGGCCTTCGGCCCGACCCGGGAGCCCGGCATGACGGGTCGGCACTTTCGACCGTTGGTATGGCGCCTCACAACGGCCGGCTCGGTGCCTGAACGACACAGGCAAGCAGGACCTAAATCCTGACAAAAGAATAAATGCCTTGACTTCGGTCCTCTGGCGCGCGATCCTTTTGGCCGATCCCGGAGCGGTCCGGGGAACCTCGAGCCCCTGGGAGGGCCGGATGTTCGATTTCCTGCCGCCCTTCCTCAAGCGGCTCTACCAAAGCTTCCGGGTCCCCTACGCCCGCGGCACCCGCGTGCGCGCCACCCCCGAGCCCGACCCCGAGATCGCCGCCTCGGCCCGCGAGCGCATGTTCCGCGTCGAGATCATCCAGGACGCGTTCTGCGAACGCCGGCCGAAGCCCCAACGGCTGTTCCGCAAGCCGACGGGCCATCGCGACCTCTATTCCTGGTGCGACCTGGAGGCGTCCCGCTACCCCACCACACGGCACCGCTGCGCCCACTGCACCGACGCCCGCGACCTCTACCGCCGCGCCAACGCAGGCGACTGGCAGGCCGAAGTCCGCCTGCACCGTCTGGCGACGCGCGCGTCGATGCGTCTGCTCGCCGAGCGCCGCGCCTGGGCCGAGACCCGCCGCCGCCAGCGCGCCGCCCGCACCCCGGAGCCGGGACCGCCGCCGGTGATCTGGGCCATGCTCGGCTGGAAGCGCTGGCGCGACCGACGCGCCGAATACCCTCCCGCCACCGAGCGCTGGTTCATCGTCGAGCGCCGCGAGGCCGAGGCCAAGCTCGTGCGCGACCACACCCGCACGCTGCGCCGCATGGCCCAGCGCAGCCGCGCCCGCGCGCGACCGCGAAGCCGCGCGTGACGCCGCGCGGCCCGCCGCCGCACAACCGCCCGTTCATCCCTTCCCCGTCATGGCCGGCCTTGTGCCGGCCATCCACGATTTTGATAACGTTGCAGAAAAGAATAAATCGTGGATGGCCGGGACAAGCCCGGTCATGACGGAAGAGGAACGGGCGGGCGCCACCGAACCGGGGCCGAACGACCCTGCCCCGTCATCGCGAGGCGCGCAGCGCCGTGGCGATCCAGGGCAACGTGACAAACGTCCGTCGCGCGGCCCTGGATTGCCACGCCGCCAAGCGGCAGCTCGCAATGACGAGGCACACGCGGCCGCGCCATTGGACCCGCCGTCCGAAGCCGCGCCGCCCGAAGCCACGCCGCGGAATGACGACGCACACGTGGCCAGCCCATCGGCGCTACCGGCCGACGCCGCGCCGCCACAAGCTTCATCCGCACCTGCGCCGGCGACACCGGAAAGTGCCCCGGCTCCCGCACCCGCACGCTTCGTTCGCGTTGCGTACCCGCCCGGCTGCACGACGATCATTCGCATCGGCGCCGGCCGCCCGACGATCCCGCCGCCACGTCGCCCCGCCGTCGCAGCCCCCGCGAACGGCCCCGCGCGCACCGCGGACGCACCCGCGTCAGCCGCGCAACCAGGCCTGAACGGCGTCCGCGGCGGCGACGCCCCGCTCGTTCGCCTCCTCGAAGATCGAGATGCCGCTCATGTCGGAGTGGGCGAAGAAGACGGGCGGCGTTTGCTCGCACGCAGCCGCGCGGGCGGGGCCCCAGATGTAGCCGGGCGTGGGCCGGATCATCGCATGTCCCCACACGCAGGCGTCGATGCGCTCGATGGCGCCCTCGAGCTCGGGATGAACGCGCAGCAGCTCGCCCGCGACCATCGCCTGCCAGTCCCCGAGCCTCCGCCCGAGCGCCCATGCCCGCGCCTGCGACGGAGGTGAGTCGGACAGCGGCCAGTAATAGGTCAGCACCGTGCGCCTCTGCACCTGGGCCACCGACTGGTGGGTGGCGACGACGTAGCCGAGCGAGCGGCTGTTGTAGACGACGTTGTCCCAGCACAGGGGTGCACCACGTCCCTGCGGCAGGCGCGCGACCGTGACGTTGGCAACCATCCAGGGTGCGTAGCTGTGCGAGGTGTCCGGCGTGCGGCCGAGAAGCCGGTCGGCGACGAAGCGCGGCACGGCGAGAACCACCGCGCGAGCCTGGATCCGGCGCGAGCGGTCCTGGGCCGGCTCGTAGATGTCGACCGCAACGCCGCTGTCCGCCGGCCGCACGCGCCAGGCGAGCGAGTCGCAGCGCGCCGGTGCCAGCTTTGCCTGCAGGCGGCGGACGATATATCCGTTGCCCTCCGGCCAGGTCAGCACCGTCGGCGTCGCGTCGCCGCTGGCGATTCCGCCGCGGGCGGCGTGGTAGTGCACGCCCGCCCACGCCGAGACCTGGTCGAACGTCGTGCCGTAGTCGTCGCGGCAGCAGTAATCGACGTACCAGAGCAGCGGCCGGCTGTCCCAGCCCTGCGCGCGCATGTAGTCTTCCATGCTGATGCGATCGAGAAGGCGGAACCGCTCGTCGGCCGAGCTGAGATCGAGCGGAATCGCGAACGCCCGGCGGCCATCCGATCCGCGCGCGCGGCGCCAGTCGTCCATCGCGGAGAAGAACGCGCCATACTGGCGACGGTCGGCGGCGCTGATGCCGTTGTCCGGCAGCAGGTCCTCCTGCCAGGCACCGTCGATGAACAGCCGCTCGCGCGGGTCGGCGCACAGCGCGAAGTCGTTGTAGATCGGCCGCCCGGCGGCGTCGCGGCCGGTGATGATGCCGAGCTCCTCGAACAGCGCGGCGGCGTGGACCGACTCGTCGGTCAACAGCGGCACGTAGTGCGCCCCCCACGGAAAGGCCGAGACGGCGTTGCGGCCGCTGCGTGCATTGCCGCCGACATCCGATTCGAGCTCGACGAGAACGACGTCGTCGATGCCGGCTCGCCGCAGCCGCCATGCCGCTGACAGGCCGGCGATGCCACCGCCGACGATCACCACGTCCGCACGTTCGGTCAGGCTCGGCCCCGGCAGGCTGCCGCCACGCAGCCGATGTCCGAGCGCGGCATGTGCGCCGACCAGCTCGCCCGGATACGGCCAAGCCGCACCCGCGTTCGGCGCGGCGCTGCCGGCGAGGCAGGCCGCGCCCCCGATTATCGCGTCGCGTCGGCGCAGCCGGATCAATACACGCCGTACGCCGACCACTCGGCATCGAAGGTGCGCACCAGCACCTGGCTGTCGAGGCGGTTAATGTCGGCGGGAACGCGGTCCATGTCGGGCGGAAAGCGCAGCATGTCGTGCGCGGTATCAGCCGACACATATCGCAGCCCCGGTGGATATGCGGTGCCCGGCACGATCGTGCGGTCGGCTGCCATGACGAAGCCCCATTCGCCGAACGACGGCACGAACACATGATAGGGCGTGGTGACGAAGCCCGCCGCCTCCAGCGTTGCCACCACGCACCAATAGGCGTGGCGCGCGATCAGCGGCGAGGTGCTCTGCACCACCACCGCGCCGCCCGGCGCTACGATCCGCCGCAGCAGCTTGTAGAAGGTCAGCGAATAGAGCTTGCCGATCGAGAAGTTCGACGGATCGGGGAAATCGACGACGATGAAATCGAAGCGCTCGCGGTCGGCGTTGTCCTTCAGCCACACGAAGGCGTCCTGCGTGATCACGTGCAGCTTCGGCGAGGCGAACGCGTCGGCGTTGAGCCGCGTCAGCATCTCATTGCCGGAAAACAGCCGCACCATCGCCGGGTCCAGCTCGACCTGGGTGATGCTTTCGACTTGCGGGTATTTCAGGACTTCCCGCGCGGCGAGCCCGTCGCCGCCGCCGAAGATCAGGACGCGGGCCGGGCGCGCGACACTGCTCAGCCCGGGATGCACCAACGCCTCGTGATAGCGGTATTCGTCGCGGCTGCTGAACTGGAGGTTGCCGTTGAGGAACAGCCGAAGGTCGCGATGCGAGTCGGTCAGCACGATGCGCTGGTACGGCGTCGTCTCCGCGTAGATCACCGGATCGGGGAAGATCGACGCCTCCGCCTCTTCCATGATGCGGCCGGCATAGACGAAGCCGGCGGCAAGCGCGGCCAGCACCAGAAGTGCGGCGATACGATGCGCGCGAACGTGGCGCAGGGCCGTGCCGTAGCCGAGCAGCAGCCACAGCGCGACGCCGGTGTTGAGCATCCCGAACAGGAAGCTCGAACGCATCAGGCCGAGCTTCGGCACCAGCACCAGCGGGAACAGCATCGAGGCCAGCAGGGCGCCGACATAGTCGAGCGTGAAGACGCGCGCGACCAGATCCTTCAGCGCGTACTGGTCGCGCAGCAGCCGCAGCAGCAGCGGGATTTCCACCCCGACCAGCACGCCGACGACGCCGACGACGGCATAGAGCGGGATGCGGAAATCGACGACCTGGGCGAACAGCAGGAACAGCAATGCGGCGGAGAATCCGCCGATCAGGCCGATCAGGATCTCGACACGCACGAACACCCCAAGCAGATCGTGCTCGATACGGCCCGACAGGTAGGAGCCGACGCCCATGGCGAACAGGTAGACGCCGATGACGGTCGAGAACTGGGTGACGGAGTCGCCGAGCAGGTAGCTCGCCAGCGTGCCGGCGATCAGCTCGTACACCAGGCCGCAGGTCGCAACCGCGAAGGCCGAGGCGAGCAGCAGCGCCTGTGCGGGCGACTGCCGCGGCAGCGCCGGCGCATCCATGGCGGTCTATCCGTGGATTGCGGCGCTGATGATGAGCGCGATGCCGATGGCGACGGCGCCGATCAGCACCGCGATCGCGACGTTCTTCTCTTCGTTGATCTCGCGCCAGATATGTTTGCTGGGTGCGAGGCGGTCGAGCAGGACGAAGCCGACCGCGTAGATCACCAGCCCCAGCGCCGAGTAGATGATCGCCTCGATCAGGTTGTGCAGATTGACCAACGGAGTGTCCATGACCTGTCCTACTTGTGAGAGCCGCCCGAGCT
>DATEQV010000064.1:0-2883 GCA_035272265.1 Acidisphaera sp. | reverse complement strand
GACCGGCCGCTTCGTGCTCGGCGCCGACGACCAGCGCGAGCGCGACGCCATCATCGAGCGCTTCGGGTTGAGCGACGCCAGCGCCAAGGTCGTGCGCCACCGGCTGACCGGACCCCGCCGCGACGGCGCGCCGTTCCTGGCGATCTTCCGCGCCGGCGAGGCGCACTACGAACAGCTGCTGGTGAACTCGCTCGGCCCGATCGAACTCTGGGCGCTGTCGACGACCCCGGCCGACACCAGCCTGCGCAACCGTCTCTATGAGCGTGTGGGCTTCTCGGAAGGCCTACGCCGCCTGTCGAAGGTGTTCCCCGACGGCTCGGCGATGGAGGAGATCGAGCGCCGCACCAGGACACGGATACGGCAAGGCGACGCGGCCGACCGCGTCGAGGCCGGCGTGATCGACGAGCTGGCCGCTGAGCTGATCGACGGACACGGACTCGGCCTCGTGCTCCGGCCGCACGAGACGGAAGCCGGGGTCGAACTGCGGATGGTAGCGCAATGACGGGACGATCGACCGGGTGGGTCAGGCCGCAACCCATTCGTGACGCGATCCTGGCATATCTGACCGAGCCGCGTTCCGCGCGCGACATCGCGCTGCATATCGATCGGCCGGTGCCGACGGCGACCGGACATCTTGCGGCGATGCGTCGGCGTGGCCTCACCAAGCGCATCGCCTACGCGGTCTACGCGCCGCCGGACTGGCCCGCTGCGGCAGAGACGATGGGACAGTTGGCGAGGTCGCAGCCGACCCGCACCGCGATCCTGGAATACCTGACCGAGCCGCGTTCCGCCCGAGAGATCGCTCTGCATATCGATCGCTCAGGGGAGACCACGGGCTCGCATCTTACTGACATGCGTCGGCGCGGCTTGATCAAGCGCGTCGGCTACGGGGTTTACGCACTGCCGGACTCGCCGACGCCTGAATACCCATCAGGAGCATTGGTCAGGCCGGGAACGCGTCGCGCCGCGATCCTGGCGTACCTGACCGAGCCGCGCACCGTGCGTGAGATCACCCTGCACGTCGATTGTTCAGGGCGGATGAAAGAACAGCTTGCCGCGATGAACCGGCGCGGTCTGGTCAAGCGCGTCGGTTACGGGGTCTACGCGCCGCTGGACTGGCCCGCGGCGGCGGAAACATCAGCGTTGGCCAGGTCGCGCCTGATCCGTGATGCGATCCTGGAATACCTGGCTGAACCGCGTGCCGTGCGTGAGATCGCTCTCCAAATCAAGCGTGCACCCTGGACGACGGGCAGGCATCTCACTGACATGCGGCGGCGCGGTCTGATCAAACGCGTCGGCGCCGGGGTCTACGCCCTGCCGGACTCGCCGACGCCGGAAGAGCCCTCAAGAGCGCGGGTCAGGCCAGGAACAATTCGCGCCGCGATCCTGGAATACCTGACGGAGCCGCGTAGCGCCCTTGAGATCGCTCTGCATATCAATCGCCCACGGCGGGCGACGGCCATTCATCTCACCGTCCTGTGCGGGCGCGGTGTGATCAAGTGCGTCGGCGACGCCGTCTACGCGCTGCCCGACTCGCCTGTGACGGCAGAACGATCAGAAGCCTTCGTGAGGCAGCAACCGATCCATGAGGCGATCCTGGCACACCTGACCGAGCCGCGCCGGCGCGCCAGCATCGCGCTGCACACCGAGTGCTCGGTGTCGACCTTGAAGAGGCACCTCGCCGCTCTGTGTCGCCGCGGCTTGGTCAAGCGCATTGGCAGAGGGGTCTACGCACTTACGGACTCGTCTGCCGAGGCAGAGCTGACAACGCCCGCCCACGCGGTGACGCCGCCTGCGTTATGCCAGCACATCGCCGCTCTGCCGGCGCCGTATCGCAGTGTTGAAGACTTGTCCTTGGAGACCGGGCTGTCGGAGGCCGCGGTCAAGGCTGCGCTGAACGACTCGTGGCTGCACGACTATTCCGTCAGCGCTCCTGTAGAACCGACGCGCCGCCTGGTTCTCGCTGACAGGATTTTATCACCCGCCGTTCGCAGCGCGTCCGGTTAGTCGTGTGCGCATGAGGAGGTGTTGTCGATGGCACACGTCACGTTGCAGCTCGGCACCGGTTTGACGATCCCTTTCAGGAGGACGCGACATGACTCGCCGCGCCATGTCGGCATCTACAATGCGGCCTGGCGCTGGCGTGCGCTGCGCGAGGCGCAGTTGGCGTCTGTCGGCGTCGTCGCCTGGGGCCGGCCATCCCGCCACGCCCTCGGTCCGCGCCTGCCACGCCGGCTGCGCACGCACGTGGTGGGCTGAGCCGATGCGCACCGCACCCGCCCTCATCGCCGCGTTGCTCCTCGCCGGCTGCGCGCGTGTCTATCCGGTGCCGACCGCCGTCGCCGTGCCCGGCATGCCCAATCCCGAAGAGGCGCTGCGGCAGAGCATGGGCAACGTCGCGGCCGAAATGGCTGAACTCGGCCGCCTCTCGCCGGTAGGGATAGCGTCGGTCGAGAGGGCCGAGCCGGTCGTGCCGGCCGATCTGCAGCGCATCGTGTCATTCCGATGGGACGGGCCACTCGATCAAGGTGTCGCCAAGCTCGCGCAGAGCATCGGCTATACCTTCACGCTAACGGTGCCCTACGGCAGTCAGCCGCTGCCGGTGTCGATCAACGTCGCGTCGGTGCCGGTCTATCAGGTGTTCCGCGCGCTCGGCGAGCAGGCCGGCACGAGAGCGACCGTTCAGGTCGATGCGCTGCATCATCAGGTCGAGGTCATCTATCATGCGTAGCCTGCGCGTGTGGCTGCTGAGCGTAACGGTCCTGTACGGCAGCACCGGCATCGCGTCGGCCGAGGGCGAGCTGACGTCGCCGCCGGTGCCGCCGAACCCGACGCCGGAGCAGATCGAGCGGGCGCTGCCTGATCTGGGCAGTCCGCTGAACA
>DATEQV010000063.1:0-3202 GCA_035272265.1 Acidisphaera sp. | reverse complement strand
TCCTACGGCCTCTGGGCATCGCTGTTCGCCTGTCTGCTCAGCGTGCTGGCCTACAACTTCTTCTTCCTGCCGCCGCTCTACACGTTCACGATCAACGACCCCGAGAACGTCGTCACGCTCGTCGTCTTCGCGGTCGTCGCGGTGGTGGGCAGCAACCTCGCCGCGCGCGTGCGCGCGCAGGCGCTCTCCGCGCGCACCCGCGCCCGCACCACGGAGGAGCTCTACCAGTTCAGCCGCAAGCTCGCCGGTGCGGCGGCGCTGGACGACGTGCTGTGGGCGACCGCGCACCAGATCGCGCTGATGCTCAAGCTGCGCGTCGTCCTGCTGATCCCCGAGAACGAGACGCTGGTCGTCGCCGCCGGCTATCCGCCCGACGACAGCCTGGACGACGCCGACCTCGCGGCGGCCAAGTGGGCCTGGGTCAACGCCAAGCCCGCCGGCCGCGGCGCCGACACGCTGCCGGGTGCGAAGCGCCTGTTCATGCCGATGCAGACCGGGCGGCAACTGGTCGGCGTCGTGGGGATCGACCGCGACACGCCGGGCCCGCTGCTCACCCCCGACCAGCAGCGCCTGCTCGACGCGCTGATCGACCAGGCCGCACTCGCGATGGAGCGCGTCAAGCTGGTGCAGGACGTCGACCGCGCCCGGCTGGAAGCCGAGACCGACAAGCTCCGCTCCGCGCTGCTCACATCGATCTCGCACGACCTGCGCACCCCGCTCGCCTCCATCCTCGGCAGCGTGACGAGCCTGCTGAGCGAGCAGACCTCGCTCGGTACCGAGGAGCGCGAGGCGCTGCTGCACACCATCCGCGACGAGGCGGAGCGGCTCAACCGTTTCATCGGCAACCTGCTCGACATGACGCGGCTGGAGGCCGGATCGCTGCGCCCGAACGCCGTCTATGTCGACCTGTCGGACGTCGTCGGCGCGGCCATCGCGCGCGCCTCGCGCATCCTGGCGGCGCACGGCGTCGAGTTCGACATCGCCGCCGGCCTGCCGATGCTGTCGATCGACATGGTGCTGTTCGAGCAGGTGCTGTTCAACCTGCTCGACAACGCCGCGAAATACTCGCCCCTCGGCTCGGAGATCCGCGTCACCGCCTGGCAGGTCAACGGCACGGTGCGCCTGCAGGTGTTCGACGAGGGCGACGGCATCCCGCCGGAGGACGTCGAGCGGGTGTTCGACAAGTTCTATCGCGTCCGCCGCGGCGACCGCAGGCGGGCCGGCACCGGCCTGGGCCTCGCGATCTGCCGTGGCTTCGTCGAGGCGATGGGCGGCACGATCACCGCCGCCAACCGTCCGGACCGCAACGGCGCCGTCTTCACCGTCAGCCTGCCGGTCCCGGTGCAGCCGGCACTGGTGCGCGAGGACGCCGCATGACGGCCCCCGCCGCGGCGTCCCGCGTGCTGGTGGTCGACGACGAGCCGGCGATCCTGCGCTTCCTGCGCGCCGGCCTGACCTCCCAGGGCTATGTGGTACACGAAGTGCAAACCGGCGCCGCGGCGCTGGAAGTGGTCCGGCGGCGCGGAGCGGACCTGATCGTGCTCGACCTCGGGCTGCCGGACATGGACGGGCTGGACGTGATCCGCGCGGTGCGCGAGTCCGGCTCGGCCATGCCGATCATCGTGCTGTCCAGCCGCGAGGACGAGGGCAGCAAGGTCGCCGCGCTGGATCTCGGCGCCGACGACTACGTCACCAAGCCGTTCGGCATCGACGAACTGTTCGCCCGCGTCCGCGCCGCCCAGCGCCACCAGCTCCAGCAGGCCGGCGAGCGGCCGATCTTCCGCTCCGGCGACCTGACCGTGGACCTCGTGCGGCGGGTGGTGACGGTCCGCGGCGAGGAGGTGAAGTTTTCGCCCCGCGAATATGAGCTGCTCCGCCTGCTCGTCCAGCATGCCGGCAAGGTGCTGACGCACCGGCAGATCATGCGCGCGGTCTGGAACGAGACCACGGATGTGCAATATCTGCGCATCTACATCCGCGCCCTGCGGCAGAAGATCGAGGCGGACCCGGAGCGACCCGTGCACATCCAGACCGAAACCGGCGTCGGCTACCGCCTGCGCGCGCCCGACTGATGCGGGCGCCGGGATGAAACTGTCGGACCTGATCTCCCCCGAAAACGTGCCGGTCGGGTTGCGCGTGGCCGACAAGGCGGCGGCGCTGCGCACGCTCTCGGCCAAGGCCGCCGCGGCGACCGGGCTGGAAGCCGAGGCGATCCTCGCGGCGCTTCAGAAACGCGAGACGCTCGGCTCGACCGGCCTCGGCCGCGGCTTCGCCGTGCCGCATGCCCGGATCGAGGGGCTGGACCGTTTCTTCTGCCTGTTCGCGCGCCTCGCCCGGCCGATCGACTTCGCCGCGATCGACGAGCAGCCGGTCGACCTGCTATGCCTGCTGCTGATCCCGGAGCGCGCCGGCAACGACCACGTGGCTGCCCTGTCCGCCATCGCCCGCCAGATGCGGCCGGACGCGACGCTGGCCGACATCCGGCGCGCCAAGACGGCCGAAGCGGTCTACGCGCGGCTCATCCAGGACACCTCGCCGCAGCCGGCCGCGACAACCTAGCTGCCACCGACAGTTCTCGGCGACCAGCGGAACCTCGCTCGCGTACCGGAAGCTGCCGGTTCGGACGCTGCTTAGCGCGATATCCAGCGGACCAGAGCCCGGCAGCAGCGTTCTCAATCGGCCAGCGTTCCGGCGGTTCGGCGAGGTGCCGCGCCAGCCACGCGGCGGCGGCGTCCAGGTCGGTGGGCAACCCGTGTCCTCTCCTGCTCATCCGTCTGCCGGATTCCATCGTCACCTTCCATGAGGGCAAGGCGGCGCTGGCAGAGGTCGAGGCTAGGGACAGTTCTGAGAGCCTGTTTCTGAATGATAGCGAAACAGCCGCTATCGGCCCAAAGCACGCATCGGCTTTCGACCGCAGTCGACCCATGACTGCCGGAGGAACGTCGCCGACTTTGATGTCCGCTTTCGAGAACTGAGCCGCTTCGCCTGAGCGACCAACCTGGGCGCAAAGCAGCCGTCGCGAGCCCGGCTGTCCTACCTCCGGCTTCACCGACATGCGACCTACATCACGGACAAGAAGCGGCAGATTTTACCCGCTTTCGACGGTGTCTCATGGCGGACAAGAGCGGCCTCGAGACGCTGGAATATGCGGTCTTCGCGGTTGGGTTCGTGGGCGTAATCGGCGGCGTCATCACCGCGCTAA
>DATEQV010000062.1:0-3423 GCA_035272265.1 Acidisphaera sp. | reverse complement strand
GAGCGCGACACCGGTACGCCGCTGATCCGCATCGGCTTCCCGATCTTCGACCGCCACCACCACCACCGCTATCCGGTTTGGGGCTATCAGGGCGGGCTGAACGTGCTGGTGACGATCCTCGACAAGATCTTCGACGTCATCGACAGCAACACCAACGTGGCGGCGAAGACCGACTACAGCTTCGACATCATTCGCTGACGCAGGGCGCCGGCGGCCGAACGCACGGCCGCCGGCTCCACTCGCATTGCAGGAGGGTTCGATGACGTCGCTGTCCGCCAAGATCAACGAAGTCTTCGACGAGCCCGGCTGCGGCAAGAACCAGGGCAAAGGCGAGAAGGAACGCAAGAAGGGCTGCACCAAGCAGCTGCAGCCCGGGGGTGCCGCCGGCGGCTGCGCCTTCGACGGTGCCAAGATCGCGCTGCAGCCGATCACCGATGTCGCCCACCTGGTGCACGGCCCGATCGCCTGCGAGGGCAATTCCTGGGACAACCGTCACGCCGCGTCGTCCGGATCGCGCCTCTATCGCACCGGCTTCACCACCGACATCGGCGAGAACGACGTGGTGTTCGGCGGCGAGAAGCGGCTGCTGAAGTCGATCCGCGAGATCATCGAGAAGTACGACCCGCCGGCGGTGTTCGTCTATCAGACCTGCGTGCCGGCGATGACCGGCGACGACATCGATGCGGTGTGCAAGGCGGCGGCGCAGAAGTCCGGCAAGCCGGTGGTCCCGATCAACGCGCCGGGCTTCGTGGGACCGAAGAATCTCGGCAACAAGCTGGCGGGCGAAGCGCTGCTGGATCACGTGATCGGCACGCAGGAGCCGGACTACACGACGCCGCACGACATCAACATCATCGGCGAATACAACCTCTCGGGCGAGCTGTGGCAGATCAAGCCGCTGCTCGACGAGCTCGGTATCCGCATCCTCGCCTGCATCTCGGGCGATGCGCGCTATCACGAGGTGGCGCGCTCGCATCGCGCGCGCGCGGCGATGATGGTGTGCTCCAAGGCGATGATCAACGTCGCCCGCAAGATGGAGGAGCGCTACGGCATCCCGTATTTCGAAGGCTCGTTCTACGGCATCGGCGACATGAGCGAGACGCTGCGCCAGATCGCGCAGCTGCTGGTGCAGCGCGGCGCGCCGGACGAGCTGATCGGCCGCACCGAGGCGGTGATCGCGCGCGAAGAGGCGCGTGCCTGGTCGCGCATCGCGTCGTACCGCGAGCGGCTTGCCGGCAAGAAGGTGCTGCTGATCACCGGCGGCGTGAAGTCGTGGTCGGTGGTGGCGGCGCTGCAGGAAGGCGGCATGGAGGTCGTCGGCACCAGCGTCAAGAAGTCCACGCAGGAGGACAAGGAGCGCATCAAGGAGCTGATGGGCCAGGACGCGCACATGATCGAGGACATGACGCCGCGCGAGACCTACAAGATGCTGAAGGAGGCGCGCGCCGACATCATGCTGTCCGGCGGACGCTCGCAGTTCATCGCGCTCAAGGCCAAGATGCCGTGGCTCGATATCAACCAGGAACGCCACTACGCCTACGCCGGCTACGAGGGCATGGTCGCGCTGGTGCACGAGATCGACCGCGCGCTGTCGAATCCGGTGTGGTCGCAGGTGCGCCTGCCCGCGCCGTGGGAGGAGACGAGCTGGGAGCAGGCGGCCGACGCGGTGGTTGCGGCCGAGGCGGCGCTGCCGCCCGAGGACGAGCGTGACCGCGAACTGTGCAATTGCACCGGCTTGTCGGTCGGCGCGGTCGAAGACGCGATCCGCACGCATCGGCTGACCGAGGTGCCGCAGGTGACGCAGGTGATCGGCGCCGCAGGGGGCTGCGGCGGCTGCGGCAACCGCGTTGCCGCGCTGCTCGCGCGCGTCAACGCTGGCGATACGCCCGCGTTCGACAAGGCGGCGTGAGGCGCGCCGTGGCCGAGATCGTCGCCTCCCGCAAGGCCTGCACCGTCAATCCGCTGAAGATGAGCCAGCCGATCGGCGGCGCGCTCGCCTTCATGGGGGTCAACAACTGCATGCCGCTGCTGCACGGTTCGCAGGGGTGCACGTCATTCGGCCTCGTGCTGTTCGTGCGCCATTTCCGCGAGGCGATCCCGCTGCAGACCACGGCCATGAGCGAAGTGGCGACGGTGCTCGGCGGCCTGGAGAATGTCGAGCAGGTGATCCTGACGATCGCCAAGAAGACGAAGCCGTCGATGATCGGCATCTGCTCGACCGGTGTCACGGAGATCAAGGGCGACGATGTCGAGGGCTACATCCGGCTGATCCGCCAGCGCCATCCGGAACTGGACGGCATCGCGCTCGTCTATGTCTCCACGCCGGACTTCGAGGGCGCGTTTCAGGACGGCTGGGGCAAGGCGGTCACCAGGACGATCGAGGCGCTGGTGCCGGAGGCGCCGGGCCGGATCGACGGACAGGTGAACGTGCTGCCCGGCTGCCACCTCACACCCGGCGACATCGACGAGCTACGCGATATTCTGGAAAGCTTCGGGTTGCGTCCGCTGTTCATGGCGGACTTGTCGGGATCGCTGGACGGACATGTGCCGCAGGACTTCACACCCACCACGATCGGCGGCATCGGCACCGACGAGATCGTTGCGATGGGCCGCTCCGCCTGGACGATCGCGATCGGCGAGCAGATGCGCGACGCCGCGACTGCGCTGCAGGCGCGTGGGGTGCCGTTCCGTCTGTTCGACCGGTTGACCGGATTGTCGGCCTGCGACGACTTCATCCGCTTCCTGTCCGATATCAGCGGCCGCCCCGTGCCGCCGCGCCTGCGCCGGCAGCGCAGCCAGCTGGTCGATGCGATGCTGGACGGCCACTTCTCCTTCGGCGGCAAGCGTGTCGCGATTGGCGCGGAGCCGGACCTGCTGTGGACGCTGGGCACCTGGCTCGGCGAACTCGGCTGCGAGCTGGCGGCGGCCGTGACCACCACGCGCTCGCCGCTGCTCGCACGCTTGCCGGTCGCGCGCGTGCTGATCGGCGACCTGGAGGACCTCGAGGCAGCTTCGCAGGACTGCGACCTGCTGATCACGCATTCGCACGGGCGCCAGATGGCGGAGCGGCTCGGCGTGCCGTTCCTGCGCATGGGGATCCCGATCTTCGACCGGCTCGGCGCGGGCCACATCGTCTCCGTCGGCTATCGCGGCACGCGCGACCTGATCTTCACGATCGGCAACATGTTCATGGCCGAGCCGCACGAGGCGACGCCCGACACCTGGCGGATCGGCGGCGGGGAGGGGAGCCATGCTGGCGCGCCGATTGCGACTCATTAACGCGCCGCCGGTGTGGCCGGCGTCCGACGGGAAGTCTGGAGGGACCATGAAAGTCGCGTTCGCAACACAGGACCTCAAGCGCGTGGACGCGCATTTCGGCTGGGCCCGCAACATCGCGATCTACGAAGTCGCGCAGGACGGCCA
>DATEQV010000061.1:0-8240 GCA_035272265.1 Acidisphaera sp. | reverse complement strand
CCCTCGATAAACCGCTTGGAACACGACTTCCGTTGACGAGATAGAGGCAGGCCCGCGACGCACCATGGTCTTGCGGTAACCAACCCGCGTATCACAGCATGATCAACCGTCGCTCAGTGCCCGCCCTCCACCGCGCATGCCAGCATCCGAAGAGGCAACCGGGAGGAAAACGCCTGGGTGGGATTCCGCATTCGTAACCCTTGAAAACGGACATGACAGCGGTTTGGTCGTCGTCGGGTGTTCGGTGCGCGGCTCGGGCAGGTCATGCGTCAGCATGGGCTCTCTCGGCCCGCTGGGCGGCCCACAGGCGGCGTCTGGGGCTGCCCACCTGTTTTCCCCCTACCGGGGAGCCTGGATTCCCCGCACGGCCGTTCCCTGAAGCACCACGCGAGGACATCACAGTTGCGAGCTGCTGCTTCTCTTGCGCTTGGGCAGTCGCAGCGTCAGGAACGTCGCCACGGCGATCACGACGGCGACGTCGTAGCTTCCGAACCCCACGGCGAGGCCGATCGCGGCGGTGGCCCACAGGCTTGCGGCGGTGGCGGTGCCGCGCACGCTCACCCCCTCCCTGAGGATCGTTCCGCCCCCGATAAATCCCATGCCGGCGATCAGGCCCTCGACCGCTCCAGAGACGACGCTCGAGCCATTGCCGGCGTGCTCGCTTGCCTGAATGAAGCCGCAGCTTGCAATCGCGACCAGCGGGAAGGTGCGCAGGCCCGCGGTGCGCTCCTCCTGTTCCCGGTCCCATCCGATCGGCACGGCGAGGCCGTAGGCGATGGCAAGATCCCTGACGTGAGGTACCAGATCGAACGTGTCCATGGCTGTCTCTTACCGCGGCCGCCGGGAGACGGTCGAACGGAGTGCATCTGGGCCGCGCATCGACACTACCGCGGTCCGGTCAGGCGAGATCTGCCCACTCGGATCTCCGCCCTAGGTGAAGGTCCGGAATCCACCCAGTGCAGCGGTTCGTGATCGGGTTTCGACCCAGGCCAGGGTATTGCGGTCCAACGGGCCATGGCGCGTGGTAGTCGAACTTTCCTCTTGCCAGCTAAACATGCCTAGGCTTGTATTCTGATAGCAACCCGGGCCGAAGGAGGGCCAACATGCTGCGCTGGCTCCCACCGTCCCTGATCCGCCTCTACCGCCGCCTCGCCGACGCCGTGCCCTATGCCCGCAAGACCCGCCCGCGGCCGCTGCCGCCGGACGACGAGGCACCGCGCTCCGGCCAGGCGCGGCACTACCGGCTGGAAATCGCCTACGACGCCTTCTGCGAGCACCGGCCGCCGCCGAAGAAGCTGTTCCGCGCCACCCCCTGGCGCCGCGACCTCACCTCGTGGTGCGACGCGCCGAACAGCTGGACGGATCGCCGCAAGCCCCGCTGTCACCACTGCGAGCAGGCCCGCGCCCACTACATCGCCGCCCGCGACACCGGCGACTGGAAGGCCGAGGTCGCGCTCTACAAGCTCGCCCGCCGCGGCGCCGTGCGCCTGCTCGCCGAGCGCCGACAATACCGCGAAAGCCGCCGGCAATTCTGGGCGCGACACCGCGAGACGTCGCCCGCAACGGCCCCGAGCCGATGCCGCCGCAGTTCGAGCCCGAGCTCTGGCCGATGATCGCCCATCGCGGCTCGGTCGAATCCTGGCACCATCGCGACCGCCGCGAGGTCGAGCGCGGCCTCGTGCGCGCCCACGCCCGCCATCTGCGCCGCGAAATCCAGCGGCGCAAAGAACGCCTGCGCGACCTCAGACCCGGCGAATCCGTCGGGCGCAAAAGCGCGCAGCGCGCATTGCACCAGACCGACGTCGACGCACCACCAACGGATCGCGCCCCGCGTCGTGCGCCCAAGGCAACCTCGTCATTGCGAGGACCGCGAGCCGAAGGCGTGGCGGGACGAAGCAAGCCAGAGCCGCGTGAAAGGCGTCTGTCACGCGGCCCTGGGTTGCGTCGCTCCGCTCGCGATGACGAAGCTTCGGAGCCGAGCGACGCTACGGCTCGCGCTCGCAATGACGGAGCTTCGGAGCCGACCACCGACGCTCCGGCGCGCGGTCACGACGACGACGCACATGCGGTCGGGCGATCAGAGCTAGCGGACATCGCGCCTCCGGCGCAGCCGGCTGCCGACCGCGACACCGCCGGCGAACCGTCGGATGCCGGACGCGAGACGGCCGCCGCCCTGCCTGCCGTATCCCGAACGGGGCTGTTCCCCAGGCCGCGCGACGAACAGGCCGCGCAGGCCGCGAGCGGAATCGGAGAGGCGGGCGACGGCCGGTCGAACCACGATCACGACGGCGAAGACGCGGCGTCAGGCATCAGCTCGGCAACAAATGGCGGCACGCAGACGCCGGATGCCCGACGCGAGACGGCCGCCGCCCTGCCTGCCGTATCCCGAACGGGGCTGTTCCCCAGGCCGCGCGACGAACAGGTCGCGCAGGCCGCGAGCGGAATCGGAGAGGCGGGCGGCGGCCGGTCGAAAGACGATCAGTCCTGCCGGGAAGCCGAAATATCCGGCAACAGTTCAGCGATGTACGGCGGCAAGCAGAACGATGCCGCCTGAACGGAGGGCGTCCAATAACGGGTGCGGCCCAGGACACCAGCGCGTTCTGCGCGTATCCGCAATTCCTCCGGCGCAACGTCCGTCATCCGGGCCTTCGCCGCCCAGCCGAGCGTCATGAATCCGCCGACATAGGTCGGCACCGCCGCGACATACGCGGTGACATGCGCGAAGAATTTCGCCCGCCGCAGGCTGGTCTCGCGCAGCTCGTCGCCCTGCATGAACGGCACGCCGCACTGGTTCACCACCACGCCGCGCGCGGTCAGCACCCGCGCGCAATGGGCGTAGAAATCATCCGTGAACAGCACTTCGCCGACGCCGATCGGATCGGTGCTGTCGACGATGATGACGTCGAACGACGCATCCGGCGCGCGCGTCACGTAGTCGATCCCGTCGCCGACGATCACCTGCGCGCGGCGATCCCCCCACGCGTCGCCGCCGATCCCCGCCAGGTGCTCCTTCGACAGCCGGATCACCTCGCCGTCGATCTCCACCATCACCGCCTGCGTCACGGTCCGATGCTGCAGCACGCGCTTCAGCACCCCGCCGTCGCCCGCGCCGATGATCAGGACGCGAGACGCCGCGCCATGCGCCAGTAGCGGCACGTGCGTCAGCATCTCCTGGTAGACGAACTCGTCCGCCTCGGTGATCTGCACCACGCCGTCGAGCAGCATCACGCGGCCATGCGTGAAGCTTTCGAACACGACGATGTCCTGGAACGCGCTCTGCACGCGCGCAAGCTCGCGCTTGATGCGGAAGCGCTGGCCCCAGTCGGCGTACAGCGTCTCGTTCACCCATGCGTCGGTCATGGCGCACTCCACATGTCCCGTGTCACAAGCGAGACAGTAAAACCGCCGTCATTGCGAGGACCCCGGCGAAGGCCGGGGGACGACGCAACCCAGGGCCGCGCGGCAAACGCCTGTCGCGTTGCCCTGGGTTGCTTCGCTACGCTCGCAATGACGAACGGCGGAAGCCGAACTCAGCCGATGATGCCGCGGCGCTGCTCGTCGAGCAGGATGCGATCAGGTTCGAACGCGGCGCGGATCGTCTCGATCGAATCGTGCGGGTTGCAGGCGCCGCACATGAAAATGTCGATCGCCGCGAAGTCGCGCTCCGGCCACGTGTGGATCGAGATGTGGCTCTCCGCCAGCACGATCACGCCCGAGACGCCGCCATCGGGTCCGAAGTGATGGAAGTGGCTGTGCAGGATCGTCGCACGCGCCGCCAGCGCGGCGTCGCACAGCGCACGGTCGATGCGCGCGGGATCGGTCAGGTTCTTCGCACCCCACAGGTCGATCAGCAGATGGGTGCCGGCGAACTTCTGCCCGTCGCGCTCGACGAAATAGTCCTTCTGAACCTCAGAAGCGGTTTCCGAAAACTGGTTGCTGCTCGGAAGTTCCGAGACCATCCCCAGTGGGTTGAGTGCGCTCATCACGCATCTCCTTTCCTACCAGTAGACGGCCTGTTGGTCACACCGCTGCGCGCGGGCGCCCCTGGGGCCAGAGCGGGCGGCATATGGGGCAAGGGGGAGGGCGATGCAAGAAAAATGTGCCCCCGGGAACGAACACCGGCGCAATGCCCGCATGCAGCTTCATCAGGCGCGCCGCCCAGCCACGCGTCAGCCGCCGTGCTGCGCGCGGTCCAGGATCTCCACGGTCTGGCGGTACAGCGCCTCGGCGCGCTCCACCGAGCCGCCGACGCACACCAGGCCGAGCTTGCCGAACTCCGACAGCGCGCCGATCAGGTGGAACACCACGCCCTCGTGCGCCGTGCCGTCATAGTGCAGCCCGTGCAGCACGGCGATGTCGACCAGGTCCGGCGGCGTCAGCCCGCGGTACTGCGGCGCCTGCAGGTTGTCGGTGGCGTAGTAGCAGCGCGTCTGCCCCGACGGCGTTCGGAACACCCCGGTCTCCGCGTCGTAGGCGCCGCCGGTCAGGAACTGCAGCATCAGGAACGGGTGCGTCGTGCCGCCCTTGCGCAGGTTGATCTCGATCGCGGTGTGGCGCCACGCCGCGCCCTCGCGCACCGAGACGAAGTCCACGCCCAGCCGCCCGAGCGCGCCACGCCGCGCGAGCACGGCCGCCACCTTCGCGCCCTCGGCCTGGATCGCGCACCGGTAACGCTGGTCGGCGGGAAACCGGCAGCCCAGAAACACCTGCCCGCCGCGCCCGCCGAGCAGCTGGTCGTGCGTCGAGATCGGCTCGACCGCGCCGGTCGGGTCGATGCGGAACTGCGCGGACGGCGAGCGCTTGTCCTCGCCCTCGATGAACGCCTCGACGATCGCGCCCATCTCGCCGAGCTTCGCCCGGTAGATCTCCCAGTCCATGCCGGCCGCCTCGAACGCCAGCTCCGGCAGCCGGTCCGCCACCCACCGCTCCAGCCCCGGTCCTGTGGGCGCCCCCGTGGGGAAATCGTCGAACCTGAACAGCGCGTTGCCTTCGCCGGAGAAGCCTTCGTTCAGCTTCACCACCGCGCGCCGCAGGCCCGGGTTGCGCCGCTTCAGCTCCGCCAGCGCACACGCGATGTCCGACGCGTCGGCCAGATCCTCCACCCCGTCGGCGATCGCCACGCCCGCTTCGCGCAGCATTTGCCGGCCGCCGCTTTTCGATCCCAGGCCCCGCAGCGCCGGATCGCACCCGTAGATCGGGATGCCCAGCCGCACCGCCAGCGTCCTCTCCGGTGCTGCGACGACGAACGCCGCCATGTGGGCGTTGGCCGGATCTCCGATCGCCTCGCGCAGGCGCGCGAGCAGACGCGGGCGCTCGAGGATCTTCTCGGTGACCGGACGCGCACTGCCGTCGAAGCAGGAGAGCAGCGTCAGCCGCTCGCGCGCGTGCCGCGCGGGGACGCCCTGCAGCAGGTGCAGGTAGTAGTCGATGATCGTGTCCGAAATCGGCTGGCTGGTGACATACACCACGCGGGTGCGCGGCAGCCGGAGCAGCATGAGCATGCCCAGCATCCGCTCCTCGTAGTGGTGCGCGCCGGCGACGTTGGCCAGCACGTCCTGATCGAGGCTCAGGCTCGGCAGCACGAGCACGGTCCGCGGCGCCTTGGGATCCGGAAAGATGCGCCGGAACATCTCCGGCAATGTCGCCTGCAAGCGTCGGAACGCGGCGCACTCATCCGCGGAGCCCGGCTCCAACTCCCGTCCGGCAGAGCCGGACGTTCCGCTCACGGCGGCATCCATCCGCATGGCCTCGCCCGATCACGAGACCGCCACCATCGGACGGATGCAACCATTGCGCAACCGCAGCGCCCCCGGATCACAAGGTGGAATCGCCGACCAGAATCGCGCGGCCGATCGCGCCGGTAGCGCCTTTACGGCCGGGCCGGGCTGGCGATCGCCTGTTCGGCGCGCATTTCGCTGCGCGCACGGCCGATGTCGGCGACCCCTTGAACCGGCGCCTCGGTCAGCACGGCGAAGATCGCCGCGTCGTCGCCGGTTGTGAACGAACCGGCATAGTCGCGGTGCAGCCGCGCGAGCAGCGCGGTGTCGCCCAGCTTCGCCGCCGCCGTGGCCAGCCGCAGCACGGTGCGGCGGTCTTCCGCCGCCAGAGCGGCGTTCGGCTTGATCGTGCGCCCGGCGAGCGAGAGCAGCGCGTCGCGCGCGCCCGCCCAGTCGCCCGCGCGCTCGAGGATGGTCGCGCGCCGCTCGTCGGTGGCCGCCGACGCGGCTGCGGCGAGCATGGCCACGGCCTGTGCCGTGTCGCCGTGCTGCGCGGTCGCGTCCGCCCGCGCGAGCAGCCGGCGCTCCGCCAATGCGGCGGGCAGGCCGTCGCCGTCGGTGCCGGCGAGCGTGACCAGTGCGCCGTCCGCATCGCCGTCGCCAAACTGCATCTCGGCCAGACGCGCGCCATAGGCCGAACGGGCAACAGGCGTCGATGCCGCCTGCGCGAGGTGGCGCAGCACCGGCTCGGCGCGCGCCGGCAGGTCGAGCGCGATCAGCTTGTCGGCCAGCGGCCCGGCCAGCGCATCGCCTTGCTTGCCATCCGGCAGCAGCGCCGCGTTCTCCTCCGCCAGCGCCACCAGGTCGAGCGGCGCCATGTTCTCGGCGGCGTCGCCGGCGAGCAGCGCCGCGACGATCGACTGCGCCTTGTCGCGGATGGATGGCATGCCGGGAAACGCGGCGTCGGCCTCGCGCACCACGTCCAGCGCCGCGCGCCACCGTCCGGCCGACGCGCGCAGCTCGGCCAGGCGCAGCCGCAGCGACAGCTCTCTCGCGTCGCCGTGCCAAATCGCGAGCTGGCGATCGAGAAGCTGCGCGGCAGTCGCGACGTCGATCTGGTGCGTGCTCAGGCGCAGTTCGGTCGCCCGCCGCGCCGCGCGCACCCGCGTCAGCATGTCGCGCCCGGCGGCGAGCGCGTCGTAGCCGGCGAGTGCGGCCGCCGTCTCGCCGCGCGCTTCGTGCAGGATCGCCTGAGCGAGCGCCAGGCTTGCGTCTGCCGGCACGGCGGCGATCAGCGCGGCCGCGGCGTCGGGCTGGCCGCCGGCCGCCAGCGTCTCCGCCACCAGCGGCAGCAGCCGCGCGCGCAGCGGCGCCGGATAGCTCAGGATCAGCGGCGCGGTGGCGACGAAGGACGCGGCGGCCGCGGGCGAGCCCTCATCGCGCATCGCCGTGCGCACCGCCTGCCAGAACGCGGTCTCGTCGGTCTGCGGCGTGCCCGGCGGGTCGAGCAGGGCGGAGTGGTCGTCGCGCCCGGCGATCAGGCCGGCGGCGGCCGCCAGCACGCGGCGCTGCGGATCGTCGGCCAGGCGCGGGTCGTCGCGCGCGACGAGGTCGACGACCGCCGCCGCCTCCGGGCCGAGGCCGAGTGCGAGCATCGCGGCGGCGGCCTGTAGACGCGGCCGGCCGCGTGCCAGCGGCTGGGCGAGTGCCGCATCCGCCACCGACGTCCGCATGCGCTGGCGCAGCGCGGACACGTCGAGCGCGGGCAGGTCGAGGATGCGCGTCAGCGCGGACGCCGCGTCGGCGAACGACCCTTCCCGCTGGGCGTCGAGAGCAAGCCCTTCGGCCGCGAGCGTGAACCCCTCGGCGACAGCCGCGAGATCGACGCCATCGCCGAATGCCTCGACGGCGACGCCCTGCCAGCTCGGCAACAGCAGGAACGTCGGCGAACGGCGCGTGGCGGGGATGCCGTCGGCGCCACTGCGCTGGGTGCCGGCGAGCAGCAGGGCGCCGGTGTCGGGGTCCGTCAGGCGAACGACCCGCCCGCTGTCGTGCACCGGAAGCAGCAGCTTTCCACCGTCCGGACGCGGCTGCACGATCGCGGCGGGCGTCGCGCCGTCCGTCACCCGCGCCGCCCAGCCGCCGGCGACGCGAACGAGCGCGAGCCCGTGCGCGAGCGGCACGCGCAGCCGCACGACCGTCGCGTCGGGCAGCGCGCGCAGCGTGGCGCCGAACGCCGGATCGGCCGCGAGCAGCGCGTCGTGCGGCTCGTCGACGACGACGAAGGCCCACTCGCCACGACGGAACGCGGCCGCGCCGGCGGTGGATGTTGCGGGCACGACGATCTCGCCCGCCGCCGGCGGCGGGGGCTGCGTCGATGCGGGCGCGCTGCCTGCAGCGCCCGCCGGCGCGGCTTGCGCGGACGCGGCGGCCGGCGCCGGCAAGGGTCCGCCGGCTTCCAGCTTCTGCGGCGGCGCCGGTTGCGGCTGCCGCGACGGCGCGGACGTGGGGGACCCGTTCGTG
>DATEQV010000060.1:0-7955 GCA_035272265.1 Acidisphaera sp. | reverse complement strand
GTTCTACCCATTCAATGCCTTTCGCTCCCTTCTCGGCGTCGCCGGCGAGGTCACCGCACCAACCTACGCCGGGCTTTACTCGGGAGAATGGCAGCACCCCAGATGTAGCGACAATGGGTGAAAACCGGATAGGCAAGGATCGATGAACTCGTGGCAGCGCGAGCGAACCGCTTTCCCGGCCGGCTGCTTGCCGTGGCCCTGTCCGGATTCGTGGTGGCTGAGTGCTCCCTCATCAAGCCAGACTCGTCATCTCCCTCTGCCTGGCGCGCGCGCCTCGAGGCAGTCGAGGCGCGGCTGCCCGAAAAGCTCCCCGCTGCCGCCGTCCTCGCAATTGCCGCACCGCCCCAGAGCGACGACGACGATGGTTGGCAGACGCAGATGGATGCGGAGCTAGCCGCGGCCACGTTCGGTGTAAGCACTCTGAATGGCTATTCCGGCAACTGGCCGCCGACCTGGAAGATCATGCGAACATGCCGCGATGTCGGCGATAATCGTCGAGCGGGGCGGCACTTCTTGGCCGAGCATGGCGCCGCCGCCCCCATTGTCGATCAGAGCCGCCTCGTGCTTGTGGGATTCAGTGCCTGCGACCCTGCCCAGTTCGACCGCGAGCCGCTTCTCCAACTCGGCCGCATCTATCATTTCAACGCGGGGGCGGACGGCAACCAATTCGTGGGGGGCGGCTTTGCCTTTCCGGAAAGCTGGGGCCGCTGGACTGTCGGCGATGACGCATTCCTCTTCTTCTCACTCGGCACGGCATCGCTGGCACCGCTCTCCGTCGCCATCGAGGCCATCTCGATGTCTCCTGCGGCGGACCGCAAGCAGACAGTTGATGTTGCAGCGAACGGGCGGGCTTGCGGTCAGATGGCCGTGACGGCGAGTCGGCCGCATGCCGCGGTCACGTGCCCGGCCGGTGCGCTCCGCGCCGAAGACAATATGCTGCGCCTGCACATCGCGCGTCCCACGCGCCCTATCGATATCGGCTTGAGTGCCGACGACCCTCGGCGCCTCGGCCTAGGCCTGCAGACTCTGGCCGTAACGCCGATCGAGTAGGCCCCGGGGCGCCGGCGTCGCCTCCGCCGCACCATGTTGTGGCGGCCAGCCCCACGGCCCCGCCGATGTCTATGATCGAGCTTCGGGGAGGGCGCCGCCGCCGCGCCACTGTCACGGCTCTTGTTCGGCCGCGATTCTGTAGGGCGCGAAGTGTTGGAAAGCACGATGCCGACGGTCAGGATTGAACTGACGACCTACTGATTACGAATCAGTTGCTCTACCACTGAGCTACGTCGGCCCCGCAATGTCCAGGCCCACCCGCATCGGCCCGGTCTCGTCGGCCCACCCGGCCGGCCAGGGTGGCCGGGGTATAGCGCCCACCCCATCTGCCGGCAACGGACAGAGAAAGCACCGATGAGCACCCCATCCTCGGCCCATCCGATCACCATCACCCCGGCCGCCGGGCGCGTGCGCGTCATCGCCGGCGGCCAGCTCGTCGCCGACAGCACCCGTGCCCTCTCGCTGCACGAGGCGTCCTACCCGCCCGCCCTCTACATCCCGCGCGAGGACGTGCGCATGGACCTCATGGCCCGCACCGACCATCGCACCCATTGCCCCTACAAGGGCGACGCATCCTACTTTTCGGTCAACGCCCCCGACCGGACCCGCGACAACGCCGCGTGGAGCTACGAGACCCCCTTCGCCGGCGTCGCCCAGATCGCCGGCCACCTCGCCTTCTACCCCAACCGGGTCGACGCCATCGAGCTCGCCTGACCGCCCGCCGCTTGCACCCGCGGCGCGGCCGGCGCATCTGCCTGCCCCGTGTTGCAGCAAGCCGACCTGTCCGCGGCCGCCCGCTCCCCGCCATACGCGGCGCCTACCCGCGAGTGCCCCGATTGCGGCCTCGTCCAGCTCGTCCCTGCCGTCCGCCCCGGCGAGGTCGCGCACTGCCTGCGCTGCTCCAAGGTTCTGCGCCGCGGCCGCCCCAACCCCTTGCAATGGCCGCTGGCGCTCGGGCTGACCGGCACCATCCTGCTGCTCATCGCGCTGCTGGAGCCGCTGCTCGACGTCAGCACCGTCGGCATGTCCCGCCAGGCGTCGCTGGTCACCGGCGCGCAGCGGCTCGAAACCCACGGTCTATGGGAAGTCGCGGCCGTCGTCGCGTTCACCACGATGGCCGCCCCCCTGGCGCACCTGTTCGGCACCACCTGGGTCCTGCTGAACCTCCGCCTGGGCCGCGCACCCGCCTACCTCTCGCGCCTGTTCGCCATTGTCCGCCGGCTGCGGCCCTGGTCGATGGTCGAGGTGTTCCTCGTCGGCGTTTTCGTCGCCTACACGCAGCTGCGCGAGCTCGTGCATATCGAGACCGGTGTCGCGCTCTGGGCTCTGATAGCGCTGATGCTGGTCATCGTTGCCGTCGACGCGCTGCTCGACCCCGAGGCCGTCTGGCAGGCGATGGAGCGGCGCCGGCCGTCCCGCGCACCGCTCCCGGCATATGACGCGAACACCGAGCCGGCCAGTTGCGAGACCTGCCACACCCTCGCCGACCGCGCGCACACGCCACACTGCCCGCGCTGCGGCATGCGGCTGCACGCGCGCAAGCCGCGCAGCCTGCAACGCACCTGGGCGCTCGCGATCGTGGCACTCGTCCTCTACATCCCCGCCAACACCTACCCGGTGCTGACCTACACGGAATTCGGCATCGGCAGCCCCCATACCATCCTCAGCGGCGTGCGCGAGCTGCTCGACTTCGGGCAGTGGCCGCTGGCGCTCATCGTCTTCCTCGCCTCGGTGGCGATACCGGTGCTCAAGCTGGTCAGCCTGTTCACCATGCTCATCGCCACCCAGCGCGGCTCGGCCGCGCGCCTGCACGACCGCGCGGTGCTCTACCGCATCGTCGAGGTGATCGGCCGCTGGTCGATGATCGACATCTTCGTCGAAACCATCCTCGTCGCCCTGGTGCAGTTCGGCGGCATCGTCACGATCGATCCGGGCGTGGGCGCCATCGCCTTCGCCTCGGTCGTGATCCTCACCATGCTGGCAGCCGAAAACTTCGATCCACGCCTGATGTGGGACGCCGCCGCAGGGCGCGCCGCGCCGCGCGTGGCGCGGGACGCAGGATGAGCGACGCCCCCGAGCCCCCGCGGCCCGAGCCGCTGCGCCCGCCGCCGACGCCGCTCGCCGTCATCCGCAGGGGCCGCTGGCAGCACCTCTCGCTCATCTGGCTGATACCGGCGGTGACGCTCGCCGTCGGCCTCTACCTCGCCGTCACGACGCTTACGTCACGCGGCCCGACCATCGAGATCACCTTCGACACCGCCGAGGGCCTCAAGGCCGGGCAGAGCCAGATCAAGCACAAGGACGTCGTGCTCGGCACCGTCCGCGGGATCCGTTTCACCGACGACTTCAGCCATGTCGTCGTCACCGCCGAGATGCGCGCCGGGATCGACAAGCTGCTGACCAGCACGGCGCAGTTCTGGGTGGTCAGGCCGCGCTTCTTCGCCGGCAACGTGGAGGGCATCGATACGTTGCTCTCCGGCTCGTATATCGACCTGCTGCCGGGCGACACGCCGGGCAAGCCCACCCATCGCTTCACCGGGCTGGAGGAGCCGCCGGTCATCACCGGGCCGGAGCCCGGCACGACCTACCTGCTGCGTGCCGACCGCATCGGCTCGGTCAGCATCGGCTCGCCCGTGTTCTTCCGCGATTTCACCGTCGGCCAGGTGCTCAGCTGGGACCTCGGGCACATGGCGGACTACGTCACGCTGAGGGTGTTCGTGCGCGCGCCGTTCAATCAGTACGTGACAAATCAGACCCGCTTCTGGAACGCGTCGGGCCTCAACGTCAGTTTCGGCGCTGGTGGCCTGCAAGTGAAGGTGGCGAGCCTGCGCGCACTGCTGCTGGGCGGCATCGCCTTCGATAGGCCGCCCGCGCAGGACGTGACCGAGGCGAAGGCCGAAACCGTCTTCGAACTCTTCAAGAGCGAGGACGACGCCGAAAGCGCGTCCTACAAGCGCAAGGTCCAGATGGTGTCCTATTTCGATACGTCGGTGCGCGGCCTGTCCGTGGGCGCGTCTGTCGACCTGCACGGCATCAGGATCGGGCAGGTCACCGACATCAGCCTCGTCTACGATCCAGTCCTCGACCGTGTGCGCGTGCCGGTGCGCTACGAGGTGCAGCCCGACCGCATCGAGAACAACCAGTTCAGCGACAAGGCATCGCCGGAGGAGGTGGTGGGCGACCTCGTCCGCCGCGGGATGCGAGCCAAGCTGACCAGCACCAACCTGATCACCGGGGCGCAGAGCGTCTCGCTCGACATCGACCCCGGCGCGCCGCCTGCGCAAATGCGCGTCGAGGGCGACGTGTTGGTGATCCCGAGCGTATCGGGCGGCGGCCTCGACAACATTACCTCCGAGGTCAGCGACCTGCTACAGCGGGTCAACACGATCCCGTTCGCCCAGATCGGCGCCAACCTGGACGAAGCGGCGAAGGGGCTGGCGAGCCTGACCAACGGGCACGAGGTGCGCAGCGCCATGGTCAGCTTGCAGGGCGCACTCGCCGACCTGCAGGAGTTCATCCACACGACGCAACGCGACGCGCAACCCGCGCTGGCGCGGCTGCCGGCGATCGCCGCCGGCTTGCAGGAGGCGGTTGCCCGGGCGAACAAGTTGCTCGGCTCGGCCGACCAGGGCTACGGCAGCGACAGCCGCTTCAAGCGCGATCTGGACCGCCTGCTGGCGCAGTTGTCGGACACCGCGCAATCGGTGCGGGTGCTGGCCGACCTGCTGACGCGGCATCCGGAGGCGCTGATCCGCGGCCGCACGAACACGGGGGTCGAGTGAGCAGAGCGCGGCGCCGCATCCGGCCGGGATGGATGCTGCCGCTGGTGGCGCTGGCGGTCGCGTCCTGTGCGTCGCCCGATCCGAACCTGTACACGCTGCAGACCACCGAAGGTGCCACGCACATCGGCGGCCCCAGGCTGCTGCTGATGCGGCAGGTGTCGCTCGCGCGTTACCTCGAACGCTCGCAGATCGTCCGCTCGGCGGCGGACTACGAGCTGAAGGTGCAGAGCAACGACTGGTGGGGCGAGCCGCTCGGCGCGATGATCGGTCGCGTGCTGCAACAGGACCTGACGCAACGCCTGCCGGGGACGCAGGTGTTCAACGACGCAGGCGCGATCTCGCCGGACGCCAACTGGCAGGTCGAGGTGAACCTGCTGCAGATGGACCTCAACCAGGCCGGCGTGCTGGTGCTGCGGGCGCAGATCGCGGTGAGTGCCAAGGAAGGCGAGCCGAAGACCGAGAGCGAGCGGTTCGAACTGCCGGTCGCGGGTCCGTCGGTCGCCGCCCAGGTCGCCGCCAGCAGCCAGGCGCTCGGCAAGCTCTCCGACGCCATCGCCGCGCTGGTCGTCGCCGCCCAGACCGAGGCACACCCGGCGGCGGCGAGCCCCGCCCGTCGCGGCCACCCAGCCCCGCCGCAACGGCGGCGCGTAGCGCGTTCCGCTCGGACCGGATTCGTGCCAGTTCGCGGCCGAGCCGCGCCTCCGGCAGCGGCGGACCAGAGAGGGCGAACCAGAGAGGCCGATCCGATGCAGACCAGCGACGTCATCGAAACCTTCTCCCTCGGCGACTGGGCCGGCCCGTTCGATGCGGCCGACCGGGCCCGCGCCGTCGCCTCCCTGGAAGCTGGCAAGGTGCTGTATTTCCCCCGCCTGGCCTTTGCGATCGAGGCGAACGAACAGGACTTCCTCCAGCAGGAGGCGGGCAGTGCGGCGCGCAAGAACATCAGCCTCGACCCGGCGACGGGGCGGGTGCACGGCACGTCGGTGCAAGGCGATGACCTCGCCGACCTCGCCGCGATGATGGACCGCTACGGCAGGCAGGCCGACGCGTTGGTACGCGGGCTGATGCCGCAGTACGCCCCGTCGCTCGAGCGTGCCCGCACCTCGTTCCGCCCGGCCGAGATCGCCGGCCGCCAGTACACCCCGCGCCACGATGACCGGCTGATGCATGTCGATGCGTTTCCGACCCGTCCGCTCGCCGGCAAGCGCATCCTGCGCGTCTTCGCCAACGTGGCGCCCGACGGCACCGCACGGCGCTGGCGCGTGGGCGAGCCGTTCGCCGATTTCGCCCGCGCCTTCCTGCCGCGCGTCAGATCGCCGCTGCCCGGGCAGGCGCAGGTGCTGGCCGCACTCCGCCTGACCAAAGGCACGCGCAGCGCCTACGACCACATCATGCTGATGCTGCACGATGTCGGGAAACTAGACGCCGGCTATCAGCAGACCTCGCCGCAGGCCGACGTCGCCTTCCCGCCAGGGACGGTCTGGATGTGCTACACCGACTGCGTGCTGCACGCCGCGATGTCCGGCCGCTGCGCGCTGGAACAGACCTTCCACCTGCCGATCGCCGCGATGGCCGAGCCGGAGCGTTCGCCGCTTCGGGTGCTGGAGCGCATCGCCGGACGCGCGCTGGTCTGACCCCCCGATTGGGGGTGTCGTTCCCAACGGCTTTGTTACGAACCGTTGTTTGCGGAGCGGCGAGCGCCGTGCTTTTACCCTCCGATCATGCGCGGATCGGCCGCGCGGCTGAGCGGGTGCGTTCAGTTCGGCTTCGCCCGCGGGATGTGCAGGCGTCCCGCAGGCCTCCCCCGCAGAGAGTGAATCATGCATCAGACCCTCGCCGTCTTCAGTGCGCTCGTCGCGCTCGCAAGTGTGTCCCCGTGTCGTGCGCAGACCGCCACCCAGCCCATGGCGCCGGGCTATCCCCCGCCCGGTTACGCCCCCCAGGGCATGCCTCAGCAGGGCATGGCTCCTCCGGGGGGGATGGCCCCGCAGGGCGCATCGCCGCAGATGCGGGCGTGCATGGAGCCGTTCAGGCCGGCGATCCGCCAGCAGGTGTTGGCCCACATGCAGCAGTGGGCGGCCGCCAATCCCACTGCGCCCGAGGACGCTAGGCGCGCCGAGAGCCACGCCTACAGGAGTGTGGTCGCGAGGCCGTACCGCCAACAGTGCCGCGCCCAGATCGGCGGGCCGGGCCCGGCCGGGCCCGGGCAGGCCGGGCCGGGGCCAGCGGGGCCGGGTTCCGGCGGGCCACGGCCAGGGCCGGGCGGCCTGGGGCAGGCGGGGCCGGGATCAGCCGGACCAGCGCCGGGGCCGGGCGGCCAAAGCGCGCAGGACGACGATTTGTGACGACGGCAAGTCGCCGCACGGTCTGAACCGTGCGGCCTCGTCTCGCAGCAGGACCCATGCCCGACCGATACAGCCCCATGGTCTGAACTGTTTCGCTGCGCTCGCCGTGGCGGATCGATAGACCTTACCGCTGAGCCGGACTCGTACCCGGCCGCAAGGGAAAGCCGCACGCCGACGTGATTGCGTGGTGACGCGATTGAAATGTCGCGCGCGGGCCTTTCCCCTGGACGTGTCCACACCGTTGCCTCCAGGATACGATCGCGCTTGGAGCGGCGTGTGGCGCGGACTGCAGCGGCGGCGTGCCTGGGCTCGGCCGTCATGCGGGTTCAGTCGATCGGAGGCAGGCGATGACGCGGTTCAGCACCATGTGGCGGGAGCGCCGGTTTGGCGACCTCCGCGTCCGGCATCTCCCGCGCGTCCTGCTCGCGTGCAGCGTCGCGCTCGCGCCGGTTGTGTCGTTTGCCGAACATCGCAACGCCGCCGGCGGCGGCGGCCATCCCGGCGGCGGCGGCGCGCACGGCGCGCCCCACGCGAGCGGCGGAGGCGGTGGCGGGCATCAGGCCGGTGGCGGCTCGCGTGGCGAACACGAAGAGCGAAGCGCGCATACCGGTGGCCCGCACGAAGGCGGGCGGGGCGAGCCTGGCGGTCGCGGTGAAGCCCATCTGGAGCATGGCGGTCCGGGTCACGGCTTCGAAGGCGCGCACGAGGCCGGCGTGGGCCATGTCGGCGTGGGCGTCGGCGTTGGCGCGCGTGCCGGGGTGGGTGTCGGCGTAGGCGC
>DATEQV010000059.1:0-3520 GCA_035272265.1 Acidisphaera sp. | reverse complement strand
GGCGACCCTTGAGGCCCTTCAGTCGTGCGATCTCGTCGCGTTGCGCCGCCACCAGCCGCTTCAGCTCGGCCACCTCGCCAAACAGCTCAACCACGAGCGCTTCCAACTCGGGGCGAGGCAGGCCAGGCAGATCGGCGGGCGGTGACATGCACCAACCGAATCGTACCGGCTCGCGTCGGGGGAAGCGGAAAAATGCACGCCGCCCGGGGTTTTGCCCCGCTTACCGACAGTCTCGGCAACATCCTGACCGAGCAAGGCACGCTCGATGACGCCGCCACGGAATTCCGCGCGGCGATCCGCCTCGAGCCGTCGGACGCGGGGATGCACGACAGTCTCGGCAATGTCCTCAGCAAGCAAGGCAAGCTGGATGACGCCGCCGTGGAATTCCGCGCGGCCATCCAGCTCGATCCGGCAGACGCGGCGGCGCACAGCGGTCTCGGGCACGTGCTATATGCTCAGAAGAAGCCGGGTGACGCCGCTGCGGAATTGCGCGCGGCGATCCGCCTCGAACCGACAACCCCGGCGTTGCACTACGATTTGGGCAACGTCCTGCGCGACCAGAAGGAGCTGGATGACGCGGCCGCGGAATACCGGGAAGCGATCCGCCTCGCTCCTTCGCTTGCGCCGCCACACCACGGCCTCGGCATCGTCCTGCGTGACCAGAAAAAGCCGGATGACGCCGCCGCGGAATACCGCGAGGCAATCCGGCTCGAGCCGACCGACGCGGGGGCGCACCGCGAACTCGGAGGCGTCCTGTATTCCCAGAGGAACCTGGATGACGCCGCGGCGGAATTCCGCGAGGCGATCCGACTCGACCCGACATCCGCGTCGGCGCACTTCCGTCTCGCCGTCGTTCTGTCTGAACAGAGGAAGCCGGACGAAGCGGCCGCGGAATACCGTGAGGCAATCCGGCTTGCTCCGACATCGGCCGCGGCGCACATGCGTCTTGGCGTCGTTCTTTTTGAACAGAAGAGGCTGGATGACGCGGCCGCAGAGTTCCGCGAGGTGATCCGACTCGATCCGGCATCGGCGACGGCGCACCTCCGTCTTGGCGTGGTGCTGTCGCAACAGAAAAAGCTGGACGACGCAGCGGCAGAATACCGCGAGGCGATCCGGCTCGATCCGGCGAACGCGCTTGCGCACAACGATCTGGGCAACGTCCTGGCCAAACAGGAGAAGCTGGACGACGCCGCGGCCGAGTACCGCGAGGCAATCCGGCGCGACCCGGCCTCGGCGCGGGCTCACAACGGCCTCGGTAACGTCCTGGCCGAGCAGCGGAAGCTGGATGACGCCGCCGCGGAGTTCAGCGAGGCGATCCGCCTCGATCCGTCATCCGCGGCGCTGCACGAAAACCTGGCCGGCGTCCTTCGCGAACAGCGGAAACTGAACGACGCGGCGGAGGAATACCGCGCGGCGTTCCGGCTCGATCCGACGGATACGGGGCTGCTCCACGACCTCGGGCTCGTTCTGCTCGATCTCGCCGCGCAAGCGGCGCGCGCGCAAGCGACAGCGCAGCTGCGGGAGCAAGCCTGCGCGGCGTTCACGGTCGGCGCCCGGCTAGCGCCGGGCGACGCCGACTTCCCGGCGCGAATCCAGACTGTGGACGCACTGCTGGCGCCGCAGGATCACTGCCCGCCCGGGCACCGGCCGGCGAACGCGTAGCGTCGGCGCGGCGGACTGCGGTAAAGTGATACGAGTCGGGACGACGTAGCCCGCCCGGATCGGCCCGGCGAGCCGGGGCGCTCGGGACGGGTGGAGCGGACGTGGACCAGCTCAGCTACCTGCCGCTGTCGGCGCCATCCTTCACGCTGCTGGTCATCGCGTTCGTCTTCCTGCTCGTCCTCGTGCAGGTCGGCATCCTGCGCTACGCCTATCTGCAGATCGGGCTGAGCCCCGGGGCAGCGATGGTGGTGCTGCTCGGCTCGCTGATCGGGTCGTATTTCAACATCCCCGTCGCGACGTTGCCGGAGCGGCAGATCGCCGCCGGGCAGGTCGTCGACTTCTACGGCATGCAATACGTGGTGCCGGTGCTGGTGCAGGGGCCGGGCACGGTCATCGCCGTCAATGTCGGCGGCGCGGTGGTGCCCGGCGTGGTGTCGCTGTTCCTGCTGGTGCGCAACCGGCTGTGGATCACGGGCCCGCTTGCGGTGGCGCTGGTGGCGGCGATCAGCCACACGCTGGCGCGTCCGGTGCCGGGCGTGGGCATCGCTGTGCCGGTGTTCGTCCCGGCACTGTCCACGGCGGTGGTCGCGTTGCTGCTGTCGCGCCGGCACGCAGCACCACTCGCCTATATCGGCGGCAGCATCGGCACGCTGGTGGGGGCGGATCTGCTGAACCTGGGGAGCGTGACGGGGCTGGGCGCGCCGGTGGCCTCGATCGGCGGCGCGGGGACGTTCGACGGCATCTTTATGACCGGCATCCTGGCGGTGCTGATCGCGAGCTTCACCGCGCCGGCGCCGCGGCCGCCGGTCAGGATGCCGTGGCGCCGGCGCTAGCTGGCCTGACGATTCACGCCCCGGGCGGTTCCACCCGGGGCGATCGCACGCGGGCTACTCGGCGCTGACCTGGCGGGTGAGCGTTTCGGTCGACTCCGACAGGATCAGCGGCGCGGCGCCGCTCATGTCGAGCGTCATGGCGAAGCGGCTGGTGCCGTTCGAGCGGGTGCGGCGGTCGGGTGCGTCGATGGTCCAGTCCATCACCCCGCTGGCCACGCAACGCCGGGCCGCGGCGTCACACGTCACGGAAACGGTGTCGGACTGCGGCCGGTAGAGGCGGGTCGGCCAGCGCTGGGCGAAACCGACCTTGAGCCGGAGGATCGTCGGCGCGCTCGTCAGCTTGCCGTAGTAGTACACCTGCGTCGCATACAGGCGCGCGAGTTCGGGCAGCAGGCTGCGATCCGACTGCGACCAGCTCGCGAGCACGTCGATCGCGAAGCGGCGCGCCGCGGTCTGCATGTCCGCCGATGGGTCGGGATGGAGAAGCGGCGCGCCAGGCATCGGCGGCGAGGCCCAGGCGAGCGTCGGTCCCGGCGCGGGCGAAGCGGGAGTGGGCGTGCTCGGCACCACCATCGGCGGCTGCGCGGTGCTGCGCGAGGCGAAGGTTTGCGGGGAAGCGCCCGGCGCGGGGACCGCCGGCGCAGCGGGCGAAGCCGACGCGGACGGGGACGCGCCCGATGACGAACTGTCCGGCGGGGGGCCGTGCGCGAGCACGAAGTCGCCGTCGAGCGGCGAGCTGGCGACCCAGGGCTGCTGGTTGTTGCCGGTCGCGCGCATCACGTCCAGCCCGACGGTGTTGAACATGTGCAGCACGTCGACGTTCGGCATCGTCAGCGCCTTCGCGAGCGCCGCCGTGTAGGGGCTGTCCGCGCCCTCGCCGTCGCGCGCGACGCTGTCGGGCTGGGTTGCGTACGAAATCATCGTCCCGGACGGCGCGCGCATCGCCGCCAGGCCGCCGCCGGCGGCGCGGAAGCCGCGGCCGGCGAACGGATTGTTGCGGCACGCGTCCCGGATGATGATGTTCA
>DATEQV010000058.1:0-3244 GCA_035272265.1 Acidisphaera sp. | reverse complement strand
GCGCGATTGCGCAGCTTTGGCTTCAATATCCTCAAGGCAAATCGAACCGGCACGCTCAGCCAGGACCGTTACCGCGCCGCTCTCGGAGGCTTCGAGCGACTAGCGCAACTCGTCAATATCTAGCGTTGAACAGCCATGGGTCCAGCCCCACCACGACGAGGCGCTGAGCGCGCGGCTGGACGGTATCGGCTCCGCCTTCATGGTGCGGATCTTCTTCATCGGCACGGCCTCCCGAAAGTCCAGATTCTTTGCCTTCGCTGGTCGTTCCTCCGGATAGTGCGCGTCCGATTCACGGCTCCGGCGGTTCCGCCTACGCCGATCATGTGCTAGGTCAACCCGTCACGGGACTATCCTACATAGTCACGCCATGCACGTATGCGGTGCGACGCGCCGGCGACGGTGCGGGGACGCAATGTCAGGGGGAACTATGAGGTCGAGCCACGCAGCGCTTCTCGCCAGCCTCATTGCGGGAATGGTCGCCGGTGCGGCGCTCTGCGGTCCGCCCGCGATCGCCGCGCAGCCGGCGCATCCGGCTGCACCCGCCGCACCGGCGCAGCCGGCGATCAGCGCTGATGCCCGCGCGGCGATTGCCCAGATGGGCAAGACGCTGCAGGCGCAGGCGTTCTCGTTCCAGGCACACACGATCCGCGAATACCCCGACAGCCAGACCGGCGAGCTGCTGCACGTGTTCCACAGCTTCAAGCTGACCGTGCGCCGGCCGGACCGGATGCTTGTCGAGGGGACGGGCGACGACGGGGCGAGGGAGCTCGTCTATGACGGCAAGACGCTCGTGGTGTCGATGGACGACGGCAAGAAATACGCGAGCATTGCGGTGCCGGGCACGATCGACGGCATGATGCACGAAGCCATGGGGAAACTGGGCGTCGACTTCCCGCTCGCCGATCTGCTGACCGCCGATCCGGCCAAGTCCGTGCTGAGCGGCGTGACAGCGGGCCGACAGGTCAACATCGTGAACGTCGATGGCGTGCCGTGCCGGCACCTGTTCTTCACCCAGCCCGGGATCGAGCTGGAGCTGTGGGTCGAGAACAACGACCGCGCGGTGCCGCACCGGCTGATCGTGACGTACCGCTCGGTGGCGGGCGAACCGAGTTTCATCGCGCAGATGTCGGACTGGAATTTCGACGTCCCTCCGGCCAACGCGGACTTCGCGTTCCAGCCGCCGGCCGGCGCGGTGAAGGTGGACCTCAAGCCGGCGGCGGCCGCGGCACACCCGGGAGGCAAGTGATGAAACGCTTGGCGGTTATCGGTCTGGGCGCGCTGCTGGGCGTGTCGCTGGCGACCGACGCGTTCGCGTGGGGCGCAGTGGGTGGTCCGCGCGGCGGCGCGGTGTATCGCGGTCCGGCGGGTGGTGCGGCGGTGCGCGGTCCCAATGGCGGCTACGCCGCGCGCGGGCCGTACGGCGGCGGAGTGGCGCGCGGGCCGAACGGCGGTGTCGCGGTGCGCGGCCCCGGTTACGGGTATGGCGGGTACCACGGCGGATATGCCTACGGCTATCGCGGCCCGGGTTACGCGCCCGGCGTCGGCGTCGCGGCGGGCGTGGCGGCGGGGGTGGCGGTCGGTGCCGTCGCTGGTGCCGCAGCGGCGTCCGCGCCGCCGCCGTACTACCCGCCGCCGTACTACGCGCCGCCGGTAGTGGTCGAGCCGGCGTACTGAGCGACGCGAGTCGGCTTCCCTCGTCGCCGGAGATCGAGCGGCGCGGCGGTTTACGCGTGCCGCGCGTATCGCCGGCAGGTGGCGCCGATCATGGCGCGGTTCGGCCGGCCGGTACCCGGTGCGCGGTGACGGTGGCGGAGGGCGATCCGCGTGTCATGCTGTCGGTTGGATTGAGAAAGAGAAATTCCTGGATTAATGTTTCTTGTTCGAAACGGCAGTACTGTCACCTAACGGCGCTTTTCTGCACCCAAGCAGCAATGTGACATACAGATCACCGCGAGCGATACTCGGACGGTCGAGAACAAGCAGGCGCCCCGCCGGCGGACCGACGAACGCCTGGCGGACAATCCGGGCCGGTGCCCGGAGGACGTGTTCACCAACCTCGTCGAGATGCAGCGCGACGACTGGTCTTTCGGAGAGGGCCGGGCACAGTACGTCGAAGCCGGCGCCTGGTCCCACACTCGGACCGTTGCCACATCGCCATGCCGGGCCTTCCCCGGCATGACGGTTACTGGCGTGCGAGGGGCCGTCGGCTGCCGTGGTCGTCTACTGGTTCAGGCGGATGACGATCTCATCGCGCCCGAGGCTCAATCCACCGCCCTGCTGTGTGCCGGTCAGGTGCATCACCACGCCGGCGTTGTTCTCCAGCCACAGATCGCTCGTCGTCGAGGTGTTGAGCCCGCGGTGACCCGTCGACTGCCGGTACGCGCCGCCGAAGTCGGAGACGTTGTTCAGGTCGAAAACGTCGCCTTGCGCCTGGATCTTTTCGGCGGCGAAACCCGGACCGACGATCGCTCCGACCAGCTTGAACGGATAGCGCTGTCCCTGGAAGTGGAGCGTGCCGCTGCCGCCCGCGACGCCGCTGACGAAGGTTTCCGTCAGTTGCACCGTCCCGACCGGGGTCATTCCGGCCACGGTTTGCGGACCAGGCGCCGGCGATCCCAGCCCGCACCCGGCGAGTGAAAGCAGCAGCGCCAGCCCGATGCGGGCCGGAGCCTTACAAAGGCGATCCGGTTTTGCTGCCGCGGACCATGGCATGTCGGCCTCCCGTGTCGTGGGTGTGATAATCCGAAGCTCGGTCAGGAGACAACCCCGAGCCCGCGCCTCGGATGCCCGACGGGTCCGTCTCCGCCCTTGACCCGGATCAGATCGCTGCGCACACGCCGTCGGGGGATCACGCTGGGAAGCGCCGTCACTGAGTGGGCTGAGCCGCCCTCGCGCAATACCGGAACTCGCCGTCGTTGACTCATCGCCGTCGGTGCGAGCCGAAGGCGCCGCGATGGCGGTATCATACGTTCTGCTCAGCGTGTCCTGGTAGTTCGTCGCCGGGCGCGGCACCATGACAGGACCGTGACATCTAGTCGCCGCGGGGCTGTCGAGAGGTTTTTCGCCTGGATCGGACGAACTCGGCAGCTGGCCACGGACGTCTGATCCTTGCCTATCCGGTTTTCACCCATTGTCGCTACATCTGGGGTGCTGCCATTCTCCCGAGTAAAGCCCGGCGTAGGTTGGTGCGGTGACCTCGCCGGCGACGCCGAGAAGGGAGCGAAAGGCATTGAATGGGTAGAAC
>DATEQV010000057.1:0-4019 GCA_035272265.1 Acidisphaera sp. | reverse complement strand
CTGTCGGAGTTAGCAGTTTTGCGGATGAATATGTCGCCAACGGCCACCGGCGGATTCTCTTGTTGTGCAGAACCGCGAAGTATCGAAAGAAATCTCCGATTTGTTCGTGGTTTGTGCTTAACTCCGACAGGCTGCTAGCGCGCCGCCTTCACGATCGGTCTCGATATATCTTGACATCCGATATATCGCGATCTATCTGGACTCCATGAAACACCGACACAGGGACGGTTCAGACCGTCGTTTCGACCACCCCGAGGACATGGCGGATCGCCGTCACTCGGGGCATCACCGGCACCGTCATGGCCGCGGCGGCCGCCGCGGCGGGCGCCCGTTCGACTATGGCGAGCTTCGCCTGCTCGCCCTGGCGATGATCGCCGAGCAGCCAAGCCACGGCTACGAGCTGATGAAGGCGATCGAGGAGCGCATGGGCGGCAGCTACAGCCCGAGCCCGGGCGTGATGTACCCGACGCTCTCCTGGCTCGAGGACATGGGCTACGCCGCCGTCGACGCGGCCGAGGCCGGCCGCAAGCGCTACCGGATCACCGCCGAGGGCGAGGCGTTCCTCGCTGCCAACCGCGCGGCCGTCGATGACCTCGCGTCCCGCATCGGCCCGGCCGGAGCCGGCGCGCCCGACGGCGTGCCGGCGCCCGTGCTGCGCGGCATGGAGAACCTCAAGCTCGCGCTGCGCCTGCGCCTGAAGCGCGGCGCACTCGAGCAGGACGCCGCCGAGAGCATCGCCGCGGCACTCGACGCGGCGGCCCAGGCGGTGGAGCGCAGCTGATCATGCCGTGCCGTGCCCGCGCACGGCATCGGCGTCACTCGGTGCAGGTGGGCGGCGGCAGGGGGGCTTGCTGGCCCGCCATCTCGGACAGGTCGTGACTGGCGCTGTTCAGCAGATCCTGCAGCGACTTCTTGTAGAGCATCACACTCGCCCGCGGCGGGCACGGAGTCGTGCGGGCATAGTCGACGTCCTCGTAGGGGACGTCGAGATACTGGATCGGCGCCGGTGCCGGGCCGATCTGCCCGCCGTAGTGCCGCGCCACCGGCGTGCCGTAGAAGAACACGCTCAGCACGTTGTACGCGGCCTCCTCGGGGGTGAGGTCCAGGCAGCTGACCCGGGGCTTGCTGGTCAGCGTCGGACAGCCCTCTTCCTCCTTGTTCTTCCCCGACACGGGCTGGGCGAATGCGGCCCCGCCGAACAGTGCGGACGACGCCGGCGGCACGGCGAGCAGCTTCACGCCGGCGATGCCGATGTCGCCGAACGCACGCGGGCTCGACGCCGTCATTCCACCGACCTGGGTGGCCTTGGCGTTGTTGCCGGCCACGGCGGCGAAATAGGACAGCACCGCCACTTTCGCTTCGCAGGACCGCAGATCGGTCGCGTCCTCGCAGTCTTCCTTGGCCCAGGGCGGGGAGCTCGCGATCGCCGGCTGGGTGTGGTTCATCCGGAACTCGGGCAGGCCGGCGCCCGCGCCGGGGCTGAGCACCAGGGTCACGCCCTGGAAGATCGATTCGTAGGTGTCGATCGTCTGCTTCCACTGATCGACGAAAACCTGATCGGTTTCGGCATACTCGCCGCCCTGGCGGGGGAACGCATGACGGATCTGGGCGACCCACGCGTTGTCCGCTTCCAGTCCCGGCTGCTGCAGCGACTGGTTGCTGGTGGCCGGCAGGACCATGTCGGCCGACGCGCCCACCGGGCCGGCGACGGCGATGGCGACGAACGCGGGATTGTTGCCGTACCTGACGTTGAGGTTCTGCAGGAATGCCGCCCACGCCTTCTGATAGACGCCGTTCCAGGACAGCGGCAGCACAGTGCGGCCGTCGGCGTCGTGCTCGGCGCGCGGCTTGTCCGGGAACTCCGCGAAGGTCACCGTCCCGCAATCCTCGGCAACGGCCGCACGGGTTGCCGGATTGAACAGTCCGTCGCAGGACGGGATCCTGCTCAGCAGCCACTGCGGCGAATCGAAGCCCGGCGTGACGATCAGCTGCACCGACTTCTGCACCCAGTTCGCCACGCCGAAGGCGTCGTCCAGGTAGCTCCAGTCGTAACCATCGGAGTTGTCGCTGACGGCGAGCGGGTCGTGCGGCTGGACGTTGGCCCAATGCACGCCGATGGTGATCCCGGAGACGGCGGGATTGGCCAGCACGCGCTGATAGAGCTTCTGCAGCAGGACGTGCACGTATTTGGGCGTCGGCTCGAGGTCGCCGGTGTATCCGCGGCGGATCGCGCTGATCGCGTCCTCGATGTCGACCTTCACATAGACGCCCAGCGGGCTGACGATGCTGCCCACATTGTCCGCCCGCGACGGCGTTGCGCACACCGCCAGGATCGCGCATCCGAATATCACCGCAGTGCGGATGCGAGTTGCCAGCCTGCTGCACGACATTGCCACCACCCGTTGCGCGGCCTTTCGTGTGGCCGGGGGGCCAAGGTGACCGCCCGGCGCGACCGCCGCGACGCACGCTAGCCATCGAACCCGGCATTCTGCAAAGCCGGTGCCGGCCGGACGCTCCTGCGGGCGGACCCAAGCGTTCCGGCCTACACGCTTGACGCGTGGCGGGCGGCGCCCGATCGCCTCGCAGGCGCTCCTCGGGACAACGCGGCTGGTTGCAGTGAGCCGCCACGCGATCATCATATCGCGCGTGCGCCGGGTTCTTGCGATTCTCCTCCTCCTCGTATGGCCGATCGCGTCTGCGGGCGCGGCCGGCCCGCGCGAGCTCGACGCCCTCGTGCTTGCCTATCCCGACTGGCTCGCCGGCTACGATGCGAGCGATCTCATCTGGCGCGACGGGACGCGCATGGCGTTGTCGGGCGATGGCGACGCGTCATCCGGCGATCCCGGCGACGCGCTGCGTGCCGGGTCGATCCTGGATCAGCTGTCGCGTCCCTACCGCGCCGGCCCGATGACCGGGCCGCCCGGCCCGGACGACGACCCGGGGCGCATCCGCAACCGGGCGTTCTTCGACAAGATGTACGGCGACTGCCGGCGCGGCGAGGTCGCACCGTATCTGGTGCGGATCGTCTGGCTGCCGCGGACGTGGGGCGGCACGGTCAGCACGACATCGGTGAACGGCGTCGCCGACCGATTGCGCGCGATCTCGGCCGAGCTGGACGCGCTGCCCGATGCGCTCAAGCAGTACGCCTATCCGCCGGCCGGCGGCTACAACTGCCGCACCGTCGCGGACACCGGCCAGCCGAGCATGCACGGCTGGGGGGCCGCGATCGACATCAACATCCGCACCTCGGCGTACTGGTTCTGGCGGCGGCACGCCGACGGCATCCCCGACCGGACCGACGTTCCGCCGATCCCGCAGGAGATCGTCGATATTTTCGAACGTCACGGCTTCATCTGGGGCGGCAAGTGGTTCCACTACGACACCGGCCACTTCGAGTACCGCCCCGAGCTTCTCGACCCCCGGGTGACGCCATGAGGCCGGGCGGCGAGGGCCGGTTGCGGTATCCGCCGGCAAGGCGACCGGACGGCAGGTCCTGGCCGATTGTGTTGAAAAAGTCCCGCGTCGGTGCCTTCAGGCTATCTTGATCCGGTATGATAACGAGTCGAACACTGAAATCGCTCGCTTTATCATTGCAAAATAGGAACGTAGTGGCTCTCCGGTGCCTCCGGACGACTTTTTCAACACCATCGGCCGATAGCGGACACTGGCCCGCCGATCACCTGCCGCTCGCCGCAGATGAGCAGAATCGGGGGAGATCGACCTATCAGCAGCGTTCCAGTTCATGCCGTCGCGCAGGTCAAACCCACACCGCAATCGGTGCATTGACTGCGCGGACCGCCAGCTCAGCTCCACTCGACCGCAGGCGGAATGTCACTTGACAGTCACCCCTTCTGTCGTTGACTATTCGAAACCTGCTGGGATGGCGGGCTGTACCTCACGCATCCCCTCATTGGCAAGTTGACGACGCCGCGTAATAAAAGAATCCGCTGAGCTGGCCGCAGTTGCTGCAAAGAATCAGGAAGGCCCTGGCCAGATTCGCATTCTTGCGCGCGACAAAA
>DATEQV010000056.1:0-17462 GCA_035272265.1 Acidisphaera sp. | reverse complement strand
GGTTGCTTCGTCGCTGCGCTCCTCGCAATGACGGGGAGGAGCGGCTTCCTTACAGCGGCCCCGCACCCGCGCCGATCGCGCGTTGCAGCAGCACGGTGTCCACCCAGCGACCGTGCTTGAAGCCGACCGACTCCAGCGTGCCGACCAGCCGGAAGCCCGCGCGCAGATGCAGCGCGATCGAGGCCGCGTTGCCGCTGTCGCCCACCACCGCCACCATCTGCCGGCAGCCGCACCGCTCACACGCCGCGATCAGCGCCGTCAGCAGCGCAAAGCCGATGCCGCGACGCATCGCCTCGGGCCGCAGATAGACTGAGTTCTCCACCGTGTGCAGGTACGCGGCGCGCGTCCGATACGGCCCCGCATAGGCATAGCCGAGCACCGCGCCCGACGCATCTTCCGCCACCAGATACGGCAAGCCCCGGCCGATGATGTCGGCGCGGCGCCGGCGCATCTCGTCGGCGTTTGGCGGCTCCGTCTCGAACGAGCCGAGGCCGTGCAGCACGTGGTGGGCGTAGATGTCGGCGATCGCCTCGATGTCCGCGTCGGTGCTCGCGCGTACGACCGCGGTCATTCCCGCGCGAGCACCCGGTCGTTGACCATGTCGGCGAGCCCGCGCGAGCGGAAGTCGCGCACCAGACGGTCGCGGTCGTAGTCGTCGCGCACCCAGTCCAGGAACGGCTTGCGGCTTTCGCCCTCGCGCGCGTACTGCCACAGGAACGCATCCAGCACGCCGGTCTTCGACTGGCGCACGTGGCCGAAGCGCAAGGACAGCTGGCGCATCGCGTCCTGCACCGAGGCGCCGTGGACCAGCAGAAAGATCGCCGAGGCGATGCCGGCGCGATCCGCGCCCGACTTGCAGTGCACCAGCGCGGGCTCCTGCATGCCGGTGAAGGTTTCGGCCAGCCGCAGCACGCGGTCGCGATACGGCGCCTCGCGCGACCCGAAGCCGGCGTCGATGAAGGTGACGCCCAGCCTGGCGCACGCCTCGCGCATCAGCGCGTCGGCGCCGTTATGCGTCCGTCCGCGCAGGTTGATGACGGTGCGGATGCCGTGGCGGCGGATCGCGGCGGTGATCTGGCGCGGCGTCGGGTGGCCGGAGCGATAGAGGCGACCGGGCACGACGGGGGTGAAGCGGTTCCACACCAAGCGGAAGACCGCGTGGTCGATCACCAGCGCGTCGACCCAGGCGTTGAGGCGGCCGCCCTTCGTGCGCAGGTCGCCGCGATAGATGCTGTCCATGGTGCCGGGCTTATGGCGACGCTCGCCGCTTGGCAATGGACGGCCCGAGAGGTCCGTCACCGTAGTTTCACATGCCGGACCGGCGCGGCGCTGATAGGCGGCACGGGTCACCCGAAACATCAAGGTGCCCCTCAAACATGCGACGCCCGCTTCTCGCCCTGCTGCTCCTGTTGGCCGCAGCTACCCCGGCCGCCGCCCGCAACGTGCTGCTGTTCGTGGCCGACGGCATGCGCTACGGCATGGTCACGCCGCAGAACGCGCCGACGATGTCGGCGCTGCTCGATCGCGGCGTGCGCTTCACCAACACGCACGCGCTGTTCCCCACCTTCACCACCGCCAATGCGTCGGCGATGGCGACCGGCCACCTGCTCGGCGATTCCGGCGATTTCAGCAACACGATCTATTCGGGATTCGCGCTGACCACCGCCGGGGGCAGCCTGACGCCGTTCCTGGAGAACGACGCGGTGCTGGGCGAGATGGACGCCCATTTCAACGGCAACTACCTCAACGAGAAGACAGTGCTGGCCGCCGCGCGCGACGCTGGCCTCTCGACCGCGCTGGTCGGCAAGGTCGGGCCCGCGCTGATCTTCGACCACACCGACCGGGACGGCGAGCACACTATCGTCATCGACGACACCACGGGGCGGCCGGGCGGCATTCCGCTGTCGGCCGACATGCAGGCGGCGCTGAAGGCTGCGGAGTTGGAGCAGGTGGCGCCGACGCGTGGGGAGAACGGCAAGACCGGCAACGCCACCACGCCCGGCACGCTGGTCGCCAACGTGCAGCAGCAGGGCTACTTCGCCGACGTCGTGACCAAGGTGCTGCTGCCGATGTTCAAGCAGCGCGGCAAACCGTTCGTGATCGTGTTCTGGTCGCGCGATCCCGACGGCACGCAGCATTTCCAGGGCGACAGCCTCGGCCAGCTCTCGCCGGGGATCAACGGCCCGACATCGCTGGCGTCGATCAGGAACGCCGACGACAACCTGCGTCAGATCGAGACGGCGCTGAAGGACCTCGGCCTGGACGGCGACACCGACGTGGTGCTGACGGCGGACCACGGGTTCTCGACGATCAGCAAGGAGAGCAGCAGCTACGCGGCGACCCAGCACTACGACGGCGTGCCGGCGGGGCAGCTGCCGCCCGGGTTCCTGGCGATCGACCTGGCGCACGGGCTCGGCATGGCGCTGCGCGATCCGGACGCGAAGAACGCGGACGTCGCCGCCGGGCACTTCCCGGCCAAGGGCGACGGGCTGATCGGCGGCACGGCCGAGCATCCGGAGGTCGTGGTGGCGGCGAACGGCGGGTCCGACCTCGTTTACGTCCCGTCCGGCGATCCGACGCTCGCCGCCGAGGTGGTGCGCGTGCTGCAGGCGCAGGACTATGTAAGCGGGCTGTTCGTCGACAGCCGGTTCGGCGAGGTCCCCGGCACGTTGCCGCTGTCGGCGATCGGCATGGAGGGATCGGCGGTGACCCCGCACCCGGCGATCGCGGTGAGCTTCCGCAGCTGGACCACGGGCTGCACCGATGGGACGACCTGCACGGTCGAGATCGCCGACACCGGCCTGCAGCAAGGGCAGGGGATGCACGGCTCGTTCAGCCGCGCCGATACGCGCAACGTGATGGGGGCGGTCGGGCCCGACTTCCGTGCGCATGCGATCGACGAGGCGCCGGCCAGCAATCCCGACCTGGGCCTGACGATCGCCAGCGTGCTGCACCTGGACGTGCCGGCGGGCGGCAAACTGCCGGGCCGCGTGCTGACCGAGGCGATGCCGGACGGGCAGGCGCCCGAGGTCCGCAGCGAGACGGTCAGCTCGAAGCCCGATACGGCGGGGCACGCGACGGTGCTGCGGATTCAGCTGGTCGGACAGACGCGGTATTTCGATGTCGCCGGCTATCCCGGGCGGACGGTGGGGCTGCAGTAGCGAGCGGTCACTCGCGCGGGATGAGCGCCGCCACCTCGGGCGCCTCCTGCGCGAGCCCGGCGACGACGCCTTCGCGGTCGGCGGGCGGGCGGTTCTGGCTCATCTTCCACTTGCCTTCCAGGCGCGCGATCGGAATCCGGAACCCGACGATGCCCTTCAGCTGTCCGCGCATGAAATCGGCCGGCGCGTCGCTCACCGCCCAGGGGGCGGGCCGTCCGGCCTCGTGGGTCTCGGTCAGGCGCTTGACGATGGCGTGCAGCGCGTCGGCATCGTCGATCATCTCGATCGGACCGGTGGCGTGAACGGCGACGTAGTTCCAGGTGGGCACGACCTTCCCGTGCTCGCGCTTGCTCGCGTACCAGGACGGCGTGACGTAGGCGTTCGGGCCGCCGAAGATCGCCAGCGCCGTGCCGGTGGCGCGGATCATCGGATTGGCGCGGGCGAGGTGGCCGATGAGCGTGCCGTAGGGCGCGGGATCGGGGTCGACCAGCATCGGCACGTGGCTCGCGTCCGGCACGCCGTCGGCATCGACGGTGACGAGCGCGCCGAAGCGGATGCGGCGGATCGCGTCGTGCAACACGGCCACGTCGTCTTCGCGGAAGGCAGGCGGCAGATACATGCCGGAGACGTAGGTCGCGCGCCCCGCCGTGTCGAGGCACAAGCGGGCCGATGACGGGCGAGGCGCTGGGGGGCCGGCCGAAGATCGCCGACACCGTGATCCACCCCACCGCGCGTCTGAGGGAGGCGCGGATCGGCATGTGCTGCGAGGTGCTGGACCGCAGCAGCGTCGAATACGCCACACTCGGCGACTATTCGTATGTCGGGTCGGACTGCATGGTGGCCGACGCGGAGATCAGGCGGTTCTGCGCGATCGCCGCTCATGTGCGGATCGGCGCGCCGAACCATCCGCTCGACCGGCCGTCGCAGCACCGCTTCACCTACTGCCCCGAATACTACGATGCCGGTGCCAAGCGGGACGCCGCGTTCTTCGCGGCGCGCCGTGCCGACCGCGTCGTGATCGGCCACGACGTGTGGATCGGCCACGGCGTGATCGTGCTGCCGGGCATCAGCGTCGGCGACGGCGCTGTGCTCGCGGCCGGCGCGGTGGTGACAAGCGACGTGCCGCCGTACGCCATCGTCGGCGGCGTCCCGGCACGTCGGATCAGGGACCGTTTTCCGCCGGCGATCGCCGACCGGCTGCAGCGCATCGCCTGGTGGGACTGGCCGTTCGCGCTGATCATGCAGCGCCTGGCCGGGTTCCAGTCGAACGACGTCGCCGCGTTCTGCGACCGCTGGGATCCCGGCCCAGCCTAGCCCCGCCTGTCGTTGCAGCCTGATCGCCGGCGCCTGCGTGCCGAGTTGATATTCCCAGGCGATAATTCCTTCGCGCGGCTTGGCAAGGATTTGCGGGGCCACGGCCGTGCCGGGTTCCGGATGACGGGCGCGTGGCCGGCGGCGCGATTCACGGCATTGGTCAACCCCACACGTTTCGCTGTAAGTTGCTTCCATGGACTGGATGACCGGAATGTCAGCCGAACCGGGGCAGTCGGGCGGATCCCCGCAAGCGATCGCCGATGCGATCTTGGCCGGGATCGATGGCTCGGCCCGCGTGGGTCTGGTCTCCGGCAGCGACACGCAGGCCCTGGAGGACGTGCGCCAGAGGGTGCAGTTCGATCTGCTCGCGCAAGGTCGCGAGGCAGTCCGCATTTCCGGGCGAAACCTGACCGACCTGAACGCGGTCGCCGCGCGTCTGGACGTCGCCGGGCGCAAGGACGCCGGCGAGGCCTTGCGTGTTTATGCGCGGGCGGGGCTCGACGTCGCGTTGCTGATCGACGGCGCCGAGGACCTTTCGGGCGCGGTCGTGCCGCCGCTGAACGCGCTGCTGAAGTCGCCGGATATCGGGCCGAGGCTGCTCGTGCTGCTCTTCGGGTCGGATGCGGCCGGCCCGATCGCATCGCTGCTCGCCGACGGCCTCGGGCAGGGGGCGGTCATCCGCACGACGATGTCCCCGCCGCAGCCGATCGTCGCCCCGCCCGCGCAGGCACCCGGCGTGGCGCCGGATGGCGGGGCGGATATCGCGGCGGGCGCTGAGTTCACCGAGGAGCTGATCGAGGCCGCGCACGATGCCGGCCCCGACGTGCCGGCTCCGGCGCAGGTGCCGGAGGACAACGAGCCGCCGGTGTCCGAGGCGGCTCATCCAGCGCCAGACACGGCCACCGCCCAGCCGGAGCCCGAGGTCGCGCCGCACGCAGCTGCGGTGCCTGCCGCCGGAGCCGCCGAGCCGCCCGTCCATGCCGAGGACGAGGAACCCGGCCGTCCCGTGGTCTGGCAGCCGGAGGGGCCGGCGGCGAACGTGAACGTGCCGCTGACGCCGGAGCCGGTCGCCGCATACCCGGTCCCGCCGGGAGAGCACGAGGAACCGCTCGAGCTGGCTCATCACGCCGTCTCGGCGGCGGTTGTCGGCGGCGCGATAGCAACCGCTCCGCAGGTGGTTCCGTCAGGGCGGTGGGCTGAGATTGGATCGGCGCCCGCGACAGTCGCGCCCCGGCGCCGCCGTGGCCGCCGTGGCCGAGTCCTCGTTCCCTTCCTGGTCATCGTCGCCATCGCGGCAGGCGGGGCGTGGGCGGTGGTCCACTATCGGGCCGAGCTTCCGCCGGCCGTGCGCGAGCGGGTTGAGCGGGCCATCGCGGCCATCCGCCCGCTGCTGCCGGCCCGCTTGATCCAGGGCGTTGCCACCCAGACCGGCACGGGACAGACGGGGCCGGCCCAGACCGCCGCGCCAGAAGCCGCCGCCCCGAGTGAAGCTGCGCCCCAGGCCGCCATGTCTCAGCCGGCAACACCGCCCGCGACAGCTCCCGAGCCTGCCGCGGCGGGAGCTGCGGCACAGCCGGCGGGCAGTCCGCCGCCGTCGCCGCCGCAACCGACCGCTTCCGCTCCGCCGCAGGCCGGGTCGGCCCCGGCGTCGGCTGCGCCGGCCGCAGCCGAGGCGCCAGCGGCGTCCGCCCCGCCCGCCGCCGCATCGGCGCCCGCGACGACGGAGCGTGACGCGGCGGGCGCGCCGGTTCGCCTGCGGCCCGGCTTCACGACGAACCCGTCCGAGCAGACCCCGGCGACCGAGAGGGTGGCGCCCGGCGCGGTCGCCCCGGCGCCGCCTGCACCGCCGCCGGTGTCGAGCCACGAATCGGCCGCCTCGGTCCCCTCTGCGCCAACGCCTGCCGCGCCGGCAGCCGGTTCGCCGGGGACGCCGGCGCCGGTGAGCGGCCCCGGCTCGCGATCCGATGCCGTCCCGACCCAGCCTGAGCAGCAACAGGCCGCTGCGGCTCCGGTCGTGGAGGAACCAAAACCCGGCGCTGCCGAGACGCCGGAGGCGGCCGCGTCGATGCCGGCCGGGGCGGGCACGGGCCCTGGCCTGCTGGTGATCGCGCGGTCGGACGACACGCTCCGCAGCCTGTATGACCGCGTCTATCGCGGGCAGGAGGCTCCGCCGTTCGACACCGTGGCGGCGATGAACCCGCGCGATCTGCACACTGGCGACGTGGTGGTGTTCCCGGCCCCGCGCAGCGGATGGCGGCGCCAGCCGGTGCGGCCGGCGGACTGACGGCGCACCGGCCTCGCACAAGCACGACGATCGGCGTCGCGCTTCGGGCGGCGCTGGCTGTCGGCGGGTTTCGGCAGCATACAGGCGGCCCGCGCCGAGGGCTCTGTCAGCTTGCGTGCCTTGTCGTCGACCTCGGCAAGGCTTGTTGCGTCGTCTGTTAAGGCTGTCGCCAGGATACCGAGCAGCATCGCCCTCCGCGGCGTGTGGCGTTGGGGGGTGACTGCGGTTGCATGGTGACCTTCGTTGGCCCACACGGCACTCACCGGCTGGCATCACCCAGGGAGCGACGATGTCCGACAGCTTGAACACGCCCGAGGGCATCCTACGCGCCATCAAGGACAGCAAGATCCAGACAATCGACTTGCGACTAACCGACTTGCCGGGACGATGGCAGCGCATTGCGGTGCCGCCGAGCATCTTGGAGCGGGACACTTTCGAGAACGGGATCGAGGTATCCTCGAGCACTTGCCTCCAGGAGATCAGCGCAAATGGCATGCGCCTGATCCCGGATCCCACATCGGCGTTCCTCGATCCCTTTTCTGAGACGCCGACGCTGGTCTTGATCGCCGTCAACCGCGATCCGCTGACGGGCAAGGGCGACCCACGCGACCCGCGCTCGATCGCCCAGAAAGCCGAGGCTTATGTTCAAACCTCGCAGATCGGTGATACAGCCAACTTCGGCCTAGAACTTTTCGTGTGCGGGCAGGATGTCGGCACGATCGTCGCGACCCTCGCCGATATCGGCATCCAGGCCACGGCGCATGAGGCGGAAACCGGCGGTCGAGCCGGGATTGCCATGCCGTTCGCTCCCCTGACGCGAGCGGCCGACAAGCTGATGATCGGGAGATACGTGGCGGGGACAGTCGCCCGTCGACGCGGCGTGACGGCAACCTTCGTGCCAGCGCCGCTGTCAGTCGATGATGGCTCGGGCCTGAACGTCCACCAAAGCATCTGGCATCGGGGCCAGCCGCTCTTCGCCGGCGACGGCTACGCCGGCTCCAGCGCATTGATGCGGCACTACATGGCCGGCCTTCTTGAGCACGAGGCGGCGCTGCTCGCGATCTGCGCGCCTACGCCCGACTCGTATCGCGGGCCGCCGCCGGACCCCGGGCCGCGCGCCAATCGCGGCAACTTGGAACGCGATCGCGCCGGCGCCTGCTGCATTCCGACATATGCGCCTAGCCCGAAAGCAAAGCGCGTCGAGTTCCGCAGCCCAGATCCGTCGTGCAATCCCTATCTGGCGTTCGCCGCGATGCTGATGGCGGGCATCGACGGGTTCGAAAACCGGCTATACAGTCTCGACCCCGACCAGCCGATCGGACATCCGTACGATTTGCCGCTCGCGGAGCTGAGCAAGCCCCCCTCAACGCCTGGGTCGCTCGAGGAATCACTCGACGCACTCGCGGCCGACCACGCTTTCCTGGTGAGAGGGGACGTGTTCACGCCGGACATAATCGCAGCCCACCTCCGCTACGTGCAGACGCGATAGGCAATCGAGTTGCGTCGGCCGCAGAACCGGCGGAAGCTGGCACGATCGTCCAATGCCTCGGAGAGCCTCACTTCCGACAAATCGTACCATGTCGCCAGCAGCACGGCACGAAACAACGCCAGCGGCGGCCAGCCCAGCTCGCCCTTGGCACCAGCCGAGATGCCGGAAAGCAGCCAGTCGAGTTCCGCCCAATCCACCAGTGTGCCAATCCACCAGTGTGACGACCTCATCCAACGACGATCGTCGCCGTGATGGCGCACCATTCAGCCCGAGCTGCTCCTGCCCGATTTGCCGACGCGCCATGCTCCCGCTCCATAATGCTCGGAACACGATCGAATCAACACCAATCGCGCCGGATCAAGCCATCCGTGCACAGGTCTCATTACTGGGCGGCAAGGCGACGCATTACGTCAATTGCGATGTCCGGGCGGAACTCGGTGCAGCGCGGACAATACTCCGACGGCTGCGGAATATTGAACCAGTAGCCGTCCACAGTGTCGCGGGTCGCGGCAATTGCGCGGAGAATATCATCGGCGGTCACGTTCTGGCCGCTCGGTTGCGTGCTGATGCCGGCGAGCACCACGACATTCGGATTGGCCTTGCGGGCCTGCGCTGCAGCTTGCCGGACGAAACTCGCATACAGCTCGGTGTTCCGTTCCGACCCTTGCGCCTGGATATCGATCACGTCGGCGTAGCGCGCCGCGTCTGCGGCGATTCCGAGACGCACGTAGGCGTCGTACCGCCGGCGTCCGTCGTCAGGTGCCATCACGGCAACGAGATTGACCGCGGGTGCGGTGAGGAACAGCAAGCTACGCGCGTGCACGAGGTCGGCGGCCTGCTTGAGGTAGCCCGCGGGGTTTCGCTGCTCCTCTACCGGCGTGAACGACCATCGCTCGTAGTCGTACATCACGCCGTTCACAGTCGGGTCGAGCTTGCCCTCCTGCAGCGCGCCTTGGATCGCGGCGAAATTGGCAAACGAGGCAAAAGAGACCGCATTCCAGCTAGGGGGAATGGTATCGGGAAGGAAGCGGCCTCTCATGATGAACGGCCGCGTCTCGTCGAGCAGACGTGACGTGTCCGCATCGGCAGCAATTGCCGCCACGCCCGGCCCGTTCAACATCCACCGAAGCGGTTTACCCGCGACGGCGCGCGCGCGATGAGTCGATATGCCAAACATGAAGCTCACCATGGTGACGATCACGAGGATCAGGACGACCGATGATCGTCGCAGCGCGATCTCCTTCAGGCATGAGCGCGCGCCCTCACACATAGTCCGGACTGGCAGTCCCGGGGAGCGAGCGTGGGTATTGCAGGATGTCGAAGTCGATCTCGTAGGCGGTGAGAAACAGCCGGCGCACTTCGGGCGTGACTTTCTCCCAGAGACCGACGCTGGATCCGGCCACATTATGGCGCTCAGTAACGCGCGCGATGATCGCCTCGGACGCCCGGATGCGCTCGAATGCGTAGACCAGGTCGCGGTGCATCGCCTCGGTCCGGCCGACGAAGTCGTATCTGACCAGCGCGAACCGGCCTTCATGATATTGCGGCCGACAATGCGGGTCCATCTCCGCGAGGCTCTGGCGCGAGACGACGCTGATGAACTGCTCGAAGGTGATCGGGTCCGATACCGCAACACCCTGATTCCTCGCCGATTTCCTGATCTTTCTGATCAGATAGGCGGCTGGGTTGAGCAGTATCTTATCGCAGTATGCACTGGCCAGCCGGGAGTAGGGATTCCTGACAAATACGAACTTGAAGGTATCAGTCCGGCCCTCATACAGATCGAGTTGCTGTGGAATCGTCAGGTGGTTCGTCCCGGGGAACCGGTTGTATTCCTTCTGATGGCGGCGCCAGACGTTGGTGTCGACCGGCAGACCTTCGACCTGAAGAAGGAGGGTCTTGATCGTGGTGCATGCGCACTTCGGTATCGGCTGGTACAGATACCGGCCGGCACCTCCGTAATACATGTGATAGCCGCACGTCTCGAGCCGCACGGCATACCCCGCCTCGCCCGCTTCCACGCGCGGTGCCACCTGTACCGGGGCGGGCCGGACTAATGCGACGGCGTCGTGCCTCTCGACCCATGCGTTCACGGAGCATAATTCCGGGACGACGGTCGAAAGATGCGGCGACCAGTTCCTGGCATCGCGCGCGGTCGTGGGCTCGGCGATCGAAAGCCCAAGTTCACATGAGAGTTTTCGCCGGACGGTCTGCGCACTTGGTCGTGATACTCCATAAGTTGAAGGGTGAGCGACGCGCGCGGCTCCGACGCCGGCCGTCATTGGATCGAGCGCGTCAGCGCGGACAGCCCCACGCCTCTGCTCAGCCAGAAGACAAGGAATCCAATGAGCAGAACAAAGATCGGTGTCCAGACGGCTCGGCTCGCAAGGGGGCTGCTGTCGGCGAACGGCAGAGGACCGGGAGGGCACCACGCCCCGGCCGGGCCCGGCGGGGGGAGATTGGTCGGATGACCACCGGGACCGAGCGTCGGATCGCCCTGATCCGGTATCGTTGCGACGGGGGGAGGATGTTCGGCGAGCACGCCGGCCGGGAACTGCGCTGGCGCACCTCTTACGGCCTGACCTGTCCGAAACTCGCTGGCGTCCTGCATCCGGATCGCCGTCTGGCTGTCGGTGCAAACGGGATGGATTCCGTTCCGGACGACGCCCTCACTCGTCTCGGGGCCGTCTGCGCTCACGGCGGTCGGGTCTTCGCCGGCCCACATGGCGGCACCGAGCAGGGCAGCTACTGCCGGATCGGAAGCCTCAGTTGTCAGTCCGCCCCCGCTCCAGCCCAAGGCAGACGACAGCGCCGGATCAGGCGATCCGATGGGCGAAGCGAAACTGCCGTATGTGGTCGGGGCGACGGCGCGCTCTTGCCATCCGCCCCCCAGCTGCTCGATCGCATGCAGCCCCAGCCCTGGAAGAAGCGTGGAGATGCTCTCGGGATGGATGGGCAGGATGGTGAATCCGGCCAATAGGACCGAGACGCCGGGCAGCGACCAGCGATCCCTGGGGGTGTGTTGCCGCATCCGGACCGTGGTCCTCACCACCATGGGATCTCCTCCCAGACGTGGTCCGGAACGTAGGGATGCTTGGCGCCGATCCGGCACAGCTCACACACCTCAGCATACAGCACCGGGAGCAGCAACCACAGGAAATAGAACGGGTACAGAAACACCAGCCAGAAGTTCACCGGCAGCGGCGTGTTGGAAATATCGCGCGAAATAAGCAGTCTGATCAGCGTGAAGATGACGACGATCCAGTAGAAGGTTACGAGGATCTGGGGCGTGTACCACGGCCCATTCAGGGACGTCTCCCACACCAACCCGATCACCGACGTCAGAGGCACCGCTATGCGGCCGACCAGTAACTGCGCAGCGAGCACCCCGTTTGCGAGTCCGTAACGACCCAGCACGAACTGATCGCGATGCTTGCTGACCCGGATCTTGATCATGTTGCGGCGCCACCGCATGCGCTGGCGCCACAGATGGTGTCGCGTGACCGGAACGGTCGTCCAGACCACCGCATCGAACGAGAAGCTCAGCTTCCAGCGCTGCTTGCGGATCATAGTGGTCATGTCGGTATCATCGCCGAGGCCGGTGTCGAAACCGCCGAGGCCATGGATGATCTCCGCCCGGAACAGCCCGCCCATGCCCGATACGATGTTCAAGAGGTTGATGCGCGACCAGGCGAACCGGCCGAGCGTGAACTTCAGGGCGTATTCGATCTCCTGCAGACGCGTGAGCAGGTTGACCGTGCCGTTCAGTGCGCGGACGTTGGCGGACACGGCACCGACGCGCGGATCGGCGAACGGCAGCAGCCAGTGCTGCATGGCGCCATATTGGATGACCGAATCGGCATCGGTTATAGCGATGAACTCGCCCCGCGCCATGCGAATGCCGATATTGAGCGAGCTCGGCTTGCCGTTGCGGCGCGGGGACGGAAAGATCCGCACGCGCCCGGTATCCCAGTTGCTGCCCGTGACGCTGAGGGCGGCGCGCCGGGCAATCGCCACGCTGTTATCGTTGGAGTTGTCGTCGACAAAGATGACCTCCAGGTTCGGATACCCGCAGAGCAGCGCTCCGCGAATGCATTGTCCGATCGTGGCCGATTCGTTGCGCCCGGCGATTACCACAGAGACCAGCGGCTCGGCTTGCCCCGGCCGGCCCGGCAGAGGCGGGCGGATGTTGCGCGGGTTCACGAGATAGACGAGCCAGGTGATGATCGAGGGAAGCACCGTGACTACGAACGCAAGCACGAAAACCAGCCACCACACCGGTAGTTCCGACGACATCAATTCGACGAACGCTCCGGAAAACCCGATATTCACCATCGGGTCGAGCGCGGAAAGGAAATAGTGGAAGAAACCGTTCACCGCGGCGCGCCTCGGGGATCGAGGCCGACGAGAGCCTGCGCCAGATCACGACGCCCGGTAATCTCGACGGTGTACAGGGTGAACGGCGACTGCGGACCGAGTCCGGCCGCGACACGTTGGCGTAACGCCTCCGCCTGCCGCCGCTTGGTCTGCGGCAGGATGACTACATAGAGAGCGTCGGCCAGCTGCCCGAGCAGATCGACGTCCCGCAGGCAATCGCGCAGACGATTGAGCCACTCGACCGAGGCAGCGTCCCCGACATGATCGATGTCCGCAGGAGCGCACCGTGCCAGCAGCAGCGAAAACACCACGTTGAAATGTTGCAGGCGCTTCATCTCGTGCTCGAGGAACTCCAGAATCACCGTCCTTCGGTAGACGGGCGCGTCGGCGACGTCGACGAGCTCCTCCTTGTCGTCGAGAAATGACCCGCGGCGGATCGCCGCCGCGCCGCGTGACGTGAGGACGTAGGTGAAGACCTCTGTGCTGATCAGGTCCCCGGCCGGCGTGCGCCCCCCGCAGGCGAGACAGATGGCCTCGACCGGGGGATTGTCCGAAATGATGCCGCACCCCCGACACAAGAAGGATCTGCCCAGACGGTCGAATTCTATGCCCAGATGATGCATCTGGCTGTTGCACTTGGGACAGACGTAGCTGCCATCCGCGGCGGGCGAGAACTCAGACGGGATGCCGACATAGCCGCAGCGGAAGTGATGCAGCAGGCCCTCTTTCGTCAGATGCGCGCCCCGGCATCCCGGGCAGATCTCCCGCACGTTCAGGTGATGGCTGTCGCATTTCGGACAGAGCGTGACTCGGTCGAAGAAGCGCTCCTCGACGTAGTTGCGCTGCGCCAGGATCGCCAGGTCGCGTTCGATGTCGTCGCCTTGCACCACGTAGGCGTAGCCGTGTCCCGCGTACGGCTCTGGCTGGGGCGAAATCGAGCCGCCAGCGACCGCGATCTGTCGCAACAGGTTGAGGCGTCGCTCCTCCGCGGTGGCGTCGCTGTGGGACGTGGTTGACGCCTCGGGTTCGGCCACTCTTGCCTTGATCCCGCTCATCGGTCCGTTGGCTTTTGCGCGGAGGCGGCAGCGGCTTGCAGCCGTCCTCCGTTTAGATGACGGTCAACCCAGTCCCACGTGTCCGATGCCGCTTCGATGGCATTCGCCACATTCCAGCCTCGCCAGCTCGACGCCGAAAGTTGCGCCCAGGCGAAGACCCTGCTCCGTTGCGCCGCGCTCAGGTTGTAGAAGTCGAGCCTCACCGGAACGTATTGCGACCACTTCTCCTGCTGCCAGAAATAGCGGGTGAGAGAACTCGGTAGCGCCGACAGCTCAGGATAGAAGTCCGTCACCCTGCTCTTCACCGGCTTCTCGACACCCTGGATGTTGATCTCGAAGGCTTGCCCGCGCGACAGCCGCGCGATGTCGCTCGGATCGAAAAACACGACGGCGTAGGTGTCGTCCGGATTGAAGATACTCATGATCGGTGTCCGCGCGGCGATCACCTCGCCGGGCCGGCTCGTGCATTCTGTTACGATCCCGTCCTTCGGCGCGGTCAGATAGAAGTGACCGGTAAGTTCCGGCGAGTTCGTGAAGCTATCGATCCTCTTCTGCAGGACCGCGGCTTCGAGCTGGGCCCTTTTCTGGTCCGCCCGCTTGGTCTCGTACACAAACTCGGCCGCAGCGGTCTCGGCATTCGCGCGATCGACGGCCGCCTTGGCCTGCTCGTAGACCAGGACGGCGACGAACTGGCGCTTCACCAGCGCCTCCTCTGCGGTAAGAACGGCGGTCTGCTGCTTCAGCAGCGCGGCCTGCGCCTCGACCAGCTTGCGCGCCGCCTCCGCCTCCCGGTCGGCGATGTCGATCCCCGCGCGGGCTTGCGTAAGCTGCAGCTGGAGCTGCTGCAACTGCTGGTTCGCGGCTTCCTCGGTCGCCTCGTTACGGAATTCGGCCAGACGCTGGCCGCGTGTGACGTGGTCCAGGCACTGGACGAACAGGAGCTCCAGGCGCGCCTGCACGATCGGGGATACCGCGGTCAGTTCGCCGGCGACAATGCCGTCGCCTCTGACCCACACCCGATCGACGGCAAACCACCCGACGATGGCCGCAATGACCACGAACAGCAAGGTTCGCGGCTTGACCCGCCACAGTCGCCGGCGGGTGTTAGGAGAGGCTACAGGTGGCAGCACGGTGCCGTCGCAATCGCATAGGCGGATACGTGGTCGTGAAAACCGTGTTCGGCTCGTGGCGGGCGCGATAAAGCGCCTCGGCTAGACGTCTCTGTCACCATCTCTCACCGCGTCCAGTTAGAGGAATCGCCCCAAGGAACAGTAACCGCATCAGCGCCCCTGCCGCAAGGACACGGCACGGCGGCCCAAAGTAACAGCGCCGGTAAAGCGCATGATAGCCGGCGAGTCGCAAGTATTTCCTTCGTAACTTTGTGGCAAGAAAATGTGTATCTGGGCGAGCTGCGCGCGCGAAAGCCTGGCGCGGGAGATGGTCGGGGCGACAAGGTCCGGCGCCAAAGGGCCCCGCACGCGTTCATCTACGTCCATTGTTCCTCAGCCTTACGTCGAGCGCCCGAAATGGTCGCACGTTTCATGCCAAACCGATGCCATCAACCAAGGTCGTGTAAGTAACACGCCGGCTGAAGTCTTTGCCGATATTTAATCGTCCTCCGCCCGAACATGGCCTCCGAGACTACGTCAAGCCGATCCGTTATCCAGACAATTTGCGATTACTCTTTCGTAGCAGAGGACGAACTGGGTGGCCGTGAAGAGCTTCATAGCTCCCAAAGAACTGAAACCGGTTAAATCCCATTCAATTTGGAACTCCAGGAGATACCGGCCGCGCCCGCGTGTCAGGGCCGTTCGAAGGCGTGCTGCACAGGGCTCCAGCGCGGGCGGCGTGGTTACCTCAATAGCGAAGCGGCTGCCAAAGGTAACAACCCGTCAACAGTTTGCGCGACGGCGCCCTCGCCTGTGCGGACCTGAGCCGTTTCGGAACGCGACGCCGATACTGCCGCCACGGTGGCGCATGAGGCCGCACGACAGTGTCCCCCGTGGCCTGAATCGTCCCAACCATGGTCGGGGGAAATGCACGCCGGAGGCGCGATCTCCAGCAATGCTCGCCGCTCTAAAGAGGCGCCGAAAGGACGAGGTGGGCGCTCGATTCTCGGCCGTCTTACCTAGCGAACCGACGATTGCCTCACCGCAACCCCTCGACGCCTACGGCGGGTAGGGCAGGGACCGCTACAAGGCTGAGCGGACCCGAAGCGGGCAGCTGGGCCAGGATGCTGGCTCTCAATGACTCGATCAACTGGGCGGCGAGGCGTGGCAGCGACGGATCGCTGGACGGCTCGATCCGCGCCGCAACGGGCGGGACGGCGGGGGCGGGCGACGCCGGATCGGACAACAGGAGGTCAAAGCAGTCGGGCGTCGTGCCGCAGATCGCCTCCGCCCGGTGCCCGCGCTGTTCGGCCGCCAGTGCGAGTTCGCCCGGGTCCAGGCCGGCGGATTGCAGCGCCGCTGCCCGTTCGCGCAGGACGGCGACGGGCGTCGCGGCCGGCGCTGTCTGCAATAGCCGGAGGAGCGCGAGATCGCCGGCCAGGCGCGCGTTCGGAATGCCGCGCAGCCGCAGCGGCGCGGCCTCGCCCGGATGGCGCACCGGCAGCGAGGCCGCATCCGTCCACGGGCGCTCCTCGATCGCGGGGCCTGGCGGTGCGGCGCCCGTGCTCAGGACCACGTCGTAGCGGTACCGGGTCAGCTCGTTGTCCAGCCGGAGTTGCCTGAGCAACAGCCGCGCCCCGGCATAGAAGGGCAGCGCGGCGAAAGCGTGCGGGTCGACCGCCAGTTCCTTCTCGACGCGCTCGTGCAGCGCGCGACGCAAATTGCCGGCCGTCTCGGTCCCAGCCGCGCGGGCCGACGCGACGGCGGCGTTGAAGCCCGGCAGCAGCCGCACGTCGCGCACGTCGCCCACGAACACATGCCCGCCGGGGGACAGCTTGGGGGCGATCGCCGTCAGGACGCGTTCCAGGTAGGCGTGGTCGGGGAAATACTGCACCACCGAGTTGATGATGACGGTGTCGACCCCGCCGTCGGGCAGGTCGTCCAGCTCGTGCGCCGCGCGCTGCCCCAGCTCGAGATGCCGCAGCCCGGGTTGCGTCGACGCCCACGCCTGCAACCGCGCGATCGCCTCCGCGCTGATATCGGTGCCGCGGTAGCTGGCGCAGTCCGGCGCGATCTGCTGCACCAGGACGCCGACGCCGCAGCCGATCTCCAGCACGTGATTCGGCCGCAACGCGCGGATGCGGGCGACGGTCTGGTCGCGCCAGACGTCCATCTCAGCCGCCGGGATCGGCGCGCCGCCCCGCAGCGCGCTTTTCCAGCTCTCGTAGTCGGGTCCGGCCGCGGCCTCTTCTTTGATGACATACGCGCCGTCGAACACGCGCGCCCATGTCCGGATCGCCATCCGGGCCTGTGTCGATTCCGCCTGGCGGCGCGCGGGCTCGATCCAGGCGGGGGACGGCACGATGGCGGCAAGCAGCGCCGGGCGTCCGCCGGAGTCCGGCTCGACCGTCACCCGCGCGGCGGCGACTCGGGGATCCGCGCGCAGCAGGGCGGCGACGCGCCCGGCGAAGCCGGCGCCATGATCCGGGAGCGGGGCGTCGGCGGACTCCATGTCCTTCGTCTGCATGGCCGGCCTCAGAGCCTGAAAATGTTTCGTCGCGCCGGCGGATTTCGCGAGTCAACGGGAATCGGGTTGGCTAGAATCGGCATGGGGAACCTCATGGTGTTGTCGGAATGGCGCAGGAAGATGGTGCGGCGCTGATCGAAGGATTG
>DATEQV010000055.1:0-4846 GCA_035272265.1 Acidisphaera sp. | reverse complement strand
GCGCCGAGCAGCGCTTCGCCGCCCCACAGCTCGCCGTCCTCCCCCAGGCCGACGCCGTCCCAGGTGAACACCAGCCAGCGCGCGACGTCGGGCTGCTCGCCGGCCAGCGCCGACGCATGCGCCGCATGATGCAGCACGCGCACGACAGGCAGCGTCTGCGCCACCGCCCAGCGTGTGCTGGCATAGTCCGGGTGCGCGTCGCAGACGATCCGCTCGGCAGCCACGCCGTGCAAAGCCTGCAAGTCCGCGATCACCTGCGCGAAGACGTGCATGGCGCGCGGGCTGTCGAGCTCGCCGATATGCGGCGACACCACGACGCGCCGCCCCCAGCCGAGCGCCACCGCACCCTTCATGTGCCCGCCGACGGCCAGCGTCGGCACGCGCAGCGGCGCCGGCAGCTCGACCTCCAGCGGCGCGAGGCCACGCCCGACCCGGATCGCTCGCGCCCGGCCGTGGATGACGCGCAGCACGGAGTCGTCGGCAGGACGCAGGATCGGTCGGTCGTGATGCAGGAATGCGTCGGCGATGCCGCCCAGCCGCCGCTCCGCTTCGGCATTCTCCGTGATCACCGGCTCGCCGCTGACGTTGCCGGACGTCGCGATCAGCGGGCCGCCATACGTCCCGAGCAGCAGGTGGTGCAGCGGGCTGTACGGCAGGAACACGCCAAGCTCGGCCAGTCCCGGCGCAAGCAGGCCGCTGAGATGGCAGGACGGGCGGCGAGCGAGCACGATCGGCCGCACCGGGTCGGCGCAGGCCTGCGCCTCGGCCTCCGACAGGACGACGCAGTCGCGCACGGCATCGAGTCCGTCGGCGCCGGTCTGCGGAAACATCACTGCGAGCGGCTTGTCCGGCCTGCGCTTGCGCGCCCGCAGCCGTGCGACCGCCGCGTCGGCGGCGGGATCGCACATCAGGTGATAACCGCCCACGCCCTTCACCGCGACGGTCAGCCCCTCGCGCAAGGCGGCGATCGCTGCCGCAAGCGCCGCCTCGCCTTCGACCGGGGCGCCATCGGCACGAAAGGTCAGCCGAGGCCCGCACTCCGGACAGGCCAGCGGTTGCGCATGAAACCGGCGATCGAGCGGGTCCTCGAACTCCGCTTGGCATGCCGGGCACAGCACGAACCCGGCCATCGACGTGCGCGCTCGGTCGTACGGCAGCCCCTCGATGATCGTGTAGCGCGGCCCGCACTGCGTGCAGTTGGTGAACGGGTAGCGAAAGCGACGTGCGGACGGGTCTTTCAGCTCCGCCAGGCAGGCGTCGCAACAGAACAGGTCGGCGGGAAGATGCACGTCCGGCGCATCGGCATCCTCGCTGTGGCGGATGCGGAAATCGGCGGCTCCCTCCGGCACCGTCGCCATCGACGCGTCGACGGTCGGCCTCGCCAGCGGCGGCGCATCGGCGGTGAGCGCCGCTTCGAAGCGCGCGATGTCCGCCGGTTCGCCCTCCAGGTGGATCACCACGCGGCCCGTGCCGTTGAGCACCCATCCGCGCAGACCGAAGCGGTGCGCCACGCGATAGACGAACGGCCGGAAGCCGACGCCCTGCACACGGCCGCTGACGATCAGCCGTTGCGCGGCGACCGCCACGTCAGTAGCGCGCCGGCGCCCCGTGCGCGCCCGGCCGCCCGGCGCCCGCACTCCACCAGATGCGGCAAGCGCCTTCGTCCGACACCATGCACGGACCGATCGGATTGCGCGGCGTACACGCCTTGCCGTACAGCGCGCACTCGTTCGGATAGATCTTGCCGAGCACCACGCGGGCACAGTCGCAGCCCGGCGGCATCTCGCCCGCCCGTTTCCGCCCCGCCTCCGCATCCAGGCCGAAGCGCCGCGCCGCGTCGGCATCCGCGAGCTCGCGCTTCAACGCGAACCCCGAGCGCGGGATCACGCCGATGCCGCGCCAGTTCGCATCGACCACATCGAGCATCTGTTGCATCAGACGGCGTGCCGTCGGATTGCCGCCGGTCTTTGCCACTCCGGCATAGCAGTTGTCGAGAAACGCCCGGCCCTCGATGTGCTGGCGCAGCACCGAATAGAGCGCGGCCAGCAGGCTCTCGGATTCGAACCCGGCAACGGCGGCGGGAATGCCGTGCGCCTCGGGCACGAACGCCCACTCCTCCGGCCCCATGACGGTCGAGACGTGGCCGGGCGCCACCAACGCGTCGAAGCCCGGCGCCTCGCTCTCCAGCAGCATCGCGACCGCGGGCCAGGTCAGTCGCCCCGACAGCAGGACCGACAGGTTCGCCGGCACGCCCTCCGCGAGCAACGCGGCGACCGGCGCTGTCGTCGTCTCGAACCCCGCCGCGAAGAACACCACGTCCCGATCCGGATATGCGCGCGCGACCTTCGCCGCCTCTTGCGGCGAGGCGATCGGCCGCACGTCGCCGCCGGCGGCGCGCGCCTGTTCCAGCGATCTTGGCTCGCCCTTCGGCACATTGGCCGGCACCCGCAGCATGTCGCCAAACGCAACGACGATCACCTGCGGCCGCAGCGCGAGTTGGATCGCGGCGAACACGTCCTCCTCCGGGCAGACGCAGACCGGGCACCCCGGCCCCGGGATCAGCTCGATCTCCGGCGGCAACGCGCCGCGCAGCCCGGCCATCGAGATCGACCGCTCATGCCCGCCGCAGACGTTCATCACGCGCACCCGTCCGGGCAGGCGCAGGTCGCGAATGCGATCGAGCCACGCCCGGGCGCGCGCCGCGGCGGCGGTCCCTGCCGTCACAACGCGGCAACCGGCCTGCGGCACGCCGCGAGCCGCGCTTCCAGCCAGTCGATCCACGGCCCCAGCGTATCGGGCCGGCGAGCGGACAGCGCGATCACCTCGGCCGGGTTGGCGAGCGCGCGCAGATGGCGCTCGGCCTGCGCCGGCGAGAAGTCGTCCAGGAACGGCAGCAGGTCGGTCTTGGTCAGCAGCACCAGACCGGCGGCGCGGAACATCACCGGGTATTTCGCCGGCTTGTCGTCGCCTTCGGTCACCGCCAGCAGCGTGACGTTCGCATGCTGTCCGAGGTCGAAGCTCGCCGGACAGACAAGGTTGCCGACGTTCTCGATGAACAGGATGTCGATCGCATCAAGGTCGAGCGCATGCAGCGCGTCGTGCACCATGTGCGCGTCGAGGTGGCAGGTCTGCCCGGTGGTGATCTGCACCGCGGGCACGCCCCTGGCGCGGATGCGCGTGGCGTCGTTCTCGGTTTCCAGATCGCCCTCGATCACCGCGATGCGGACGCGATCCCCGATGGCGTCGATCGTCGCCTCCAGCAGGCTCGTCTTACCCGAACCCGGCGAGGACATCAGGTTCACGGCAAGGATGCCGTGAACGTCCAGGTGCTCGCGGTTGTGCGCCGCTTCGCGATCGTTCTCGCTCAGGATGCCGGCGAGCAGCTCGACGGTTTCCGTCGCAACCGGGCGGATCGAAACCGGGCCCCGGTGATCGGAAACGTACACCGCGCCGGCCGTCGCCGCGCATCCGCATTGGTCGCACATCGCAGGTCCTCGCATCCGGCCGCGGCCGCCGCCCGGCATCTTGCGGCAGCTAGCGCCATTTGCGCCATCTCCCGCATGATGCAGGTCAAGCGGGCCTAGTGTCCTGCCCCAGAAGTTCGCTCGCGAACTTCTGGGATAAGCAGGCCACTAAGACTTTGATTTTCTAGTGTCCCACTCTGATTCCGAAGTTCGACGAACTTCGGAATCGGGACACTAGGCCGGGCGGGGCCGCCGGTTCGCGAAGCGGCTGAACAGCGCCTCGCCGCCCATGCCGGCCAGCATGGCGATGACGAACACCGCCGAGCGGCTGCCCGCCACCGACAGCGACGCCAGCGCCGGACCCGGACAGAACCCCGCCAGCCCCCAGCCGATGCCGAACAGCAGCGCGCCCGCGATCAGATTGGCGTCGATGTCGCGCCGCGTCGGACCGGCGAACGCCGTGGCGGCAAGCGGCTTGCGCAACCGGCGGCCGATCGCGAACCCGACGCCCGCCACCGACACCGCCGCCGCCATGACCAGCGCAAGGCTGGGGTCCCAAGCCCCGGCGACGTCGAGGAAGGCGAGCACCTTCGCCGGACTGATCATGCCAGACACGACAAGGCCGAGCCCGAACAGCAGGCCCGAGAGCAAACCGACCGCCTGCATAGTCAGACCCCGACGACGTGGCGGACGACGAACACGGTGGCCGCACCCGCCGCCATGAACACGCAGGTCGCCACGAGCGAGCGTCGCGACAGCCGCGCAATCCCGCACACGCCGTGGCCGCTCGTGCAGCCCATCCCGAGACGCGTGCCGAAGCCCACGAGCAAGCCCGCGACGGCCAGCGTCATCGGACCGGCCGCGATGTCGACCGCCGGCCGCGCCACCGCCGCCTGATACAACAGCAGCGCGCCAACGAGCCCGGCCAGAAAGGCGAGCCGCCAGGACCGTTCGCTGGCCTCGCCTGTCGCAGCACCGGCGACGATGCCGCTGATGCCGGCGATGCGCCCTGCCCCGAGCCACAGCAGCGCGGCCGCCAGGCCGATCAGCGCGCCGCCGGCAAGGCTGCTGAGGGGCGTGAAGCCGGTCATCGCGTCGCACCCGCGCCGACCGGCGGCGGGCTGGTCGGCTCCGGCGTCGCCAGCCCCGGTGCGGTGTCGCGCATCACAGGGCGTTCACCGGGATTTTCAGAAAGTGCTGGCCGGTGGGCGCGGGCGGCGGCAGACGGCCCGCGCGCATGTTCACCTGGATCGACGGGATGATGAGGCGCGGCATGCCGAGCGTGCGGTCGCGCGCTTCGCGCATGGCGACGAACGTGTCCTCGTCGACGCCGTCGCGCACGTGGATGTTGTTGGCGCGCTCCTCGGCGACCGTGGTCTCCC
>DATEQV010000054.1:0-4793 GCA_035272265.1 Acidisphaera sp. | reverse complement strand
CAGCTTGTCGGCGAGACTCCGATCGGCCGCGTCGAAGGTCGCGAACGGGTCGGTCGGATTGAGGAAGCGGTGGTAGTCGGGCAGGTAGACGATCGCGTGGTTGAACTGGAAGGGCGTGGCCACGTCGGGCGAGTCGTAGCTCTCGCCCCAATTGACGAGTGCCGCGTCGGCGCGCACGCCGACCGCCGCCAGCATCGCCTGCATAAGCACCACGTGGTCCTTGCAGTCGCCGTAGCCCTGACGCAGCACCTCCTCGGCCGGATGCGGCACCCAGCCGGCTTCGGGATCGAGGTAGATCGCGACATAGCGGATGCGGTGGGCGACCCAGTCGTAGATCGCGCGCGCCGCATCGAGGCCGGTGCGGTCGCCGGCGATCTCGCGTGCCTTCGCGACGATCTCGGGCGTGGGCCTCGCCTGTGCCGCACTCTGGCGCGCGTAGAGGGCGCCGAGCTGGGCGAGGGTGTCGAATGTCGTGCTGACGAACAGCGGACGCACGTCGCTCCGGGCGACCATGTTGCGCTCGCGCAGTTCGGGGGCGACGTTGGCGATCGCCGCGACGATGTGACGCCGTCCGTCGGCCACGGTCTCGGTGACCGCGTAGCCGCGGCCGCCCCAGTGCAGGTCCATCGCAGCGGGGGCGTCGATGGTGACCTGCTGGCGGACCGTCTGCTCGTCGGCCGGCGTGTCGTCCCAGGTGTTGAAGCCGATCACCGACGGCTTGCGCTCGGTCAGCCGCCAGACGACGTGGGTACGCGCGCCTTCGCGCAGGCGGGGGAACAGCACGGTGGTGGTCTGGCTGTCGCTGAAGCCGGGGGCTTCCTGCGAGTCCTCGCTCGGGCGGGTGAAGATGTTGTCGGGCGTGACGGTCACGCGCTCGCCGTCGGGGTCGGTGGTCCAGGCCTCGACCACGTCGAGCGACTGCGTCTCGGGGTAGAACGTCGCGGTGGCGCGGTCGCGCAGGCGAAGGCCGCGCGCGGTCAGCAGCGTGTCGTCGCGCGCGTCCGTCTCGACATACGTCCGGTCGGCGTTGACGACGTAGTCGACCCGCTCGTCGTCCATCCGCGCATGGATATCCGCGGCCGGCGCTGCCATGACAGGGGCCGAGAGGGCAGGCGACGACGGGGGAGGGGCTGCCAGGGCATGGGCGGACAGCAAGGCCAGCATGGCGGCGAACGGCGGTATGCGCATCGTCTCTCCGGTGTGCAGTCTCGTGGGATCGGCCGACGGGCCTGGAGTCCCGATTCCGGGGTTCGGCGAACGCCGGAATCGGGACGGGGCGAGGGCCGGCGCTACTTGGCGATGTCGCCGAGTTCGGTGCGGAAGGTGCCGATCGCGGCGCGCGCGGCGCCGGCCAGCAGGCCGCTGTCGTTCATGATGCTGCAGAAACGGAAGCCCATGCCGATCGCGCGCACCGCGTAGGCGGCCGAGCCGCAATGGACGCCGGCGAACTGGCCGCGCTTTCCGGTCTCGCGGATCAGGCGCTCGTAGATCGTCAGGATCTGCGGCTCCTCGCGGTCGAGCTTCGGCACCAGGCCGAGCGAGAAGCCCAGATCGCTCGGGCCGACATAGATGCCGTCGACGCCGGGCACGTCGAGGATCGCGTCGAGGTTGTCGAGCGCCTGCTGCGTCTCGATCATCGGCATGACCAGCGTCTCGTCGTTGGCCGTGTTCTGGTAGGCCGACAGCTCGCCATACAGCGCCCAGCGGATCGGGCCGTTGCTGCGGGTGCCCTTGGGCGGATATTTGCACGACGAAACCAGCGCCTCGGCCTGCTCGCGCGTGTTGACCATCGGGCAGATCACGCCCTCGGCGCCGGCGTCGAGCACCTTGCCGATGATGCCCTGCTCGTTCCACGGCACCCGCACCATGCGGGTCGCCGGATACTGGCCGACCGCCTGGTAGCACTGCACGAGCGAGAGGTAGTCCTGCACGCCGTGCTGCATGTCGACGGTGACGCTGTCCCAGCCGCACTGGGCCATGACCTCGGCCGAGAAGCCGGACGGGATGGCCAGCCATGCGTTGATGCATGCCTTGCCCGATTTCAGACGCTGCTTCAGCTTGTTCGCCACTGGACCCCCCCTGCGTCGCGTGCGGCAGCGTAGGCCAGTGCTGGAGGAACGCCAATGCCGTCCGATGCCGATGCCGTGATCGCCGCCGCCCGCGACTTCCTGGGCGAGCGCATCACGCTGAACGCCGCGCTGCGCGAGCAGCACAGCCATGGCGAGGACGCGCATCCCCGCGTGATGCCCGATGCCGTCGCATTCATCGAGACCACCGAGGAGGCCGCGCGCCTGCTGGCGTTGTGCGACGCACGGCACGTCCCGGTGGTGCCGTTCGGCGCCGGCACCTCCTTGGAGGGGCACGTGACACCGGTGCGCGGCGGGATTTCGGTCGACCTGTCGCGGATGAAGCGCGTGCTGCAGGTCTCGGCCGAGGACATGGACTGCCGCATCGAGGCCGGGGTGACGCGCAGCGAGCTGAACGCCGCGCTGCGCGACCAGGGGCTGTTCTTCCCGGTCGATCCGGGCACGCCGGACTGCACCATCGGCGGCATGTGCGCGACACGGGCGTCCGGCACCAACGCGGTGCGCTACGGCACGATCCGCGAGAACGTGCTGGGGCTGACGGTCGTGCTGGCCGATGGGCGGGTGATCCGCACCGGCGGGCGGGTGCGCAAGTCGGCATCGGGCTACGACCTGACGCATCTGTTCATCGGCTCCGAAGGCACGCTGTGCGTGATCACCGAGATCCAGCTGAAGCTGCACGGGATCCCCGAAGCGATCTCCTCGGCGACGTGCCAGTTCGACGCCCTGAAGGGGGCGGTCGACACGGTCATCAACGTGATGCAGGCGGGCGTGCCGGTCGCGCGCATGGAGCTGCTGGACGAGATGCAGACCGCGGCCTGCATCGCCTATTCGAAGCTGGAGGGGCTGGAGAAGCTGCCGACGCTGTTCTTCGAGTTCCACGGCACGCCGGCGGCGGTCGCCGAGCAGGCGGAACTGGTGGGCGACATCGCCGCGGCCTATGGCGGACGCGGCTTCGCCTGGGCGACGGAGACAGAGGCGCGCAACAAGCTGTGGAAGGCGCGGCACGACGCCTACTGGGCGGGGCTGGCGATGTATCCGGGGCACCGCGCCTTCGTCGCCGACACGATCGTTCCGATCTCGCGGCTGAACGAGGCGATCCTGGGGGCGCGCGAGGACATCGACGCATCGGGGCTGAAGGCGATGATCGTCGGGCATGTGGGCGACGGGAATTTCCACACGATCATCATGGTGCCGCCGGATCGGGAGGACGGCGTCGAGCGCGCCTGGTCGCTGGACCGGCGGATCGTCGCGCGCGCGCTGGCGCTCGGCGGGTCGTGCAGCGGCGAGCACGGGGTGGGCATCGGCAAGCGCGAGTTCCTGGAGCAGGAACACGGGCCCGGCGCACTGGCGGCGATGCGCGCGATCAAGACCGCGCTCGATCCGCGCGGGATCATGAATCCGGGGAAGATTTTTCTGAACTGAGGCGAGGCGGGCCGGCTTGGGTGTGCCGCGTGGCGCCGCCGGGGTTTTTCGGCGGCGGGATCGCCAGGCGTGCGGCGCCGATGCGGATGATGGTCGTGCTGCCGGGCGGGTACGGCAGGTGCACGATGCGCGGTGCGGCGGGCGTGGGTTGCGGTGGCGCGGGCGCGGGCGCGGTTGCGGGCGCGGGCGCGGTTGCGGGCGCGGTTGCGGGCGCGTCGGCCGGGGCGGCTTCGGCCGGCGGGTCCGATGGGCCGGCCGCAGGGGCACCGTCATTCCGCGTCGCCTTTTGGCGGCGTGGCGATCCAGGGCCGCGCGAAAAGCGTTTGTCACGTTGCCCTGGATCGCCACGGCGCTGCGCGCCTCGCGATGACGGGGAAGGGTCAGCACAAGATCGCTCCCGGCTGCCCTCGCTGTGCGCCGACTCCGTGTCGTCGGTTGGTTCCCCTTCCGTCGTGACCGGGTCCATCCCGGTCATTTCACCCATCACGACATGGCTTGTCTCGGTCATCCGCGATTTGCTTGCTTCTGCAACGTCATCGACGTCGTGGATGGCCGGCACAAGGCATGTGTTCGGGCTGGCCTGCGGCCAGTCCCGGGGGCCGGCCATGACGGGGTGGGGGACGGGAGCGGGAGCGGGTGCGTCGGCAGGTGCGACGTCTGCCGACGGCTCCGATGGGCCGACCGCGTTGACACCGTCATTCCGCGTCGCCTTCTGGCGGCGTGGCGATCGCTCGCGCGTGCGTTTGTCACGTTGCCCTGGATCGCCACGGCGCTGCGCGCCTCGCGATGACGGGGCAGGAGCGTCCGCCGCCTGTTCCGTCGGCGAGATGGTGGGTTGCGCTGCGCTTGGCCACCCGGCGTCGCGTTCGCGCGCGACGTCGCGGTCGCGCCGGGGGGCGCGGCTGCGCTGGGCCATGCGCTGCAGCGTGCGGGTGTGGGCGCGCACGAGCTTGGTCTCGGCCGCGCGGCGCTCGACGATGAACCAGCGCTCGGTTGCGGGAGGGTATTCGGTGCGTCGGTCGCGCCAGCGCTTCCAGCCGAGCATGACCCAGATCGCCGGCGGCGGTCCCGGCCTCGGGGTCCTCGCGGCGCGCTGGCGGCGGCGGGTTTCGGCCCAGGCGCGGCGCAGGGCGAGCAGGCGCATCGAGGCGCGGGTGGCCAGCCGGTGCAGGCGGCATTCGGCCTGCCAGTCGCCTGCGTTGGCGCGGCGGTAGAGGTCGCGGGCGTCGGTGCAGTGGGCGCAGCGGTGCCGTGTGGTGGGGTAGCGGGACGCCTCCAGGTCGC
>DATEQV010000053.1:0-2521 GCA_035272265.1 Acidisphaera sp. | reverse complement strand
GAGATCCTGTGGATCGGCGAGGCGGCGCAGGTTCCGGTGATCTGGGCCACGCAGGTCATGGAGAGCATGGTCAAGCACGGCACGCCGGTGCGCGGCGAGATGACGGACGCCGCCATGGCGGCCCGCGCGGAGTGCGTGATGCTGAACAAGGGGCCGTATCTGCTGGAGGCGATCGCCGTGCTCGACCGGTTGCTGTCGCGCATGGCCGATCACCAGCACAAGAAGACGCCGCAGCTGCGGCGCCTGATGAGCTGGTAGGCGCGGCTCATACCGTCCAGCCTTTCGGCTGACTCGGAATGACGTTGTTTTGCGCGCCGCCGCCCGCCAACCCGGCGCGCGATATCGATGAGCGAAAAGGCTAGTCGGTATTACACAGCGCGTGCGTGACGCGGCGCGTCGCCGCCGCGTCCCAGGTAGGCATCGAACACGGCGGCGACGTTGCGCACGAACGGGCGGCCAGCTTCGGTCACCTCCAGGCGGGCGCCCTCGCGGCGGACCAGGCCGTCGGCTTCGAACATCGCGAGCTTCTCGGCCGGGCCGAGCAGCACCGACGGGTCGGCACGGTGCCGCGCGGCGATGTCCGCAAGGTCGGCGCGCAGGTCGCACATGATCGTCTCGATCACGTCGCGGCGCAGCCGGTCGTCCTCGGTCAGCGCGATGCCGCGTTTGGCGGCGAGCTTCCCCGCCGCGATCGCCGCCTTGTAGCCCGGCACGTCGGAGGCGTTCTGCACATAACCGTGCGGCAGGCAGCCGATGGCGCTCGCGCCGAACGCGATCAGGGCTTCGGCCGTGTCGGTCGTGTAGCCCTGGAAACTGCGGTGCAGCCGGCCGGTGCGCACGGCCTCGGCCATCGCGTCGCCGGGCCGGGCGTAGTGGTCGAGCCCTACCGGCAGGTAGCCGCCCTCGCCTTCAAGCACGTCGCCGATGGCGCGGCGCTGGGCGAAGCGGGCTTCGGGGTTGGGCAGGTGCTCCTCGGGGATCAGCGCCGGGTGGCGTTTCATCCAGGGGACGTGCGCGTAGCCGAACACGGCGACACGGTCGGCGTTGAGCGCCAACGTGCGCCGGGCGGTGCGGGCGACGCTGTTCTCGGTCTGGCGCGGCAGGCCGTAGATCAGGTCGAGGTTGAGCGAGGCGATGCCGAGGCCGCGCAGAAACTGCGCGCACGATTCGGTCACTTCGTAGGACTGGTGGCGGCCGATGGCGGCCTGCACGGACTCGTCGAGGTCCTGCAGGCCGAGGCTCGCGCGGGTGATGCCCATGCCGGAGAGGGCGGCGAGGCGGTCGGGCGACATCGAGGTGGGGTCGATCTCGATGGCGACTTCGGCGTCCGGCAGCAGTGCGAACGCGCTGCGGATGAGGTCCATGATGCCGGTCAGGCAGTCGGCCGGCAGGGTGGTCGGCGTGCCGCCGCCCCAGTGGACGTGCGAGACCGGCAGGCGGTGGCCGATGCGGTCGGCGACCATGACGATCTCGCGCTCGACCGTCCCGGCATAGGCCCGGCGGGGCGCGTCCTGCCGCACGACGTAGGTGTTGCAGCCGCAATAGAGGCAGAGGCGGTCGCAGAACGGGACGTGCAGGTAGAGCGAGACCGGGCGGTCGTGCGGCAGCGCCTGCAGCCACGCGCCGTAGTCGGCGGCGGGGAAGTCCGCGCGGAAATGCGGCGCAGTCGGGTAGCTCGTGTAGCGCGGGACCCGCCCGTCATAGCGGGCGACAAGCTCGGCGTCAGTCATGGTTGACAGCGTGGCGCGGCCCGCCGTGCGGTCCATTGACGTAGATCAAAGCGCGGCCCTTCGGTTTCGCCCCTCGGCGGCAGCCTGCGGTTGCAGAACCTGTCGATCAGTCTTGCCGATGGCGGCACGCTACGTTACGCCGTCGCGACATTGAGCGCCCGCGGGGTGAGACATGCCAGACCATGAGAGCAACCCGGCGCTCATCCTGCCGACGGCACGGGTCGAGCTGCTGGCGAGAGCGGTGGGAGACGCGAGACGGGCTTGGGTCCGCGCTGTGGATTGGGGCAAACGGGCGCTTGTCGTCGCGGCCGCGCTCCGCCGCGATCGGCTTCATCGCGCTCGTGCTGGTGACCGCGTTCCGGCGGCACAGTCTGGATTTGGGCAGGAGACACTGATCCAAAACGCCGGCGCCGCGATGCTCGTCGACCTGTATCGCGACCTGATCGGGCGGAGTCCGCATGACGCGATGCTGCATGCCACTCTCGGCACGGTCTGGGAGGTGCTCGGCAGGTCGGACAGTGCCGTCGCGGAATACCGCGAGGCGATCCGTCTCGATGCGAACGCGCCGCGCCCGCATACCGCCCTGGGCAACCTTCTGCTTGCCCAGGGGAAGCTGGACGGCGCCGCCGCAGAATTCCGTGAGGCGATCCGCGCCGAGCCGACCGACGCGCGCCTGCACGACAGTCGTAATCGGGGCAGAACCCCGGGCGGCGTCCCGTTCAGGCGGGCTGGCCGCGGCAGCGGATGAGGTCGGCGAGGCGGGGCACCGCCGGGGCGCCGGCGGCACCGAG
>DATEQV010000052.1:0-2699 GCA_035272265.1 Acidisphaera sp. | reverse complement strand
ATGCGGGCAGACGAAGCTGCACTGCCCGCACTGCACGCACAGATCCGGCTCCCACACCGGCACCACTTCGGCGATGTTGCGCTTCTCCAGCGCCGCCGTGCCGGACGGGAACGTGCCGTCGATCGGCATCAGGCTGACGGGGATCTCGTCGCCCAGCCCTTCCATCATCTTCGCCGTCACGTTGCGGACGAACTCCGGCGCGTCGGCCGGCACCGGCGGCTTGCGTTCGAACCGGCTGGTTGCCTCCGCCGGCATGCGCACCTCGGACAGGTGCGCCAGCGTGTCGTCGACCGCCTGGAAGTTGCGGCGCACGACGTCTTCGCCGCGCTTGCCGTAGGTCTTCTGGATCGCTTCCTTGATGTAGCGGATCGCGTCGTCCTTGGGCATCACGTTCGACAGCGCGAAGAAGCAGGTCTGCAGCACCGTGTTGGTACGCCCGCGCAGCCCGGTCTCCGTCGCGACCTTTGAGGCGTCGATGACGAAGAATCGCAGCTTGAGGTCGATCATCCGCTGCTGCACCGCGCGCGGCAGCTGGTCCCACACCTCGTCAGGGCCGTACGGGCTGTTGAGCAGGAACGTCGCACCTGGTGCAGCCAGGCGCAGCACGTCGCTGCGCTGCATGAAGTTGAACTGGTGGCAGGCGACGAACGAGGCGCGCTGGATCAGGTAGGGCGCCCGGATCGCCCGCGGGCCGAAGCGCAGGTGCGAGACGGTCTGCGCGCCCGATTTGTGCGAGTCGTAGACGAAATAGCCCTGCGCGTGCAGGCCGGCGTCCTCGGCGATGATCTTCACGGTGTTCTTGTTCGCACCCACCGTGCCGTCGGCGCCGAGCCCATAGAACACCGCCTGCACCAAGTCTGGCGGATCGATGTGGAAATCCGCGTCCGCAGTCAGGCTGGTGTGGCCGACGTCGTCGATAATGCCGACGGTGAAGCTTTCGCGGGGCTCGGGCTTTGCCAGTTCGTCGAACACCGCCTTGACCAGCGCGGGGTTGAAATCCTTCGACGACAGGCCGTAGCGCCCGCCCACGACCAGCGGCATCGTCGCACGTTTGCCGCGCGCGACGGCGCCGGCCAGCGTCGTCACCACGTCGAGATACAGCGGCTCGCCGGCGGCACCCGGTTCCTTGGTCTGTTCCAGCACCCCGACCGTGCGCACGGTGGCCGGCAGCGCGGCCACGAACGCCTCGGCGGAGAACGGGCGATATAGGCGCACCTGGAGCACGCCGATCTTCTCGCCGCGCACGCGCAGGGCGGCGACGGTCTCTCGCGCGGTCTCGGCGCCGGAGCCCATGATGACGACGACCCGCTCGGCATCCGCCGGTCCGTCGTACTCGAACAGCCGGTACTGCCGTCCGGCGATCGCGGCGAAGCGGTCCATCGCCGCCTGCACGATGCCGGGCGTGCGCGCGTAGAACGGATTCACCGTCTCGCGCGCCTGGAAGAACGTGTCCGGGTTGTGCGCGGTCCCGCGGATGAACGGGTGCTCTGGGTCAAGCGCGCGGGCGCGATGGGCGCGCACGAGGTCGTCGTCGATCATCGCGCGAATCTGCGCGTCGCTGAGCAGGTACAGCGTGTTCAGCTCGTGCGAGGTGCGAAAGCCGTCGAAGAAATGCATGAAGGGTATGCGACTCTCCAGCGTGGCCGCCTGCGCGATCAGCGCCATGTCGTGCGCCTCCTGCACCGAGGCCGACGAGAGCAGCGCGAACCCCGTGGGCCGCACCGCCATGACATCGGTGTGGTCGCCGAAGATCGACAGGCCCTGGGTCGCGAGCGCGCGGGCGGCGACGTGGAACACCGTCGCGGTCAGCTCGCCGGCGATCTTGAACATGTTGGGGATCATCAGCAGCAGGCCCTGCGACGCCGTGAAGGTCGTCGTCATCGCGCCGGACTGCAGCGCACCGTGCACCGCGCCGGCGGCACCTCCCTCGCTCTGCATCTGCTGCACCACGGGCACGTTGCCCCAGATGTTCGGCGTGCCCGCGGCGGCCCATTCGTCGGCCAGTTCCGCCATCGTCGACGACGGGGTGATCGGGTAGATCGCCACCACCTCGTTCACGCGATAAGCGACATGCGCGACCGCCGTGTTGCCGTCCATCGTCGCGGCCTGCGGCGCCGCGCTCTGCGGGGCGGCGGCGGGCAGCGTGGCTGTGTGTGCGGTCATGGCTGGCTGATCCATTGCTATGCCGTCACCCGGAGTGCCGTCGCTGGGGCCGGTTCGGGGAACATGTCGATCGCGTGGCACGGGCACTGCTCGAAGCACGTCGCGCAGCCGGTGCACTTCGCGTAGTCGAACCGGTACCGTTTGCCCGGGCCGAGCTTGATGATCGCGTCCTCGGGGCAGGCGGCGTAGCAGTTGTCGCACTCGTAGCAGTTGCCGCAGCTGAGGCACCGCAGCGCTTCGCGCTTCGCGTCCGCCTCGCTGAGCCCGGCGACGACCTCGGCGAATCCTTCGGTGCGGGCTTCATGCGAAAGCTCGGGCTGCGCGGTCGTGTCGGCATCGCTGAACACCGGCAGATGCAGCATGGCGTAGTCCACCAGCGGCGCCTTGGGCGGCTTGACGTAGTGCGTGCCGCGCAGCCACGCGTCGATGTTGCGCGCCGCGTGCTTGCCGTGGCCGACCGCGACGGTGACCGTGCGCTCGCCCGGCACCATGTCGCCGCCGGCGAAGATGCCGTGCGCGCCGGTCATCATGTCGGG
>DATEQV010000051.1:0-4575 GCA_035272265.1 Acidisphaera sp. | reverse complement strand
CGGCTTCACCGAGGGCCTGAGCAGCGCCGGCTACAACACGGTGCTGGGCATGTACCTGTTCACGGTCGGCACCAAGATGACGCTGCGCGCCGCGCCGCGCATGCTCAAGCGCGGCTTCGGCATCCTGGCGGCCAAGCTCGCGGTGGCGATGGCCATCGCGCTGACGGTCGCGCGCGTGTTCGACGGCAACCTGTTCGGCTTCAGCACGCTGGCGCTGATGGTTGCATTCAGCGACACCAACGGCGGCATGTTCATGGCGCTGACCAGCGTGATGGGCGACAAGGAAGACGTCGGCACCTACGTGCCGCAGAGCATCGAGACCGGGCCGTTCATCACCATGATCTTCCTGGTCGGCGCGGGGCTCGCCAACATACCGTGGATCGCGATGGTCTCGGTCATCGCGCCGATCTTCGTCGGCGCCCTCCTCGGCAACCTCGATCCCGACCTGCGGGAGTTCTTCGGCAAGCACGAGCCGATCATCGTGCCGTTCATGGCCTTCACGCTGGGCCAGAACATCAACCTCAAGAACGTCATCGTCGCCGGGCCGTCGGGCATCGTGCTGGGCGTGCTGGTCTGCGCCATCACCGGGACGGCCTGCATCCTGGCCGATCGTTTCCTGGGCGGCTCGGGGATCGCCGGCGCGGCGGCGTCGAGCACGGCGGGCAACTCCGCCGCGGTCCCCAAGGCGATCGCGATCGCCGATCCCAGCTATGCGGCGATCGCCCCGCTGGCCACGGTGCAGGTAGCGGCGAGCGTGATCGTCACCGCCATTCTAACGCCGATCCTGACCTCGTGGATGCACCGGCGCGTGCAACGGCAGCGGGCGGCGCAACCGCAGCCCCCCGCCGCCGCGACCGCACCGGCCGCCGGTACATGACGGCATCGCGGCCGGGCGCGTCTACGCCGGGTAGCAGGTCGCCACTAACGGGCAGGCCGAGCACTCGGGGGGGATTTTGTCGGCACTTGGCAGGCTCCCGCAGATCGCCGGCTGATGGGCCGTGGGCTCGGACGCGGTCACCGTTGGGTTGCCAGGCTCACCGGGACAGGCCGCGGCATGCGGCGTGACGGCAACGATCGCGCCTTCGCTGCAGGGAGGGACTGCGGCGGCTGGCTGGGCGTGGGCGCTCACGGACGCCAGCAATCCAACCAGTCCCACCAGCGAAGACATCGATTTCACAAGCGCACCCCGCGTTTCATGGCCGCGCAACGTAAACCCGGGCATCGGCCTTCCGGTCAATCCCAGAGGCCTGAGACGCCGGATTGCGTCCTGGATGGACCGAAGCCGCCGTCGCGCCGCGACGCCGGAGCCCGGCTGGGTCTGCCAACGACGGATCGCTTCCATATCGGCGCTCGCCTCGAGCGTGAAGCGAAGCGTCCGTGGCACTGCAGGCTGTACTGCCTAGCGGTTCAGATGAGGCGGTGGCAACTCGTGGTTGGTCCCGATGCTATCGATCCACGCTTCCATTTCCTCTTCGGACACAGTGCGGCCGGTTGAAGCTGACGCAAGCGCCTCGGCAATCAGCTTTGCTTCCTGTGCGATGCGACGCCGCCGCTCCTCGTCCGTCTCCGACCGGGGAGCATGATCGCCGTCAACAAAGGGGTCTGGCTCGTCCACGTGCCCAGGTCTATCGCATTTTTCGCGGCGAGACCACTCTGCTCGCCGGACCACCTGTGCGCAGCTGACTTGATCGGTTTCATTCCGCCGCCATTGTCCGCGCACGCCGATCTCAGCGTTGTGCCGGGAGGCGGTTGTTGGCATCCGAGGCGGAGAAGCGCTGGCACCTCCAGGCGACAGGTGCCAGCACTCCTCGGCGTCAGCGCTTGACCGGCACGACCTCCAGGTCGTCGAGCCGCGCGTAGCGGTAGAAGATCACCGATGCGATCCAGGCGAAGATGAACACGCCGATGATGATGAACCCGATGCCGTTGAAATTATCGTTCAACGTGCCGATGCCGTCCCAGAACCAGCCGTCCAGCCCAAGCTGATCGCCGATCAGGCCGAGCCCCTCGATCCCGCCGATCAGCACGGCGACGACCACGGACACGGCGGTGATGACGAGGTTGTAGTAGAGCTTCCGGATCGGCCGCACGAACGCCCAGTTGTAGGCGCCGAGCATCAGCACGCCGTCAGTGGTGTCGATCAGCGACATGCCGGCGGCGAACAGCGCCGGGAACACCATGATCGCCCAGATCGACATGCCTTGCCCGGCCTGTGTCGCGGAAATCCCGAGCAGGCCGACCTCGGTCGCGGTGTCGAAGCCGAGACCGAACAGGAAACCGAGCGGCAGCATCTGCCAGCTGTGCGAGATCAGCCGGAACAGCGGACGGAAGAGCCGCGCCAGCAGGCCGCGATTGTTCAGCAGCAGGTCGAAATCCTGCTCGGCGAAGGCGCCGCCGGCCCGCACGCGGCGGAACGCCTTCCAGACGTTGACCAGGATGACGACGTTCATCGCCGCGATCAGGAACAGGAACAGCGTCGAGACCGAGGTGCCGACGATGTTGCCGAAGCCTTTCAGCGCGTCGAAATGGGCCGCGATCTCGGTCGTGGTGACCGCGATCGCCAGCGCCAGCAGGATGACGACGCCGGAATGGCCGATCGCGAACCAGAAGCCCACGCTGACCGGGCGCTTGCCTTCCTGCATCAGCTTGCGCGTGACGTTGTCGATGGCGGCGATATGGTCGGAATCGACGGCGTGTCGCAGTCCGAAACCGTAGGCCAGCAGCGCGGTGCCGAGCAGCACCGGATGGTCGCGGAAGGTCAGGAGCGCCCACGCCCATATGGCGATGTTGGCGGCGATGAGCAGCGTATAGATGCCGACGAGCCGGCCGCGCAGGTCGGCGGAGCGGTCATCGAAGGTTCGTCTCAGCAGATTAGGCATCAGGGTTTCTCGCAGGTGACGTCACCTGTCACTGCAGCCCGGCCTGCTCCGTCGCGGAGCTGACCCACCGAGGCACCCCGCCCGGTGTCGCTGCATTGACGCCAGTGATGGCAGGTCTCCTGGCTCGCGGGTCCGCGCCGTGCGTCGCCTTCCCAGGTCGGCCCGGTCGGGTCGCCCCAACGGTCGCCCCAGTGGCAGTCTGACGCACCGCTCGCCGCTTACAGTTGCGGGGGCAGCCGTGGCTTTGAACCACGTTCCCTTTTCATCCCATTCGGGAAACCATCTCCTCGACCGTAAGGGACGCCCAACGGCGCGGTCAACCGCCCGCGCACGCGGGGCCGCGTTCCGGCGCGCGATGGACGCGGGCGAGCCGGCCGGATCAGTTGTCCTTGGCTCCCTGGCGGATCCATTCGCGGACGGCATCCCGGTCGCACGTCGAGAGCTGCTTCTTCCCGTGCGGCATCCGGATCGCCGGCGCAACACGCCAGTCCAGCAGCAGCATCAGATTGCTCGTCTCAGGATCGCGCGGAACGACCACGGGTCCGAATTTCGTGCCCTTCATGAGGCCCTGATACGAGGTCAGATCGAGCCCGCTTTGCTGAAGTCCCTCGCCGCCCGGCTGATGGCAGCTTCCGCAGCGCCATTTCAGCAGTGGCAGAATGTCGTCGGAGAAGCTCACGACCGGTTCCGCGGCAGAAGCCTGCCTGACGGACGATATGTTCCCGGTCCCGATCATCATCGCGACCGGCAACGCTACGAGCGCCGCCATCGGACGGATTGGCATTCCCATGATTACCTCCCTCGAAGCAGCGGCTCCGCGACCGGTCGCTCATGTTGCTTGCGGAAGCGAATCGGGTCGCCTTCCGGAAACGCATGGAGGAGTCATGCAAGAAACACGCAGCACGTCATTGATGCGGATCAAGCAGGCTGCGCGCTTTCACGCTGCCGTTCGGGAAGACCGCCGCGGCGATGTCGTCAGCCGGTCAGGCCCCGTCGCGCCGTACCCCGTGTCGGCGCCGCGAGGCGTATCAGAAATCCTGCCAGTCGTCGCCCGCGTCTGCCGTTGCCAGCGCGACTGCCGCCGGCTTCGCCGCTTGCGGCGCGCTGCGGAGCCGCCCCGCCGCGGAGTCCATCCCGCCTTTCAGCCGGCCGATCATCTTCGTCAGCCCGGCGCCGCGCGCGGCCGGCGGTGTCGCACCCGGCGTCACCGGCCGGCGCGCCGGCTGCGGCGCCCGCGGCGTCCGCGCCTCCTGCTCCATGTGGCCGACCCTGAAGCGGCCGATCATCGCCGCCAGCGACTCGCTCTCCTTCGCCAGCGCGTGCGTCGTCGCCGTCGCCTGCTCGGCCATCGCCGCGTTCTGCTGCGTCATCTGGTCCATCTGGGCGATCGCCGTGTTGACCTCGCCGATACCCGCGGCCTGCTCGCGCGCCGACCCGGCGATGTCGGAGATCACGCCGTTGACCTCGGCGATCCTGCCGGCGATGCGCTGCAGCGCCGCGCGCGCCTGGCCGACCAGGTCCACGCCGCCGGTGACCTGATCGGCCGACACCAGGATCAGCGACTTGATCTCCTTCGCCGCCTCGGCCGAGCGCTGCGACAGCGCGCGGACCTCGGCGGCGACCACCGCGAAACCGCGGCCGGCCTCGCCGGCGCGCGCGGCCTCGACCCCGGCGTTCAACGCCAGCAGGTTGGTCT
>DATEQV010000050.1:0-2999 GCA_035272265.1 Acidisphaera sp. | reverse complement strand
TTCCTGCGCCATTCCGACAACACCATGAGGTTCCCCATGCCGATTCTAGCCAACCCGATTCCCGTTGACTCGCGAAATCCGCCGGCGCGACGAAACATTTTCAGGCTCTGAACGCTCGAAACCGCGGGGCTTGGCCTTTCGCCGCTGTAGCCCCATCGTCCGACCCAACCCAGCCAGCCGGAGTGATCGCATGACCAAGTTCGGCCTCGCTCAGCCCGTCCGCCGCGTCGAGGACCCTCGCCTGCTGAAAGGCGGCGGCCGCTACACCGACGACATCTTCCTGCCGGGCACCGTCCACGGCATCGTGCTGCGCAGCCCGCACGCGGCCGCCCGCATCGTATCGATCGACACGCAGGCGGCATCCGCCCTGCCGGGCGTGCGCGCCATCTACACCCACGCCGATCTCAAGGCCGACGGCATCGGTCCGCTGCCCTGCGCCATCCCGCTGAAGAGCCGCGACGGCGCCGACCGCGCCGACCCGCCGCGCCCGGCACTCGCCGACGGCTTCGTGCGTCATGTCGGCGATCCGGTGGCCTTCGTCGTCGCCGACACCATCCTGGCCGCGCGCGACGGCGCCGATGCGATCATGGTCGACTACGACATCCAGCCCGCCAACAGCGACCTCGCCGCCGCCTCGGACGAAGGCACGCCGCTCGTCTGGCCCGACGTGGCGCGGAACATCTGCTTCGACTGGGAGATCGGCGACAAGGCCGCGACCGACGCGCAGTTCGCGCAGGCCGCGCACGTGACGCGCCTGACGGTGGTCAACAACCGCATCGTCGTCTCCTCGATGGAAGCGCGCGCGGCGATCGCCGACTTCAGCGCCGACACCGGCCGCTGGACGCTGTATGCCAACACGCAGGGCGGCTGGGTGATCAAGCAGCTGCTCGGCAAGGCGGTGTTCGCCACCGACCCCGACCAGTTCCGCATCATCACGCCGGACGTGGGCGGCGGCTTCGGGATGAAGCTGTTCCTGTATCCCGAGCACGTCCTGTGCTGCTACGCCTCGCGCAAGCTCGGCGCCCCCGTCAAGTGGGCGAGCGAGCGCGCCGAGGCGTTCCTCTCCGACACGCAGGGCCGCGACAACATCACCTTGGGCGAACTCGCGGTCGACAACGCCGGAAAATTCCTCGCGCTGCGCACCCGCAACGTCGCCAACATGGGCGCCTACCTGTCGACCTTCGCGCCGTTCATCCCGACCTTTGCCGGCACCGGCGTGCTGGCGAGCGTCTACGGGTTCAAGGCGGTGTACGCCAACGTCATCGGCGTGTTCACCAACACCGTGCCGGTGGACGCCTATCGCGGCGCCGGCCGTCCCGAAAGCAACTACCTCGTCGAACGCCTGGTCGACGCCGCCGCGCGCGAGCTGAACATCGACCGCGCCGAGATCCGCCGCCGCAACATGGTCCCGCCGAGTGCCATGCCGCACAAGACGCCCGTCGGCCGCACCTACGACAGCGGCGACTTCGTCACCGTGCTGGAAGCCGGGCTGAAGCGGATGGACTGGGCTGGCTTCCCCGCCCGCCGCGCCGAAGCCGCCCGCCACGGCAAGCGGCGCGGCATCGGCATGGCCTACTACCTCGAAGCGACCGGCGGCGACGCGAGCGAGCGCGCCGAGATCCGCTTCGCCGACGACGGCTTCGTCGACGTCTATGTCGGCACGCAGTCGACCGGCCAGGGGCACGAGACCGCCTACGTCATGCTGACCGCCAACGAACTCGGCATCGACGGCGAGAAGATCCGCGTCAGGCAGGGCGACACCGACACGATCCCGGTCGGCGGCGGCACCGGCGGCGCGCGCAGCCTGTATTCCGAAGGCACCGCGATCCTCGCCACCACCGCGACGGTGATCGAGAAGGGCCGCCAGGCCGCCTCCGAGGTGCTGGAAGCCGCCGCACCCGACATCGTGTTCGAAAACGGCCGCTTCGTCATCGCCGGCACCGACCGCGCGATCGACATCCTCGCCCTCGCGCAGACGCAGCGCGAGAAGCTCGCGAAAGGCGAGACCGCGACGCTGCTCGACGCGGCCGAGGTCGCGCCGATCAAGGCGCACACCTTCCCCAACGGCTGCCACATCGCCGAGGTCGAGGTCGATCCCGACACCGGCCATGTCGACATCCGGCGCTACAGCGTCACCGACGACGTCGGCCGCGCGATCAATCCGCTGATCGTGCGCGGGCAGGTGCATGGCGGCGTCGCGCAAGGCGTCGGCCAGGCGATGCTGGAACGCACCGCGTACGACCGCGACAGCGGCCAGCTGCTGTCCGGCAGCTTCATGGACTACGCGCTGCCGCGCGCCGGCGACCTGCCCGACATCGAGGTGGACCTGATCGAGATCCCCTGCGGCACCAATCCGCTCGGCGTGAAGGGCGCGGGCGAGGCCGGCGCCGTCGGCAGTCCGCCTGCGGTGATGAACGCGATCATGGACGCGCTGCGCGAGGACGGAGTGACGCATCTCGACATGCCGGCAACGCCCGAGACGGTGTGGAAGGCGATCCACGAGGCGAAGGCGGCCGCGTGAGTCCGCTCCGCCGCGCCCTTGCGGGGTGAACAGATCTGGCTAGATTTGTTTACGTCAGAGGGGCGCGGCGGCCATGGACAGCGTAGGCGTTTACGAGGCGAAGAACCGGCTGAGCGAACTCCTCGACGAGGTCGAACAGGGCCGCGAGGTGACGATCACGCGCCACGGCAAGCCGGTGGCGAAGCTGGTTCGCGCCGTCCAGGAACCGGCGTCCCGCTTGGACATGGGCCCTGATTTCGATTGGGAAGCCGCGAAGCGAGCGGCAGAAGAGCTGATCGAGTTGCGGAAAAAAAGCAAGCCTGGGCCTGAAAGCCTGAAGGACCTCATCAACGAAGGCCGTCGTTGGCTGTAGTTCTGGACGTCTCCGTCGCTGTCGCCTGGTGTGTAGAGGACGAGCGGTCGTCTGTCGGCGAGGGGCTGCTGCGGCGGGTCGCCATGGAAGGGGCGCTCGTACCGTCCATCTGGCATTTGGAGACGG
>DATEQV010000049.1:0-2985 GCA_035272265.1 Acidisphaera sp. | reverse complement strand
CATCAGCTCGCGCGCATCGTGTTTCACGGCAAGCGCGGCGAACTTCGCCAGCGCTACCGTGAAGGCCAGGAGGATCAGCTTGGCGCGCTCGGCCTCGTGGTGAACGTCATCGTGCTCTGGAACACGATCTACATGGACGCCTCGCTGGACCAGCTCCGAGCCGAGGGCTTCGATGTGCGCGATGAAGACGTGGCCCGGTTATCGCCGCTCGGTTTCGACCATATCAACATGCTTGGCCGCTATGCCTTCACACTGCCCGACATGGTCGCCCGCGGAGAGCTCAGGCCTTTGCGCGACCCGAGGATCAGAGACAATGAGGGCTGAATCGAACTTTCGGTTCCGCTGCTACCGGATCCCCTCAGTGCAAGGTGTTGAGGCGCGCGCAGCCAGCCGCTACGGCTGCGGCCAGTCTGGCAGCTCGGTGCGCCTAACGAAAACCGCCTTGGGTGCGAGCGAACACTTGCGTAGGTGCCTCGAAACCGCCGCGTGACCGGCTCCGGTTCACGCTGCAACCGCGTCCGGCTTGTCGCTCCCCATCCGCCGCCGGTCCGCCTCGAAGCACGAGACGATGTGCTCCGCCAGCGCGTCCGCCACCGGCTCGTCGCGATGCCGCCCGCGCAGCAGGCGGATGCCGAAATCGGGCAGCGGGCAGGGCGCTTCCTCCGGGCGCAGCGGTCGCAGGCTGTCCGGCAGCCATGACAATGCCGACACCGTCACCGCGAGCCCCGCCAACACCGGGGCATGCGTGCCGACCTGTGTCGCCGAGGTGTAGGCGATGCGGTAGCGCACGCCCGCGCGCTCCAGCGCCGCCAACGCCGCCGCCCGCCACACGCAGTTGTCGCGCGCCAGCGCCAGCGGCAGCGGCGAGCGCCGATGCGGCGCATGCCGCGTCGAGGTGATCCACTGCAAGGGCCCGCGCCACAGCGGCACCGTCTCCCAACCGCGCAGCTCGTGCCCGTTGCTGATCAGTGTCAGATCGAGCACGCCCGCGCGCATCCGCGGCACCAGCTCGCTCGACGGCGCGCACATCACCTCGACCTCCACCGCCGGATGCGTCTCGGCGAAGCGCTTGAGCACCGGCGGCAGGAAGCTCAGCGCGTAGTCGTCTGGCGTCCCCAGCCGCACCACGCCCGCCACCGCCGGCTCGCGGAACGCGGCAACGATCTCGTCATTGAGCGCCAGCACCTGGCGGGCGCGCGACAGCAGGAAATGCCCGTGCGCCGTCAGCTCCGTCGCACCGCCCCTACTGCGCGACAGCACCGGCTGGCCGAGCGCCTCCTCCAGCCGTTTCACCTGCATCGACACCGCCGACTGCGTGCGCCCCACCAGCTCGGCCGCGCGGGTGAAACTGGCACCTTCGGCGATCAGCACGAAGGCGCGCAGCAAGTCCGGATCGAGGGTGGGTAGCGACATCGTCGTGTCTCCTGAGCATCATCAATATAGTTGATTCCCACGATCATATCAATTCGTTTCCTTGATGCGCGGCGGACACTTATCTGAGCGTTGCAAGCGAGATTGGCGCGCAAGCGGCGCATCGCACCGCATCGCAACCGCGGCCATCGTGTCGGCAGTCGCTCGATACGCGATCGCTTGCTGTTGAGGAGACGCGATGACCGCACGCACGCTTTTCGCCACTTTCTCCGGCTTCGGCCCCTCGCGCCGTCCGGCGTTGCTCGACCTCGCGCGCGGCTGGCGCGTGATCGTCACCCGCGGCGACCTCGCCGAGGCGTCGCCGCGCATGCTGCGCGATGTCGGGCTGTCGCAGGCGGATGCGCGGCAGGAGCTGGGACGTGCGCCCTGGGACATCGCGCCGCGCCATCCGCACCGCCGCCGCCCGCAGCCTCCGTCGCGCGGCATCGCGTGGCGGCGCTGGCTGACCGAGGCATGGCGCCGCCACCGCAGCCGCCAGCTGCTTGCGCACATGGACGCCGACGCGTTGCGCGACATCGGCGTGAGCTACGCCGACGCCGAGGCGGAGGCGAACAAGCCGTTCTGGCGCGTGTGACGGCCGCCGCCGTTCGTCGGGTGCCTACCCCCGCCCGACGAACGGCATCTTCGTCGCCATCAGCGTCAGGAACAGCGCGTTCGCGTCCGGCGGCATCGCGCAGCGGGACGGTGCGGTAGGCCGGTGCGGACCTCGATCAGCCCGGCACCGGCCTAGCGGTAGGCTCAGTGAAGCGTGGTGAACCGCCGCGCGCCAGCCACGACGGCGGTCGCGAGGCCGTTCACCCACCACTGGAATCCTAGATCGAGGACGGCGTCGGCGAAGGCGGCGGCGGGTCGGAAATCGACGGCTGCGGCTGCCATCGCCGCGTCGGCGGCGGCAGTCAGGTACGGCCGCTCTTCCAGACGAATTGCGTCGACCAGAGCGCCGAGCTGGGCACGCAGGTCGGACTCCGTCTCTGCCAGGGTATTGATGATCTTGTAGTCGATCTCCGTGCAGGCGGCATCCAACGTGTCCCGCTCGTCGCCGGGCTGCATGAGGCGGCCAGTATCGGCGAGACCTACTTCCGGACCGCCCGGCGGCGGATTGCGCGTCCGATTTTGCGCTGCCGCCGAGGCCGCTGGGCAGCGCCAGCAGCAGGTTCGGAACAGCGGGACGGACCGCTGAGTAACGACGTAGCAAAGCTTGACAAGGTCGGTCCAGTTGGAAAATGATATTTCTTGAGAGCGCGAAGTAACTAAGCGCGAACTACCTAATAAGCTTACACTTTTTACGGGAGGCCAACTCAGGACTCCCCTCATTCCTATATTGCACCGAACGTGTCGACGAAGACCGGTTGCTCTACCAGCATTTCGGCGAACCGCTCGACGAGGGGGCGTAAGAGATGCTCTGGCATGTTCGGGATGAGTTCGTAGAGCATGGCGCCTTGGCGGAATAGCGAGTGGGTGCGTCGCTTGGTCGTGTTGGATTTGAGATGCCGGTCATAGCCGAGCGCCTCTCCGGCGGTGCCGAGGAGGGTCAGCAGCACGACTGCGAGGGCG
>DATEQV010000048.1:0-5348 GCA_035272265.1 Acidisphaera sp. | reverse complement strand
CATTCGGGCGCACCGTCATGACCATCGACCGCGCCCTCCAGTTCATCGCATCAGAGGACATCTTCTGGGCAGCCGGTTAGTCGTGGCCCCACCCGAAAAATGCGGAAAGTCGAGCTGAGGCCGGTCCGTTTTTTGTCCTGCGACTTGACAACGCTCGGCGGACTTGCGTCCGCCCTATTCGCTGCTGACAATGTTGGGCGTCGCCGCGCCGGCAAGGCTCGCTTTCTACATCCAGTCTACACCGTCGCGCCGAGCTGCCAGGGCGCGAACTCGGCAGCCCCGAAATCGGCGGCCTCGCTCTTGCTGCGCTCACCACTCGCGACGCGCAGGATCAGGTCGAAGATGCGGGCACCCGCCTGCTGCACCGTCTCCTCGCCGTCCAGGATGGTGCCGCAGTTGACGTCCATGTCCTCGTCCATGCGCTGATACATCGGCGTGTTCGTCGCGATCTTGATCGACGGCGCCGGCTTGCAGCCGAACACGCTGCCACGCCCGGTGGTGAAGCACACGATGTTCGCCCCGCCCGCCACCTGACCGGTCGCGGCCACCGGGTCGTACCCGGGCGTGTCCATGAACGTGAAACCCTTCGCCGTCACCGGCTCGGCGTAGCGCACCACGTCCACGAGGTTCGTGCTGCCCGCCTTCGCCATCGCCCCGAGCGACTTCTCCAGGATCGTCGTCAGGCCCCCCGCCTTGTTGCCGGGCGACGGGTTGGCGTTGATCTCCGCGCCGTTGCGCGCGGTGTAGTCCTCCCACCAGCGCATCAGCTCGACCAGCCGCTCGCCCACCGCGCGGGTCGCGGAACGGCGGGTCAGCAGGTGCTCCGCCCCGTAGGTCTCGGTGGTTTCCGACAAAATCACCGAGCCGCCGTTGCGCACCACCAGGTCGCTCGCCGCCCCCAACGCCGGATTCGCGGACACGCCCGAATATCCGTCCGAGCCGCCGCATTGCAGCGCCACGGTCAGCTCGCTTGCCGGCACCGTCTCGCGCACGACGCGGTTGGCGTCGTCCAACACCTCGCGCACGAACGCCATGCCGGCCTCGACCGTGCGCCGCGTGCCGCCCATGCTCTGGATGTCCATGCTGCGCAGGCGCCCCGAGAGCCGGTGCTCCTCCATCATCGGGCCGAGCTGGTTGACCTCGCAGCCCAGACCGAGCGCGATCACGTGCGAGAAATTCGCGTGCCGCGCGTAGCCGGCCAGCGTGCGGCGCAGCACCTTCAGCGGCTCGCCCATGCTCATGCCGCAGCCGGTCTTGTGGGTCAGCGCCACCACGCCGTCGACGTTCGGCCAGTCGGCAATCGGGTCGCTTCCGGTGAACGGGTTGCGGCGGAACGCGTCGGCGATCAGTCCGGCGACATGCGCGCTGCAGTTCACCGAGGTGATGATGCCGATGTAGTTGCGCGTCGCCACCCGTCCGTCCGCGCGGCGGATGCCCTGGAACGTCGCCGGCGGATCGAGCATCTCGGTCGGCGTCGCATCGACGCCGTACGCGTAGTCGCGCGCGAAATCGCCCATGCCGAGATTGTGCACGTGCACATGCTCGCCCGGCGCGATCGCCGCGGTCGCGAAGCCGATGATCTGGCCGTAGCGCCGCACCGGCTCGCCCGCCGCGTGCGGCCGCGTGGCGACCTTGTGGCCGGCGGGGATGCGCTGGCTCGCCGCCACGCCGTCGGCCACCGGCGCGCCCGGCAACAAGGTTGCGCGTGCGATCACCACGCCATCCTCGGGATGCAGACGGATCACCGGCGCAGCCTGTTCGCTCACCTGGGCGTCTCCCTCGATCGACCTCGGCGGTTGTCGCGGCCGCATGCAGACGCTAGTCCACGCGCTCTGGGCAGGAAAGGGCCGGTGCATGGGCAAGGCCGCGCGGAAGGCGGCGCCGGTCATTGAGCGCGGCGGCCAGGTGCAGTCGCTCACGCGCGCGATCGGCATCCTCGATGCCATCGCAGCGAGCCATGACGGGCTGACGCTGACTGCAGTCGCACAGGCCGTCGGGCTCGCGCCGTCCACCGCGCACCGGTTGCTGACGACGCTGCAGCAGGCGCGCTTCGTGCGCTTCGAAGCGGTGGGCGGCGTGTGGCAGGTGGGCGTGCGCGCGTTCACGATCGGCAGCGCGTTCCTCCACACGCGCGACATCGCGCTGATCGCGCGCCCGCATCTGCGCGCGCTGATGGAGGCGAGCGGCGAGACCGCCAACCTCTATGTCCCCGAGGAGGGCGAGGCGATCTGCATCGCGCAGGTCGAGTCGCGCCGGATGATGCGCGCGATCGCGCGCCCCGGCGGGCGGGCCAAGCTGCACTGTTCCGGCGCGGGCAAGGCGATGCTCGCCCATCTGCAGGCGCGCGAGGTCGATCGCGTGCTGGCGCCGCACGGCTTGCCGGCGATGACCGCGCGGACGCTCACCAGCCGCCGCGCGCTGCACGCCGATCTCGCCGCCACCCGTGCGCGCGGCTACGCGATCGACGACGAGGAGCATGAGATCGGGCTGCGCTGCATCGCCGCAGCGGCGCTCGACGAACACGGCAGCCCGCTGGCCGGCATCTCCATCTCGGGTCCGTCCGCGCGCATCGACGACCGCCGGATGGAGGCACTCGGCACGCTGGTCGCCGCCGCGGCGCGCGCCATCACGGAAGCCTCGGGCGGCGCACTTCCGCCGGCGGGTTGAATCCGTCCGTCGCGGCGGTTTCCACATCGTGGAAAGACTTCCGAAACGCCTTGCGCGCCGGACACGCCGGGCATACTCGTCGGTACGTCGGATCGACGAGCGGCAGCGGGAGGAACGGCGATGGCACGAATGACGGCGGTGGAGGCGGCGGTGCGTGTGCTGGCGCGCGAGGGCGTGACGGTCGCCTTCGGCGTGCCGGGCGCCGCCATCAATCCGTTCTACGCGGCGCTGCGCGCGCATGGCGGCATCCGCCACATCCTCGCGCGCCATGTCGAGGGCGCGTCGCACATGGCCGACGGTTACAGCCGTGCCAAACCGGGCAATATCGGCGTCTGCCTCGGCACGTCCGGCCCCGCCGGCACCGACATGATCACCGGCCTGTACGCGGCTGCCGCGGATTCGGTGCCGATCCTGTGCATCACCGGCCAGGCGCCGCGTCCGCGCCTTCACAAGGAAGACTTCCAGGCGGTCGACATCGCGACGATCGCCGGCCCGCTGTGCAAGTGGGCGACGACGGTGCTGGAGCCGGGGCTGGTGCCGCGCGCGATCCAGCACGGCTTTCACCTGATGCGCTCCGGCCGTCCCGGCCCGGTGCTGATCGACCTGCCGATCGACGTGCAGACCGCGGAGATCGAGTTCGACCTCGACACCTACGCGCCGCTGCCCCCCTGGAAGCCGACGGCGACTCGCCAGCAGATCGAGCGCGCGCTGGACATGCTGGAGGCGTCCGAGCGGCCGCTGATCGTCGCCGGCGGCGGCATCATCAACGCCGACGCCGCCGACCGGCTGGTCGCGTTCGCCGAACTGACCGGCGTGCCGGTCGTGCCCACGCTGATGGGCTGGGGCTGCATCCCGGACGACCATCGGCTGATGGCGGGCATGGTCGGCCTGCAGACCAGCCACCGCTACGGCAACCGCACCTTCACGCAGTCGGATTTCGTGCTGGGGATCGGCAACCGCTGGGCCAATCGCCACACCGGCTCGATCGACGTCTACACGAAGGGCCGCACATTCGTGCACGTCGACATCGAACCCACGCAGATCGGCCGCGTGTTCAACCCCGATCTCGGCATCGTCTCCGACGCCGGCGCGGCACTCGACCTGTTCATCGAGGCTGCCCGTGCGCGCAAGGCGGCCGGCCGGATGAAGGACCGCACCGCCTGGGCGGCGGACTGCGAGCACCGCAAGCTGCACATGCTGCGCCGCACCCACTACGACCAGATGCCGCTCAAGCCGCAGCGCGTCTATGAGGAGATGAACGAGGCGTTCAGCCGCGACACCACCTATGTCACGACCATCGGCCTGTCGCAGATCGCCGGCGCGCAGTTCCTCCACGTCTACAAGCCGCGCCACTGGATCAATTGCGGACAGGCGGGGCCGCTGGGCTGGACGCTGCCAGCGGCACTCGGCGTGCGCGCCGCCGACCCCGACCGCGAGATCGTGGCGCTGTCGGGCGACTACGACTTCCAGTTCATGATCGAGGAGCTGGCGGTCGGCGCGCAGCACAAGCTGCCCTACCTTCACGTCGTGGTGAACAACTCGTATCTTGGTCTGATCCGGCAGGCACAGCGCGGGCTGAAGATGGATTTCGAGGTCAGTCTGGCGTTCGAGAACATCAACAGCGAGGAGGCCGGCTCGTACGGCGTCGATCACGTCGCGGTCGCCGAGGGCCTGGGCTGCAAGGCGGTGCGGGTGAAAAGCCCCAACGAGTTCAAGCAGGCCTTCGCGACCGCACGGCACCTGATGCAGGAACATCAGGTGCCGGTGGTGATCGAGTTCATCCTCGAGCGGGTGACCAACATCTCGATGGGCGCCGAAATCACCGATGTCGCCGAGTTCGAGGAGATCCTGTGCCTCGATCCGAAGCTGAGCATCGACGACGTGTCCGGATCGGTGCTTCAGTCGGCCGAGCGCGCCGGATAGCGCGCGGCAGCGTCGGAGGGGGAAACAGTCATGCAGATCGGCTTCATCGGCTTGGGCATCATGGGCCGGCCCATGGCCGGGCACCTGGTCAAGGCGGGCCACAGCCTGTTCGTCAACACGATCGGCCCCGTGCCGGCCGAGCTGGTCGAGGCGGGCGTCAAGGTCTGCGCGACCGGGCGCGAGGTCGCGCAGCACGGCGAGCTGATCATCGTCATGGTCCCCGACACGCCCGACGTCGAGGCCGTACTGTTCAGCAAGGACGGCGTGGCGGAGGGGCTGAGCGCCGGCAAGATCGTCGCCGACATGAGCTCGATCTCGCCGCTGGCGACCAAGGAGTTCGCCAAGCGCATCGAGCAGCACGGCTGCCAGTACCTCGACGCGCCGGTCTCCGGCGGCGAGGTCGGGGCCAAGGCGGCATCGCTGACGATCATGGTCGGCGGGCCGCAGGCGGCGTTCGACAAGGCCCGCCCGGTCTTCGAGCTGATGGGCAAGAACGTGACGCTGGTCGGCGGCAACGGCGATGGGCAGACGACGAAAGTTGCCAACCAGATCATCGTGGCGCTGACGATCGAGGCGGTGGGCGAGGCGCTGCTGTTCGCCTCCAAGGCCGGCGCCGATCCGGCCAAGGTGCGCGCGGCGCTGATGGGCGGCTTTGCGTCGTCGCGCATCCTGGAGGTGCACGGCGAGCGCATGATCAAGCGCAACTTCGAGCCCGGTGGCCGCATCGAACTACACCAGAAAGACCTGAACAACGCGCT
>DATEQV010000047.1:0-10577 GCA_035272265.1 Acidisphaera sp. | reverse complement strand
ACCGGATCAACGTGAGATACCCCGCGCCACAAGCCCACCAGCTCCGGCCATAGGAGCGTCCCAGCATCTCGCGCGTCGGTCCTACCAAAACACGATTCAGCGAACTCACCTCAACGGCCGATACATTTTCAGCCTCTCAGGGAATCTTCTTCGTAGTCGGCCGCGGAGCAAGCGGCAGGCCGGGCGGCCGCGACGCCTTCTCGGCGATGCCGCTGATTCCCTCGCGCATCTTCAGCTCGTGCCAGACCTCCTCGGTCCGCACGCCGGCATCCACCCACAGCACGATCAGGTGGTACAGCACGTCCGCGCTTTCGGCGACCAGCGCGTCGCGGCGGCCTGCCACCGCCTCGATCAGGCACTCGATCGCCTCTTCGCCGAACTTCTGCGCGATCTTCGCCGTGCCGCGCGACAGCAGGCGGGCGGAGTGGCTGACGGCCGGATTCGCACCCCGCCGGCTCTCCACCGTGTCCCACAGCCGGTCGAGCACCTCCACGCCCGAGGCCTCGACCCCCGACGGCGCAAGCGAGGCCCGCAGCGTGAGCGGCACGCCCGCCTTGCGGGCCTTCTTGGCCTCGGCCTTCTTGTGCTGCTGCTTCGCCATCAGGCGGCCTGTTGCAGGATCGGCCGCACCGGCAACCCGGCCTCGTGCAGCGCCTGCTTGACCTCGGCGATCGTGAACGTGCCGAAATGGAACACACTGGCGGCCAGCAGCCCGGTCGCCCCGGCGCGCGCGCCCTCGACGAAATGCGCGAGCGTGCCGACGCCGCCGCTGGCGATCACCGGCAGCCGCACGGCGTCGCACACGGACTTCAGCAGCTTCACGTCGAAGCCCTCGCCGGTGCCGTCGCGGTCCATGCTGGTCAGCAGGATCTCGCCCGCGCCGCGCCGCTCCAGCTCGCGGCACCACGCCACCGCATCGATCCCGGTCGGCTGGCGTCCGCCATGCGTGAACACTTCCCAGCCGCCGGCCGCGCGGCGCTTGGCGTCCACCGCGGCGACGACGCACTGGCTGCCGAACTTCTCTGCCGCCTCGCTCACCAGTTCCGGCCGCGCGACAGCCGCGGAGTTGACGCTGCACTTGTCGGCACCGGCGAGCAGCAGGCGGCGCATGTCCTCGGTCGCGCGGATGCCGCCGCCGACCGTCAGCGGCAGGAAGATGCGCGCCGCCGTGCGCGCGACGACGTCCACGATCGTGTCGCGTTTCTCATGGCTCGCGGTGATGTCCAGAAAGCAAAGCTCGTCCGCGCCGGCCGCGTCGTACAGCGCGGCCTGCTCCACCGGATCGCCTGCGTCGCGCAGGGACACGAAATTGACGCCCTTCACGACCCGGCCGTCCTTGACGTCCAGGCACGGGATCACGCGCAGCTTCAACATTGGCCGCACTTAAGCGGTACCTGCCGTTTGCTTTGCAAGCATAAGCTGCACAGGTCAGGCCGCCGCCAGCGCCTCCGCCGGCGTCACGTAGCCGTCATACAGCGCGCGGCCGACGATCACCCCCTGGATTTGTCCAGATGACTGGGCCGCCGCGTCGCGCACCGCCGCGATATCGGCGACGCTGCCGACGCCGCCGCTGGCGATCACCGGCACCGACACGCGCTCCGCCAGCGCCACCGTCTGCGCGAGGTTGATTCCGCCCAGCATGCCGTCGCGGCCGATATCGGTGTAGATCACCGCCGCGATACCGGCCTGCTCGAAGCGCCGCGCGAGGTCGGCGGCGTCGAGGTCGGACACATCGGCCCAGCCTTCGGTCGCCACCCGCCCGTCGCGCGCATCGATCCCGACGACGATGCGGCCGGGAAACGCGCGTCCGGCCTCGAACACCAGCGCCGGCTTCTTCACCGCCGCACTGCCGAGGATCACGCGAGCAACGCCTGCTTCCAGCCATGACGCCACGGCGTCGATGTCGCGGATGCCGCCGCCGAGCTGAACCGGGATATCGATCTCACCCAGGATCGCGCACACTGCGTCGGCGTTGACCGAGCGCCCGGCGAACGCGCCGTTGAGGTCCACCACATGCAGCCACGTGAATCCGGCATCGGCCCAGGCGCGCGCCTGCGCAGCGGGATCGTTGCCATAGACGGTAGCGCTATCCATCGCCCCTTGGCGCAGCCGCACGCAGGCGCCGTCCTTCAGGTCGATGGCGGGGTAGATCGTCAGCGGCACGGCTCAGCCTTTCGCACGGTTCGGCAGCGGCTTGAGCAGCTTGTAGTAGTAATACCCTCGGATCGTCTCGCCGTTGATGCGCGCATACGCCGGATGCTCGCCCCAGCGCTTGAAGCCGAGCGACTCGTACAGCCGGATCGCCGGCACCTGTGACTCGCGCACGTCCAGGTTCAGCACACCGTAGCCCAGGCTGCGGGCGCGCTCCTCGACCTTCCGGCTGATTTCGCGCGCCAGTCCATGCCCGCGCGCGTACGGCGCGATGAAGCTGTGCATCAGCCAGGCCGAGAACGACTGCGCCTCGTTGTTGCGCGGCGGACGGATCAGCTGCGCCGAGCCGACGATCACGCCGTCCAGCCGGCCGACGAACAGCTCGCGCCCGGGCACCAGCACCACGCCCCGGTAGAACGCCTCCAGCGCCGCACGGCCGGGCGGATTGACCCAGCCGAACCCGCCGCCTTCGATGATCGCCGCGTCGGTCGCCTCGCATAGCGCCTGCATGTCGTCGTCGGTGAACTCCGACACCCGCTCGACGCTCTGCGTCGCGTGGCCCGGGAGGTTGGGGCCGCCCGTCAAGACCGGAACCTCATGGCGACCAGAGCAGGAAGTTGAGCAGGATGCGCAGCCCGACATCCTGGCTCTTCTCGACGTGGAACTGCGTGCCGGCGCGATTGCCGGACGCCACGAACGCCACCACCGGGCCGCCGTAGTCGGTGGTCGCCAGCACGGTTGCCGGATCGGCATCGCGCAGCCCGTAGCTGTGCACGAAATAGGCGTGCGCGCCGGGCGACAGGCCCTCGAGCAGCGGATGCGCGCCGATCACGAACTGCAGCTCGTTCCAGCCCATCTGCGGCAGCCGCAGGCTGGGCACCTCCATCCGTGCGATCTCGCCCGGGATCCAGCCGAAGCCGGGCGTCACACCGCCCTCGAGCCCGCGCTGCGCCATCAGCTGCATGCCCACGCAGATGCCGAAGAACGGGCGCCCCGCGTCGGTCGCCGCGGCGATCGCCTCCCACATCCCGTCCACCGCGTGCAGCCCGCGCGCACAGTCGTCGAACGCGCCCTGGCCCGGCAGCACGATGCGATCCGCGCGCGCCACCGCATCGGCGTCGGCCGTCACCACGATGCTCGCATCGATGCCGGCGACGTCCGCCGCGCGCATCAGCGCGCGCTGCGCCGACGCCAGGTTGCCGCTGCCGTAGTCAACGACCGCGACCTTCATCGCAGCAGCCGCGCGGTTTCGGTCGCCAGCTCCGGCCGCATCTCCAGCAGCCGCAGCAGCGCGCCTTCGGCATCGCGGGCGACCACCACGCCCGACAGCACGTAGCCGCGCAGGCCGAGCGACCAGCTCACGAGGTCGTTGCCGGAGAAACCGACCAGCAGCGCCAGCCCGAACCCCGCGGCGAAGCCGGCATCGCCCGGCAGCGCGCGCGCGATGATCGCGTAGGCCGCAGCCTGCAACACCGCCGGAATCCAGGCGCCGCACGACAGCAGCCAGAGCGGGCCGAACAGGAACGCGCCCCGGCTGAAGCCCTCGGGGATCAGCCGGGGCAAGGTCTGGCGGCGCAGATGCACCGTCCAGGAGCGCATCTACAGCACGCCCTTGGTCGACGGCACGGCATCGCCGGCGCGCGGGTCGATTTCCACAGCCTCCCGCAGCGCCCGCGCCGCGGCCTTGAAGCAGGCCTCGGCGATGTGGTGCGTGTTGCGTCCCGCGCGCTGCGTGACGTGCAGCGTGATCGCGGCGTTGCTCGCTAGCGCGCGGAAGAACTCCTCGAACAGCTCGGTGTCCATCGTGCCGACGGAAGCCTGCGGGAAGCTGACGGACCACAGCAGCATGCCGCGCCCGGAAATGTCGATCGCCGCCTCCGCCAGCGCCTCGTCCATCGGCGCCAGCGCGTGGCCGAACCGGCGTATGCCGCGCTTGTCGCCAAGCGCGCGCGCGATCGCCTGGCCGAGCACGATGCCGACATCCTCGGTCGTGTGGTGGTCGTCGATATGCACGTCGCCCTTGGCCTGGATGCGCAGGTCGATCATCGAATGCCGGCCGAGCGCGGTCAGCATGTGATCCAGGAAGCCGATCCCGGTGGCGATCTCGGTCTGCCCGGTGCCGTCGAGGTCGAGCGCGACCTCGACCTCGGTCTCGGACGTGGCGCGGTGGATGGAGGCGGTGCGTGACATGCGCCCCTGCTACACCCGCCCTCGCGCCATGTCAGGCCTGGGTCATGTAGCGCGAAGGGGCGGGCACCGGCCGGCCAAGCGCCTGTGCCTCCTCGATCCACGCGGCGATGGCGTCCCCGATGTTGCGCGCGGCCAGCTCGCGCGTCGGGCCGTCCGACATGCAGCCCGGCAGGTCGGGCACCGTCGCCAGGTAACCGCCGCCGTCCTCGGGCGCCAAAGGCTCGATCAGCACCGGGTAGTCGGGATGGGGCATCATCGCCTCCGCCAGCCGCAACGAACCCACGAGCTTGCGGATATAGACCGGCTTGACCGGGCGCGCCCTCGGGATCGTCAGAACACCCCGCTGCGACGGGTGGGAAATCGCGTAGTGCGAGCCACCGCCCGCAAGCGGTGTGCACCGTACGCCGTGCTGGGCGCACAGACGTGCCACGTCGCCGACGGTCCAATCCGCAGCCGGATTGCGCCGCATCCGGTCGAGAAGGTCGGGGCCCGGTGCAGTCCCGAACGCGCCCCTCACAGCACCTCGCAGGCTTCCTCGAAGGTCAGCCGCGGCGAGCGGGGGAACAGGCCGGACGGGTCGCCGTAGCCGAGATTGACCAGGAAGTTCGACTTCCAGCCGCGATCGGCCAGGAACGCCGCGTCCACCTTGGCATTGTCGAACCCCGACATCGGCCCGCAATCCAGCCCCACCGCGCGCGCTGCCACGATCAGGTAGGCGCCCTGCAGCGTGCCGTTGCGGAACGCGGTCGTCTCGGCCAGCGCCTTGTTGCCGGCGAACCAGGACCGGGCGTCGGCGTGCGGGAACAGCCGCGGCAGCAGGTCGTAGAACTTCGGGTCGTAGGCGACGATCACGGTCACGGGAGCCGCCATCGTCTTCGCCAGGTTGCCCTGCGACAGCGCCGGGCGCAGCCGCTCCTTCGCCGCCGGCGCGCGCAGGAACAGGAACCGCGCGGGCGAGCAGTTGGCCGAGGTCGGGCCCATCTTCAGCAGGTCGTACAGCTCGCGCAGCTTCGCCTCCGGCACCGGCTTGTCCTGCCAGGCGTTGTGCGTGCGTGCGCCCTCGAACAACAGGTCGCGCGCCGCCGCGTCGATCGCCTCGATCATCCGGGTCATCGTCAGCCCCCGCTGCTGGTCAGGCGTCGACCTGCTCGACGCCGACGACCTCCGGGATGTAGTGGCGCAGCATGTTCTCGATGCCGTGCTTCAGCGTCGCGGTCGAGGACGGGCAGCCGGCGCAGGCGCCCTGCATGTGCAGCCGCACCACGCCGTCGCGAAAGCCGCGGAAGATGATGTCCCCGCCGTCGCCGGCTACCGCCGGGCGGACGCGGGTGTCCAGCAGTTCCTTGATCTGCTCGACGATCTCGGCGTCCTCCGGCGCGGTGTCCTCCTCGTCCGCGCCGGCCGGGCCGCCCTCGATCACCGGACGGCCGGCGGCGAAGTGTTCGGCGATCGCGCCGAGCACCTGCGGCTTGAGCGACTGCCACTCGGTGCGCGGCGCCTTGGTCACGGTGATGAAATCCGTCCCGAGGAACACGCGCGTCACCCCCGGCAGATCGAACAGCGCCAGCGCCAGCGGGCTGTGCTGGGCGTTCGATGGGGCGGCGAAGTCCGCCGTGCCGGACGGCATGACGATCACCCCCGGCAGGAACTTCAGGGTCGCCGGGTTGGGAGTGCCTTCGGTCTCGATGAACATCCTGCCGCCTCGGAAAAGCTGACTGTCCCAGTCAGGTATGCCCGGGCGGCCGTGCGGACAAGGCCGCGCGATCAGAGGTGCGCCTGCTCCATGCGCTGCACCCGCTCCAGCCGGTCCATCAGTGCCACCACCCACTCGACCCGGCCGGAGACGCCGCCGCCGACCGGCTCCAGCGCCGGCATGGCAGCGGCGCGCCGCGGCGGCGGCGCATGCCGCACCGCCTGGACCAGGAAATCGGTCTCCGCCAGCGGAGCGGCGGCGAGCGTCGGCGCCCGGCGCATCGCCAGCGGCACGCGCGCCAGCAGGGCCAGCTTGCGCGACGTCGGCACCACGGCGCGCGCCGTCACCGGATCGACCCCGTCGCGCGCCACCTGCAGGCCGATCTCGTCGTAGATCAGCCGTGCCGCCCAGATCCCCGGCCGGCAGGCGCGCGGCAGGCGCGCGATGCCCGGCTCCGCGGCCGCATACAGCCGCCCGGCCTCGGCGAGCACGCGCTGCAACACCTGGGTCAAGCCCGGCCCGGCTTCCGGCGCCGCGACGAACGCATCGGGATCGATCCCGGCCTCCCGCAGCCAGTCGAGCGGCAGATACACGCGCCCGGCGCGCGCGTCCTCGCCCACGTCGCGGGCGACGTTGCTGAGCTGCATGGCGACACCCAGCGCGCAGGCCTGGGCGATCGCGTCGGGATCCCGCACCCCCATCAGCAGCGCCATCATCGCCCCGACCGCGCCGGCGACGCGCGCCGCATAGGCACGCAGCTCGGAGATCGTCGCATAGCGCCGCCCCTCGGCGTCCCAGGCGAAGCCTTCCAGCAAAGCCTCCGGCAGCGCGCGGGGGATGCCGTGCGCCGCCACCACGGACGCCAGCGCCCGGTCGGACGGCAGATCGAACGGCTGACCCGCATAGGCGCGGAACAGACGCTCGCGCAGCCGGCCGAGTGCCGCGCGCCCGCCGCCGCCGTCGATCGCATCGTCCGCCACCCGGCAGAACGCGTACAGCGCCGCCGCGTCCGCGCCGACGCGCGGCGGCAGCAGGCGCCCGGCGAGGTGGAAGCTCTTCGACCCGCCGCACAGCAGCGCCCGGCAGGCGGCGCGGTCCGCCCAGCTTTCGCCCTGCATCACTCCCCAGTCAGCGGCCTGAGACGACATCCGGCACCACCTTGTCGAGGATGCGGGCGGACGACAGCACACCCGGCACACCCGCCCCCGGATGCGTGCCGGCGCCGACCAGATACAGACCGGGCACGCGCTTGCTGCGGTTGTGCGGGCGGAACCACGCGCTCTGCGTCAGCACCGGCTCCAGCCCGAACCCGGCGCCGAGCACCGACAGAAAGTCGGTGTGGAAATCCACCGGCGTCATCACCCGCGAGGTGACGACCGCGTTCTCGAACCACGGCAACAGCGTCTCGTGCAGACGCTGGGCGATCGCGCGCCGGAGCGGCTCGGCCTGCTGCCTCCAGTCGATGCCGCAGCCCAGATGCGGCACCGGTGCGAGCACATAGAACGCGTCGCAGCCGGGCGGTGCCAGCGACGGATCGGTCGCCGTCGGCCGGTGCAGGTAGAGGCTGAAATCCGCCGCCAGCACGCGGCGGTCGAAGATGTCGCGCAGCAACCCCTCGTAGCGCGGCCCCATCAGGATCGTGTGGTGCGGCACGTCCTCGAACCGGCGGCTGGTGCCGAAATACCAGACGAACAGTCCGTTCGAATGACGTGCCCGCATCAGCCGGCGCGTCCCGCCCGGCTCGTCGCGCAACAGGTGCCCGTAGGTCCACGCGGCATCGGCATTCGACACCACCGCGTCGGCTTCGATCCGCTCGCCGCCGGTCAGCACCACGCCGCGCACCCGCCCGCCCCCGACGACGATGCGATCGACCTCCGCGCGCGTGCGGACCACGTTGCCCTGCCCCTCGATCAGCGACACCAGTCCGCGCACCAGCGCACCCGTGCCGCCCATCGCGAAATGCACGCCCCAGCGTTTCTCCAGATGCGGGATCAGCGTGTAGATCGCGCTCGCGCGCAGCGGATTGCCGCCGATCAGCAGCGGATGGAACGACAGCACCATGCGCAGCCGCGGATCGCGCACATACCGCCGCACCGTGCCGAACACGCTGCGCAGGCCGCCCAGCCGCAGCAGCGCGGGCGCGATCCGCGCCATGTCGGTCCAGCTCTCGAACGGCACGTGACCCAGCTGCTCGAAGCCGATGCGGCAGACCTCTTCGCTCCGGCGCATGAACCGCTCGAACCCGGCCACGTCATCCGGCGCGAGCCGCGCCACCTCTTCCCGCATCGCGTCGATGTCGCCGCTGTAGTCGACGTGCGATCCGTCATCGAAGCGGATGCGATAGAACGGCGACAGCGGACGCAGTTCGACATCGTCCGCCAAGCGCCGCCCGGCCAGCGACCACAGCTCCTCGAACAGGAACGGCGCGGTGACGATGGTCGGGCCGGCATCGAAGGTGAACCCATCCTGCCGGAACACCCGCGCCCGCCCGCCGGGCTGCTCGAGCCGCTCCAGCACCGTCACCCGCCAGCCGCGCGCGCCCAGGCGCACCGCCGCTGCCAGACCGCCGAAGCCGGTGCCGATCACCACGGCATGCGGACGGCGATCCGACATCAGCACGGAGGCTTGGAGCCTCGGGACTGTCGCGTCGAGCATACAGCAAGACTGTAAACTTGACTTGACGCCCTCGCCAAGCGCCGTCTTACGCCAGCACGCTCGCCCGCACCGCCGCCTCGCGGATCAGATCGGCGATCGCCTGCGGGTCCTCCTCGTGCGCGAGGTGGCCCAGCCGCGGCACCATCTTCACGACCGCCCCCGGCACCATGTGCGCGACGCGCACGGAATCCCCCGGCGGCACCGTGCGGTCGCCCTCCGATGCGATCAGCGTCAGCGGCACCCGCAATTCCGGCAGGTCGCGCTCCAGCGGCTTGAGCTCCCAGCTCGCCATCATCGCCAGCGCGCCCGACACATGCCCGGGGTCGGTCATCAGCCGCGCATACTGCCGCAGCCCGGCGGCATCGAGATGCGAGCCGGTATCGCGGATTAGCCGTTCGACCACCGCGCGGCTGCGCGCGCGGCGGGCGAAAAACCGCGGCACCATCGGCACGGTCACGAGCACGCGCGCGATGCCCGAGAACAGCGAGCCCGGGATCCCCGTCAGCGGCAGCATCGCGCCGTTGATCGCCACCAGCGCGCGCGCCGTGAGCATCCCGTCCAGGCTCATGCGCGCCAGCACCGCCGCCCCGGCCGAATGCCCCACGGCGATCGCCGGCGTGACGTCCATCGCGCGCACCAGCGCCGCCAGCGACCGCGCCATGCCGGGCAGCGACAGGCCCGGCGGGGGCGGCGTGTCGGTGAACCCGTGCCCCGGCAGGTCGGGGGCGATCACGGTGAAGTCCCGCGCCAGGATCGGCGCCAGCCCGCGCCACGAATGCGTCGCCGCCCCCGTGCCGTGCGCCAGCAAGACCACCGGCCCCTGCCCGAGGCGCTGGACGTGCCACTCGAACCCGGCGGCGTGGACGAACCGGCTCGCCTCGCGGTTCGGCCAGTCGCGCCCGTCGCGGTCCCAGCGCAGCCGGTTGCTCATTTCGCCGCCTTGACCGCGCGCGACAGCGCCGAGGCATCGGCCGCCGGCAGCGGCAGGTAGGTCGCCGCCATCGCCTCGGCGAGCCGCCGTCCCGATTGCTGCGGGCGCGGCGACGTGTCGATCAGCAGCGCGCGCAACCCGCGCGCCGACTGCGCCGCGGCGAGCGCATCGGCCTCCGCCTTCGCGCGATCCATCGAGCCGTCGCGCGCGACGTTCGCCTTGCCATCGGTCAGCAGCACGACCGACGGCGCCAGCCCCCGCTTCTGCGACGCATCGGCGAGCAGCGCGGCGGTGTCGATTGCGGCGGCGAGCGGTGTGGCACCCCCGCCCGGCAGTTGCGCCAGCGCCCGCCGCGCGCGCGCCAGCGCGCCCGTCGGCGGCAGCAGCACGCTCGCCTCGGTGCCGCGGAAGGCGATCAGCGCCACCTGATCGCGCCGCACGTAGCTCTCCGCCAGCAGCAGTTCGACCGCGCCCTTGGTCTCCGCCAGCCGCGCCAGCGCCGTCGAGCCGGACGCATCGACGGCGAAGATCGTCAGGCTGCGCGTGCGCTCGGCGAAACGCCGGATGCGGAAGTCGTCGCGCCGCACCTGCACGCGTCCAGCCGATGGCGTCGCGCGCATCCGCAGCCGCTGCCACGGAGCCGCGGCGCGCAGCGTGTCGATCACCGACAGCCGCGCGCCGCGCACCGGATCGCCCGCCAGCACGCCCGCCGGCCGGCCGCGCCGGGTGCCGAGCTTCTTCGCCCCCGCCCGCCCCTCGCTGCGCATCCGCATCGTCGCCCCCGCCGCCAGCGCGGCGAGCAGTCCCGGCGGGATCGCCGCGGCCGCCGCGGCGAGCACGATCTCGGCCTCGTCGAGCTTCGTGCTCTCGCGCTCGGGCGGCGTCTCCGATTGCTCCTCCGGCGGGGGCGGCGGGCTTTCCTCGGCGTCCGGCGGCGCCGGCAGCACCGTCGCGACC
>DATEQV010000046.1:0-6335 GCA_035272265.1 Acidisphaera sp. | reverse complement strand
TCCGCCGCGCACTTTGGTGTCCGCCGGATTTTTCAATGTCTCGGCAAGGCAGTGATACCGTCATAATGCCAGTCGCTTTGCTAAATCGATTCGTGCAGACTCTATGCCTCGCAGCGTAAATTGCAGAAAGTCGAGCTCAGGTACCTCAGGTAATCGTCTTTCCCGGGTTCTCGAACGTCGCAACCTCCTGAGTCACGGCGTCGCGTAACGGCGGCAAGTGCAGGGTCACCGTATCCCACACCTCGCGGGCGGCGACATCCTCGTATTCGTGGCGATAGATGTTGCCCGCGGCCGCCATGTCGCGCCATGCGATCGACGGATGGCGAGCCTTCAGCTCGTCGGGCAGCCGGCGGGAGGCTTCCGAGATGATTTCAAGGCAGCGGATCACAGCGTACAGGCGAAGGGTGTCACCCTGGAAGGTCTCGTAACCGATGCCGGCGACGAACTCTTCGGCCGTCGCGACATGATGTCGAATGTCGTTCAGCCAACGGCGGACCGCTTCAGGACTAGAAGGCGTAGATCGCATCGGCAAGGGCAGCCGGTTTCACATAAGGCTTCAGCCCGTCGCGATTGACGACGTCGACCCGTCCCTCGAACAGACTCGCGATATATTCCTTCAACCCGGCATAGCCCCAGACGCCGATATGTGCGTCGGGGTCGATTTCGATCATGATGTCGGTGTCGCTGTCAGGCCGCGCATCGCCGCGTGCGCGCGAGCCGAACAAGGCCGCGTGCGCCACGCCCCGCGCCTTCAGCGCCGCTTCGTTCTCCCGCAAGCGGGCGATGATCTCCTGACGATCCATGTCCCCTTGTACCACGGGGATGCCTGCGCGGGGACCGGGATCCAGCCGCGGCCGCGTCAGGCCGCCGCCCGCAGCGGGTGCGGCTGCGCCTTCATGAACGCGGCGGCCTGGTCGAGCGAGCGCGCCGCCTCCGGCAGCCACGGCACGATCTGCCAGACATGCGGCACCACCGGCCACACCGCGAGCTCCACCGCCACCCCGGCCGCCCGCGCCCGCGCGGCTACCCGCGTCGCATCGTCCAGCAGCATCTCGCGTTGCCCGACATGGATCAGCATCGGCGGCAGGCCGCGCAGGTCGGCGAACACCGGCGAGGCGAGCGGGTCGCGCGCATCGGCGCCCGCCAGGTAGATCGGCGGCCCTCGCCGCACGCCCTCCAGCGTGAACATCGCGTCGCGCTTGCCGTTGCCCTCGATCGAGGCGCCGCTCATCGTCAGGTCCGTCCAGGGCGAGAACAGCACCAGCCCCGACGGCAGCGCCTCGCCCATCTCGCGCAGCTTCAGCGCAAGCGCCAGCGTCAGCCCGCCGCCGGCCGAATCGCCGGCCACGAACGGCGGCGGCTCGCCCGGCGCCAGCGCCCGCATCGCCCGCCAGACGGCGACCGCATCGTCGATCGCCGCCGGGAACGGGTGCTCGGGCGCGAGGCGGTAGTCCGGCACGAACACGCTCAGCCCGCGTTTCGCGAAGCCCGAGGTGATCGGCCGATGGGTGCGCGGCGAGCAGGCGAAGTAGCCCCCGCCGTGCAGGTAGAGCAGCGCCGCCGTGGGCGTGACACCCTCCCAGCTCGCCCACTCGCCCGCCACGCCTCCCAGTGTCGCGGGTCTGAACAGGGCGGGCTTCGGCAGCTTCACCCGCGTCTCCTCGAGCGCCGCGCGCATCAGCTTGGGGTCGCGTGCCCGGCTCATCCGGCGCTTGACGGTCAGGCGGATGATCGCGTCGACCGCATGGGCCTGCAGGCTGGGGCCTTCGGTGACCGGCGTCGCCTTGGCACGCCCGGCGGCGACCTCGGTGGCGGCGGCCCGGCGCCGCCGTTCCAGCCCGCGCGCTGCCCGCTTGATGTAGCTGACCGGGAACATCCGCTGCAGCAGGTCGGCGCGCTTGGCGTCCTTGCCGACCAGGATGCGGGGATCGCCCTCTTCGATGCCGTGCAGGATGATCTCGGCCGCTTGGGCCGGGGGCATCGTCAGCAGCCGCTCGGCCAGCGCGATCATCTCCTCGGCCGAGCGGTCGCCGACGCCCGGTGCCCGGCGCGCGTTGCGGGCGATCGGGGTCGCGACCCCGCCCGGATGCACGCAGGCCACCCGGATCGAGGTGCCGGCCAACTCGTGGCGCAGCGACTCGGTGAACCCGCGCACGGCGAACTTGCTGGCGCAATAGGCCGCCTGGCCCGGCATCGCGATCAGCCCGAAGGCGCTGGAGATGTTGACCAGGGCGGCGTTGGGCTCGTGGCGCAGCAGCGGCAGGAAGGCGCGGGTCATCCGCACCGTGCCGCCGAAGTTGACGTCCATGACCCAGTCGAAGTCCTCCGGCCGAACCTCCTCGAAGGTGCCGGCCAGGGCTACGCCCGCGTTGTTGATCAGGATCGAGGCGCGGCCATGCGCGGCCAGCACGGCGCGGGGCAGGGCCTCCACGGCCGCCGCGTCGGTGACGTCGAGCGCGTGCTGGCTGACCTTGCGGCCGGCCGCGGTCGCGGCCTCGGCGACAAGCCGCAGCCCGGCCGAGTCGCGGTCGACCAGGGCGAGATCCGCGCCCCTGGCGGCCAGCGCGGCGGTCAGCGCGGCGCCGATCCCGCTCGCCGCTCCGGTCACGACGGCGACACCGCCCGCATACGAAAACGCCAACCCGGCCTCCTGCTGATGGTCCCGGCCCCAATGACGCCTGCATTTGCGGTTGGGCAACACCCCGGGGCTGAAACTTCCGGTGACACCGCGCGGGCCGGGAAGGCTTGCCTCGCTCACGCCGCATCGGGCAGAACCCCGCGATGACACGCCGCCTCATTCTTGCCGCATTTGCTTTTTCCGCCCTGGCCTGCCCCGCCTTCGCCCAGGGCCACGCCGAGGCCGCCGGGTCGGGCGAGAGCTCTCCCAAGCCGCCGGAAACCCGCCTGCTCCCCCGCACGGAGGCGATGCCCATCCTGGGGCAGGACGTCGCCTCGGGCGGGACGGTGGTGGGGCGGCTGATCGACCTGCTGGTGGGCGAGGACGGGCAGCCGCGCGCTGCCGTGCTGGACGTGGGCGGCTTCATGGGCATGGGCGCGCGTGACGTGACGGTCGATTGGTCGACCCTGCACTTCGCGCCGACCGAGAAGCAGCACCCGATCACCACGACCCTGAGCCCGGACCAGATCCGCTCGGCGCCCGAATACAAGAACCCCGACCAGCCGGCGGCGGTCGTCGTGCAGCCGAAGACTCCGGACCAACCGCCAGCGGTCGTCGCCCCGCCGAGTGCGCCCAGCCAGCCGGCGGCGCCCGTCGCGCCGCCGAATGCTGCCAACCAGCCGGCGGCACCCGCCGTGCCGCCGAATGCTGCCAACCAGCCGGCGGCGACCGTCGCGCCGCCGAACGCTGCCAACCAGCCGGCGGCGGCCGTCGTGCCGCCGAAGCCGTAGTCCGCGGCTGATGGACGGCTCCATCGCCCTCGCCAAGACCATGCAGGGCGTGCCGATGCCGCCGCGCTCGAGCGTGCGGCAGGTCACCTCGCCGGCGCTGCAGGGCCTCGACTGGTTCAACTTCCTGGTCGCTAACGTGCAGACCGGGTTCGGCCCGTTCATCGCCGTCTATCTGACGACGAAGCACTGGACCCAGGTCGATATCGGCGTGGCGCTGAGCATCGGCACGGTGGTCTCGGCGGCGAGCCAGCTGCCGGCCGGCGCCCTGGTCGACCACCTGAAAAGCAAGCGGGTCGCGGCGGTCGCCGCCATCGTGGCGATCACCGCCAGCGCGCTGCTGATCGCGCTGCTGCCGACCCGCCCGTCGGTGTTCGCCGCCGAGGTGCTGCACGGATTCGCCAGCTGCGTGCTGAACCCGGCCATCGCCGCGATGAGCCTGGCGATCGTCGGCCGGGTGGGATTAGGCATGCGCCTGGGCCGCAACGCGCGCTGGGCGTCGATCGGCAACGGATTCGCCGCCGCCGCGATGGGCGGCATTGGGTTCTACCTGACCAGCGGCTCGGTGTTCGGGCTGACCGTGGTCATGTGCCTGCTGGCGTTGCTGCCGCTGCGGGCGATCGGGCCGGCACGACAGCGCGTCCCGCGGGCGAGGCCGACATCGGACCGCACGCCGCTCGGCGAGATCCTCGCCCTGTTCACCGACCGCCGGCTGCTGGCCTTCGCCGTCGCCGCGTTCCTGTTCCAGCTGTGTGATGCGGCGATGCTGCCGCTGGCGGCGGGGGACGTGACCAGGCAGGCGGGGGGTGTCGCCAACCTGATCATCGCCGCCTCGATCGTGGTGCCGCAAGGCGTGGTGGCGTGGCTCTCGCCCTGGGTCGGGCGCACCGCTGACCAGGGCCGCTGGCGGCTGGTCATGGTCCTGGGCTGGGCGGCGGAGCCGCTGCGCGGCGTGCTGATGGCGCTCCTGCCGTCGACCTGGGCGGTGGTCGGGGTCCAGTCGATCAGTGGGCTGAGCGGCGCGGTGTTCGGCGTGATGATGCCGATGGTCTGTGCCGAGATCACCCGCGGCACCAACCGCTTCAACCTCGCCATGGGCGCGGTGGGGCTGGCGATGTTCGCGGGCGCCTCGATCAGCACCACGCTCGCCGGCTGGCTGGCCGACACGTTTGGGCTGGCGTGGGCCTTCATCGGCTTGTCGGCGGCCGGCGCGGCCGGTGCGGTGCTGGTCGCGATTACGGCCCAGTGGCTGGCAGGACGGCGGCGGCGATGAAGCGGCCGTCCTCGCCCTGCAGCAGCACGGCGTGGCGTTCGCCCGCGCCGAGCAGCGCCTCGCGCTGAAGCGCCGCACCGGTCCAGGCGCCGAGGTCGGACACCGAACGCACCACGTTCGCCTCAACCAGCGTGCGCCCGGCGTTCTCGCCGCGCGCGACCGGCGTCTGGTGCTCGGGGTCGTAGCCGATCAGCAGCAGCCGCCCCGCGCCCTCGCCGGGGCCGACCTGCACCACCGCCTCGCCACCGTTCTGCCCGGGGTGCTGCGCCACGGTCAGCGGCACCGCCGGATGGGTGGCCTGCCACGCCGTCGCGCGGGAGATGGCGGCGTTGACGGCGGGGCGGTCGTAGCCGGCCACGTCGTCGATGCCGTCGACCATCATCTGTGGCGTGTACACCTCGCCGCCGTTGCGGTCGCGGTCGTAGTCGCGCTGGCGCTGCGTGGCCTGCGGCAGGGCGTAGGGGTCGCGCCAGCCGAGGCTGTCCCAGTAGGTGATGTGCCACGCCAGCGGCAGCACGTCGGGCCGGTGCAGCGCCATGTCGCGCAGGAAGGCGTCGGCCGGCGGGCAGGACGAGCAGCCTTCGGAGGTGAACAGCTCGATGACGATCGGCGAGGCCGGCGTTGCCGCCATCGCCGGGCCGGCAAGCAGGGCTGTTGCCGCGATCAGGACCCGCGCGTGCATGAACGTCTCCGTGCTGTTCGTGGTGCCGACACCTCCGCGCGTGCGGCGTTACGCTATGGCCGCGGCGCCGTGTTGGCCGCCGTCTGGCCGAACAGGATCTTGCGGCTCTCCTCGGTCACCGTCGCGGTCGTGCGGTACTTCTCGCCGATCTCGTACGCGCGCACCGTCGCCGGGCGGGTGCGGATCGCTTCGAACCAGCGGTGCAAGTTCGGAAAACCCTCCAGGTTCTGCTGCTGGCGCTTCCACGGCACGATCCACGGATACGCGGCCATGTCGGCGATCGAGTAGTCCGCGCCGCCGAGGAACGTCGCCTGCGCCAGCCGCCGATCGGCGACGCCGTACAGCCGGTTCGTCTCGTTGACGTAGCGGTCCATCGCGTACTGGATGCGCTCGGGCGCGTACTGCACGAAGTGATGGTTCTGGCCCGCCATCGGGCCCAGTCCGCCCATCTGCCAGAACAGCCACTGCAACACTTGCACGCGGCCGCGGATGTCGGACGGGATGAACTTGCCCGTCTTATTGGCGAGGTAAAACAGGATCGCGCCGCTCTCGAACACGCTGATCGGCTCGCCGCCGCCGGGCGGGTCATGGTCGACGATCGCCGGCATGCGGTTGTTCGGCGCGATCTTCAGGAAGTCCGCCTTGAACTGCTCGCCGGCGCTGATGTTCACCGGGACGATCCGGTACTCGTGCCCGGTCTCCTCCAGGAACATCGTGATCTTGTGGCCGTTCGGCGTCGGCCAGTAGTGCAGGTCGATCATCGGGCTCTCCGGCTGGTTTTCATGTCAGCACACACTACTGTCCGGTTAAAAACCTGGGAAATTCAATTGGTTGTCGTCTTGTGCAACTTCGAAACAGTCGGCCTCGCGAGAGAATGCCGTCAGGATCTCGCTCTTTTCAAAAACCGCCACCGAAAAGACCTGCAGCAATGTGTAGAGAGGCGCCTCCAGCCGGAGCCGTTTGCGCACGATCGCA
>DATEQV010000045.1:0-2021 GCA_035272265.1 Acidisphaera sp. | reverse complement strand
CGATGGCGCGTCTGCAAGCCGGGCTCCGCACGTCACGCAGGAGAAGTCAGGCGACGGTGCGGCGAGCGACAGCGGACTGAGCAGGGCGCCACACTGCCAGCACGCATCCATCAGGAAGCAGATCGCGTAGTTCCTGCCGGCCCGTCACGCCCCTCGCGCAAAGCGTCCTAAGCTTCGTCGTAAAGCAGCTCGTCAACCGGCCCCGGCGAGGTTGCCCCCGGCGTCAGGCTGTCCAGCAACCGGATGCGCAGCGGGTCGGCCGCCACCTCTTGTCCGCTGTCCGAGCTGAGCAGAACCGCCTCGGTGTCCATGACCTGCCGCACCCGCCAGCGCCTGCCCGCATAGGCGACCGAGGCGCCGGCGCGGAACCGTGATGATATCTCACCCCCACGCTGAAGCGCCAAGGGGACCTTACGTCGCGCGCTGAACCCGCAAGGGGACGGTCCAGTGAAATCGACAGGGGATCAAGCCGCTGAAATCGCTTCGGTCGCACTGAAATCGCCAAGGGAGAGCGACACCGGCAGGTCCAAGCTGCTTTGGGCCGCGTCCAGCATGCATGCCTGGTTGAACCAGGGCGGCGCCCGTCCGCCGATCCGGGCGGCGCTGATCCGCCATTGGACAACACACGGTCTGCTGCGCGTTCCGGCCCCACTCACCGCGCCACGCGCGCTCGGCGAGGACGTGCCGTTCGAGATGGAGACCTGGGTGCCGATCTTCCTCGACGCTCTGGCCGATGAGGCGGCCGACGTGCTGCAGCTGCTCTGCGATCTGGAGCGCAGTTGGTTCGCTGCCCGCTGCGCCGCCGCCGCCGGCCGGCGCAGCACGTCACGCGCCGCTGCCGCAATCGACATCCTGGCCGCCGCGCCGCTCGCGTCGGCGACCACGCTCGCCGCCGGCCTCGGCATGGCGGTCAAGAACGCGATCGCGCTGTTGAATTGGTTTGCCGAAGCGGGGATCGTCGTCGAGGTAACCCGCCGCTCCAAGCGGCGGCTGTTCGGGTTGGCAGGCCTGGCGCCGCTGCGCGACGAGGTCGCACCGCCGCGTCGGGCGGAGCCCGGGCGGGGCCGCGGCCGGCCGCCTTTAATCAAGCCGGAAGAAGCGCTGCCAATCCTGCCGCTTCCCGAGCGCCCGTTGACGCCGATCGAGCGCAGGGCGATCGACTACAGCGACCTTGAGCACTGGATGGCCCACGCTGACCAGGTGATCCGCGAGACGCGGCGATCTCTTGAGGCGCTGGCGACGAAGTGAGGCCTGCCGTGTGATACCGCTGATCGCCGGGTTCTGCTGGCGGCCGATGCAAGGCACGAACGCTGACAGGGCCGATGCTGCCCCCGATCGCGTTCGCGCCGGACGCCGTGCTCGCGAGCGCTGCCGACGCGAACCCCACCGACGACCGCTACGCGGCCCGTTGCGCCGACTTCGCCGCTGTCGCGCAGCATCTAAATCAGCGACTCGCAAATAAGGTGCCTTTTTAGGGCACCTTATTTGCAACAGGTTGGGTGCGTAGAGGTCGCAGGTCAGGATATGTTTGACCATGAGTTTAGCGCCTGTCTCTGCTCAACCGGGTGCGAGCACGGACTTTCCCTGTAGCGTCATTCTGATGGCCTGATAGGCGTCGATGCCACGACGAGCGGCGGTTCCCACGATGGAGCGAAGCGCGGCGAACAGGTCGGCGCCCCAGTTGGAGCGGAAGCCACCGGTGACCTTGCGATAGGTGGCGGTGGGACGGAGTTCACGTTCGCTGCCGTTGTTGTCCGCGCCGACCTCGGGATGGTCGAGGAAGGTGAACAGGTGAGCGCGGACCTTGCCGTATCGCTTTCGCAATCGCCGGCCATCGCGGTTGGTGGGCGCCCCCTCCGTGCCATCACCGCATCGAGATCGCGCTCCATCCGCTGTCGGTATTGGCGGCGCGTGGTCTCAGCCAATCGATGCCGCCGCCGGGCCAGCACGAAAGCGCGCAGCAGCAGCGCCTTCATGCGCGGCGCGAAGATGCAGTCGCCCGCCTCGATGGCGAACTGGCA
>DATEQV010000044.1:0-2921 GCA_035272265.1 Acidisphaera sp. | reverse complement strand
CATCGCCCCGGTTGCCATTGCGGGCAGCGAAGCGACGCGGCAATCGCCATTTTCGTGCCCGGGAACCGGGGAGATTGCCGCGTCGCTTCGGCGCTCGCAATGACATCGGGCAGATGCACCCGCGCCTCCGGTCGCGAAGAGAGAACTGCTGCGGTCCGTGCAATCTGTGCCCTTGATCCGTTAAATCCGGGTCAAAGCTTGCCGTCTTTTGCGCCGGGCGGCGTTCGGCACGCCGTCGAGGCAGCGCGCGTTGGCCTTGGCCGCCCGCAGACCGGCGTTCGGCACGCTGGACGGTTTCACCGCTGCCGCCGATCGCTGCTGGCTTCAGGCACACCAGGCCTCGACCTCCCGCCGCGGCGCCGCCTGCGCATCGCCCGCCACCGCATATGCCATGGTTTGCGCGACCTCGACCTCGAACCGGCACGGCGTGCAGGAGGCGATCGCAACCAAGGCGTCGCCATCCGTCCAGCGCCACATCGTGTGCGCATCCCGCTCGGTGTCCGACCAGCCCGAACCCAGCATCGGATGATCCACCGGGATGGTCTGGAGCTCTGTCGCGGAGCACGCCAAGCGCGCGGAGATGGGACGCCGCAGATGGCGGCGGCGCGGCGGGATGCTGTCAAGCAGCCCGCACGTATCTGTTGCGGCTTCGGCGACCTTCCCCGGCTGCGACCGGGTGATCGAGCCGCGCCGATCGCCTGAGCTCGTTGCTGTCCCCCGCCTCGGCCAGAGCGGCAGCCGCACCGGCGCAGGCTACCACCGCCCGCGCCCCCTCCAGCTCCGGCCCCGTAACAATCAGCCGCGCGCAGCCGAACGCCTCCCACATCCGGACGGTGTAATCCGGATACAGCCAGACCGGCCCCGGACGGTTCGCGTAGTTCGACCCGTCCTTCATATCGAGGAAACTCTCCGCCGGCAGGCCCTCGGCCAGCAGCACGTCGTGCGCCGCCAGCTCCAGGTGGTGATACGTCACCCGCGCCACCGCCACCTGCGCGATCGTGCTGCCGTTGATCAGGTGCTTCACCGGGATCAGCACCTCATTGACATAGACCGCGTGGTCCGGCGACAGCCACACATCGGCGTGCGGCCGGCCTTCCCCGAACGCCCCGGCCGCCACCCGCACCGGCCAGACCTTCCTCGGCTGCGCATGCCGCGCGCAGTCCACCGCGCGCCGCCCAACCCAGATCACCTCCGCCAGCCCGTCGCCCAGCAGCACCCGCACCCGCTCGCCCACCCGGATCGCCTCCACCGCGACCTCGCCGCGCTCGGTCGCGATCCGGGTGCCCGCCGCGAAGCACGGCACCTGGTCCACCAACGCGCCGGCGTTGATGGCAGCCGTCGCATTCGCCACGGTGTCGAAGGTCAGCACGCCGAGCGTCGTCGTGTTGGCGATCACCGACACGATCGAGCCGCTCTGGCTGAACGTCGCCGCCACCTTGGTGTCCACAATGATGCGGTCGCCCGCCTGGAAGTCCTTGATCGTCCCGTCGAACGCCCCGATCAGCGGCAGCCCCAGGTTCGGATTCGCCTCCGGCGTGAACCCGCTGGTGCCGCTGGCCGGCAGATCGATCGTCGCCAACTGGTCGCTGCCGACCACCAGCGTGCCGAGCGCATTGCTGAAGGTTATGCTCGACGCGAGGCTGAGCGAATCCGCGTTCAGGATCAGCTCGTAGGCGTTGCTGTCGGCGGCGCCGGTGCCGAGCGTGAAGCTGGAGGCGCCGTAGATCACCGGCGTGTTCAGCGTGTAGGCGATGCCGCCCGAGAAGTTGAACGTCGAGCCGGCCACATAGGCCGGGTAGTTCTGGGTTTGTACTGGCTTCGACGAGCCCGAGATGTCGTAGGTGGTATTGAGGGAATAGAGCGGGTCGATGCTGGTGTACAGCACCAGCACGCCGCCCGGCCCGCCGTTGATCCCGCCGTTGTCCACCATGAGCGTGCTGGTTGGCCCCACCGTCAGGACGGCCGGGCCACCGGCGCCCAGGTTGAGGTTGGCGCCGACAAAGACGGTGCCGGTGGCGTCCGCGATATCGACATTGCCGGAGCCGCCGGCGGTCTGGCCGATGTTCAGGTCGCCGCCGATGCTGACATTGGCGCCGGAGAGGATAGACAGCTCGCCCGAGCCGCCGTCGCCGACGGAGAGCGAGCCGGTGGTGACCAGGCTGGAATTGTTGCCGCTGATCGAGACGATGCCGGCGCTGCCGGTCGCGGACGCGGCGTCCAGCGTGGTGGCGCTGACCGTGCCGCCGGCGGCGATGTTCAGCGCGCCCGCGCCGGCGTTGCCGATCAGCAGGGCGCCGGCGATCTGCCAGTCGGAGCCGGCGCCGGTAACGTTGACCGAGGATCCGGCGGCGGCGGCGGTGTTGGCGATGACGGCACCGGCGAGACCCACGACCGTGCCGGGCGTGGTGATCACGCTGCCGCCGGACTGGATCGACAGGCTGCCGAGACCCGCGTCGCCGACGACGAATTGCCCGGTATTGCTGAGCAGCGACTGGTTGCCGCTCACCGTCACCGCACCCGCGGCGCCGGCGTCCGTGCCGACATCGAAGCCCTGGGTCGGGGCGATCGTGTTGCCGCCGGTGAACACGCTCGCCTGGTTCTCGATCAGCAGGCTGCCGGACCCGGAAAGGCCGACATCCATCTGGCCGAGCGCGGTCAGGCTGGAGCCGGCGTCGGTGACAGTCACCGCGCCGGTGGTGCCAGCAGCACTGCCAGCGACATACACCGCCTCGCTGTCGGCGAAGCGGGTGGCCGCCGACACCGACGCGCCCTGGCTGACGGTCAGGCTGCCGTCGCCGAGTCCGCCAATGCCCAGCCGGTTGCCGCCGGTCGACAGCAGCGCGCCGGCACCGTGCACCGCCACGCTGGCGGTCGCGCCGTTGCCATCGCCGATGACGACGCCCGACGTCCCATCCGCGAGC
>DATEQV010000043.1:0-2691 GCA_035272265.1 Acidisphaera sp. | reverse complement strand
AGCTTGCAGCCGCAGCCGCCGCCATGCGCGAGCGACGTCAGGCGCGGCGCGTCAGGCGGCAACGTGGAGTGCGGTGCGTCCAAGGCGGTCTCCTCCCAATCCGATGCGTTTGGCGCTTTCCGCCGCCGGCCACATAGTGCTTGCACATGCACGGTATGCACGGCGGCCCCGAACAGGAAGACTCAGGCGACCCACTGGCATCGGCCCTGCGCGCCCTGCCCCAGGTCCAGCGTCTGCTCGAGACGCCGGAGGCGGCAGCGTTGCTGGCGCGCTTGCCCCGACCCGCCGTCGTCGACGCCTTGCGCGCCGCGGTGGACGCCGCGCGGGCGGACCTGCAGGCCGGGATCGGCGGCCCGCCCTCGCCGGCCTCCATTGTCGCCCGCGCCGCGCAGATGCTGGACAGCGCCGACCCGCCCGGCTTGCGGCGTGTGCTCAACGCCACCGGCATCGTCCTGCACACCAATCTCGGCCGCGCCCCGCTCGCCGCGGAAGCCTTGCAGGCCATCGCCGAGGCAAGCGGCTACGCCAACCTGGAGTACGTGCTGGAGACCGGCACCCGCGGCCCCCGCGCGCCGGCGATCGAGGCGTTGCTGTGCCGCCTGACCGGCGCGCAGGCCGCACTCGCCATGAACAACTGCGCCGCGGCCATGCTGCTCGCGCTGTCCGCGCTGGCAGCCGGCGGCGAGGTGCTCGTCTCGCGCGGCGAACTGATCGAGATCGGCGGCGGCTTCCGCATCCCCGACGTGATCCAGCAAGGCGGCGCGCGGCTGGTCGAGGTCGGCACCACCAACAAGACCCGCCTCGGCGACTACGCCGCCGCGGTCACGCCGGCCACGCGCGTGATCCTGAAGGTCCATCCGAGCAACTACCGCATGGTCGGCTTCACCGCCGAAGCCGACCTGCCCTCGCTCGCCGCACTGGCCCGCGAACGCGGCCTGCTGCTGGTGCAGGACCTCGGCAGCGGCGCGATGCAGGACCTGCGCAGCGTCGGCCGGCCGCACGAGCCGACTCCGGCCGACAGCATCGCCGCCGGCGCCGACGTGGTGGCGTTCAGCGGCGACAAGCTCCTCGGCGGTCCGCAGGCGGGGCTGCTCGTCGGCAGCGAGGCCGCCATCGCGCCCATGCGCCGCCATCCGCTGCTGCGCGCGCTTCGGCTGGACAAGCTCTCGCTCGCCGCACTGGAAGCGACCCTGCGGCTGCACCAGGATCCCGCAAGAGCCTTCGCCCGCGTTCCTGCCTTGCACATGCTCGCCCAGTCCGACGCGACGCTGCACGCCCGCGCGCAACGTCTCGCGGACCGTCTTCGCCCGCCCGTCACGGCCGACATCGTCGCAAGCACCGCCTACGCGGGCGGCGGCACGCTGCCGGCGTCCGACATCCCGAGCGTCGCCGTCGCCCTCACCGTGCCGGGCGCCTCAGCCGACGACCTCGCGCGGCGCTTGCGGCTGCACCGCCCCGCCGTCGTCGGCCGTGTGGGCGGCGGTCGCGTGCTGTTGGACGTCTTCACGCTCGACGACGCCGATGTGCCGGTCGTGGCCGACGCGGTGCTCGCGGCACTGACGTGACCGAACCCGCCCGCCGGCTGACCCTCGGCATCATCGGCCATGTCGACCACGGCAAGACGAGCCTCGTCCGCGCGCTGACCGGCATGGAGACCGACCGGCTGCCGGAGGAGCAGCGCCGCGGCATCTCGATCGCCCTCGGTTTCGCGCATCTCGCCCTGCCGGCCGGCGAGATCGACATCATCGACATGCCCGGCCACGAGCGCTTCGTCCGCACGATGATTTCCGGCGCAACGGGCGTCGACGCCGTGCTGCTCGTCGTCGCCGCCAACGAAGGCATCATGCCGCAAACGCGCGAGCACGTGGACATCGCCGGCCTGCTCGGCATCCGCCAGGCGGTCGTCGCGGTCACCAAGGCCGACCTCGCGACCGCCGACCGCTGCGCCGCCGTCGGCGCCGAGGCCGCTTTACTTGCCGAAAGCGCCGGCATGCGTGTTGCCGGCGCGCCGGTTTCGGTTGCGATCACCGACGCGTCGGGCCTGCCGGCGCTGCGCGACGCGATCGTCGTGGCCCTGGCCGAGGCGATCGCGCCGGAGGATTCCGGCTTCGCCTACCTCCCCGTCGACCGCGCGTTCAGCTTGGCGGGCTACGGCACCGTCGTCACCGGCACGTTGCGCCGGGGCGTCCTGCGTACGGACGACGAGATCGAGGCAGTACCGAACGGGCGCCGCCTGCGCATCCGCGGCCTGCAGATCCACGGCGGCAAGGTCGCCGAGGCGCGGCCCGGCCAGCGGGTCGCCGTCAATCTGCGCGGGGTCGAACCGTCGGAGCTGCCGCGCGGCACGGCCCTCGCAACCCCGTACCTGCTGCCGCCCTCGGGATGGATCAGCGTGACGCTGCGCGCGGTCGCCGATGCGCCGGCGCTGCAGACCGGCATGCGCTTGCAGCTGCTGTTCGGCACGGCGGAAGTCGAGGCGCGCCTGCGGCTGCTCGACCGCGACGCGCTCGACGCGGGACAGGTCGCCTTCGCGCAGCTGCGGACCGCCACCCCGATCGCCGCCCCTGCCCGCGAGAAATTCGTGCTCCGCCTCCCCTCGCCCGCGCTGACGGTCGCAGGCGGCGCGGTGCTGGACCCGGACACGCGGCGGCAACGGCGACATGCGCCCGGCGTCCTGACGTGGCTCCGCGC
>DATEQV010000042.1:0-9963 GCA_035272265.1 Acidisphaera sp. | reverse complement strand
AACGATGGGCCAACGCCGGTCCATTCGGGCGCACCGTCATGACCATCGACCGCGCCCTCCAGTTCATCGCATCAGAGGACATCTTCTGGGCAGCCGGTTAGTCGTGGCCCCACCCGAAAAATGCGGAAAGTCGAGCTGATGCCCTGGAAGGTGGCGGTCGAGATGAACAAGGTGCTCAGGCCAGGCGGCCACGCCTTCATTCACACACACCAAACGGCGGGCTTGCACGACGTGCCATGGGATTTCATGAGGTTCTCACAAGATTGTTGGCCGAGTATGTTCAATCGTTTCACGGGTTTCGAGATCGTTCGGACAGGTATGTCAGGTTTCACCTATACCGTACCACGTGAGTTTACTCCGCGTCACCTCGGCTTCGAGACGTGGGGCGGTTTTGAAGGCTCTACCGTAATCGTCAAGAAGACCGGTAGCAGCGAGGTGGATTGGCCGGTTCCACTCGAAACGGTTCTGGATACGAACTACCCTGACGATCCCAGCTAAGAGCGCGGCACCACCCTGTTGCGTGGATCTCCTGTGGGTGTGCTGGGTAGGGTGGAGGGGTCCTCCCGCCTAAACGTCGCGGCCGCTGGTCAGCGTTGCATCCGGGAGGCCTCGGTGGGCAACGAGGTCGGGGGCCTTCAACCCCACATGGTGGAGTCTTGTCCGTGTAAGTCTCGGGCGACGGTGCAGAAATCTTGAGTCTTGTTCCCAGACCTGTATCGGCCGGGTTGTGATCGCACTGATTCCGGTGCCGTCATGGTCCGCGCAGGCGGACCATCCACGCCTTTGCCGTCCTCGCGAAAGACAGGCGACGTAGCCGGACGAGTCATCCTGCTGCACCGCTACCGGCGCCGAAGGCGGCGTTCCTTCGGCAGCAAAAGCCAACGGACGCCACCACAACAAGGCGGTAGCCACCAGAATGACGAAGCAGCCAAACCTGAACTCGCTCATGCAACACCCAAGCCCCGTCTTGTGGCTGCACCACAGGCTCCTTTCCATACCAGCGCATCCAGGGGTCTGCCTCACGAACGGGGCGGCGCCCGCCGCCACGCTCGGCATTCGCCAGCCGCACCAGAAAAAAAACCTTTACTAGGCCTGCGATCCTAGGATATCAGCCCGACCCAGGAACCTCTGGAAAGGGAGGAACGACGCCGTGCTTCGCTTTCTCCCGACCTCGCTCCAGAGGCTCTACCGCCGGCTCATCGAGGCCGTCCCCTACGCCCGCAAGACGCGCCCCCGTCCGCTGCCGCCGGACGACGAGGCGCCAGGCTCCGGCCAGGCGCGCCACTACCGGCTGGAGATCGCCTACGACGCCTTCTGCGAGCACCGCCCGCCGCCGAAGCAGCTGTTCCGCGCTAATCCGTGGCGCCGCGACCTCACCTCGTGGTGCGACAACAGGCCGACCGCCTGGACCGGCCGCCGCAAGCCCCGCTGCCACCACTGCGAACGGGCCCACGCCCACTACCTCGCCGCCTGCCGGGGCGACTGGAAGGCCGAGGTCGCGCTCTTCAAGCTCGCCCGCCGGGGTGCCGTGCGACTGCTCGCCGAGCGCCGCCAATATCGCGAGCAGCGACGGCAGTTCTGGGCCCGCCACCGCGAACACGTCGCCCGCAACGGCCCCGAACCGATGCCGCCGCAGTTCGAGCCCGAGCTGTGGCCGATGATCGCCCATCGCGGCTCGGTCGAATCCTGGCACCACCGCGACCGCCGCGAGGTCGAGCGCGACCTCGTGCGCGCCCACGCCCGCCATCTCCGCCGCGAGACCCAGCGCCGCCGCGAGCGCCTGCGCGACCTCGAAGCCGACGAACCCGTAGGGCGCAAAAGCGCGCAGCGCGCGTCGGACCATCCTGACGTCGCCGACGCCACTCCAGCGCCCCCGCCCCAGGGTCGTCATTGCGAGGACCTCAGCGCAGCCGGGGTCCGTGGCAATCCAGGGCCGCGTGACAAGCGTCCGCGACGCGGCCCTGGATCGCCACGCCGCCAATCGGCGGCTCGCGATGACGACGTTCGCGAGACCAGGCTATCGGAGCCGACGGCCGATGCCGCGCCTCAACCCGATCCGTCCTGCGACGCAGACGGTGTGCACGGCATCGCGCTGGCGGAGCCAACGGACAACCCCACACCACCCACCGCGACGCCTCCGGCCACCGAGGGCGACAAACCGGCATCCCAGCGCGTCTCGCGGCGTCCGCCGAAACCGGACGACATCAAAATCGGCGCCGCGCGGCCCTGCAGACCCCCACCCGCGAAGCGACGCCCGTCGCCGCCTTCCGACCCCTGTTCAGGCGGCGACCGCCATCGGCGCGGGGATCAGCGGGCTGGCGGCGTCGAACCGCTCGCCGGCCCGCAGCGCGAACACCGGCACGATCATCTGCGGCGCGGCCACCCGGGCGCCGCTGTTGTCGCGCAGCTCGAACCGGCCATCGAGCACCTCGAGCACCGAGACGTCCGCCTCGCGTCCGGGCAGCAGCGTGCCGATCGTGTCGCTCATCCGCAGCATCCTTGCCGGATTCGCGGTGACGGTGGCGACGATCTCGGGCAATGCCATCCCCAAGGTCAGCAACTCGGTCATGGCGTGCGTCAGGTTGAACGGAGCGACGCCGAAGAACGGGTTGCGGGCGCGCTCGCCGCCGTCGGCCGCGTCGGGCACCCGCACGTTGTAGCCGTGCATGTCGGCGCCCAGCGTGAACGGCGCGATGCCGGCGGCAAGCACCTTGCGCGCCATGTCGAAGCTGAAATGCGAGCCGTGGCCGACATCGACGGTCACCCCGCGAGCGAGCGCCTCCCACACCACCGGATGCACCTCGCCGGTTTCGCTCGAGATGAAACCGCCGGGATGCCGGGTGAAGGGGTGCGCGAGCACGTCGCCCTCGTCCATCAGCGGGATCAGCGTGCGCACGACCTCGTCGGCGTCGACCTCCGCGTCGTCCTTGGTCGGCCAGAGCTGGCCGAGATGGATGTACAGCGGCAGCCCGGCCTCGCGCGCCATCCGCTTGCCGAGCTTGATGACCTCCAACCCCCAGCGCGACACGCCGCCGGTCTCCGCGTGCGCCTTGATGCCGCGCACGATGTCGGCGTTCTCCCGCGCCGCCTTCACCGTGTGCTCGACATTGACCTGCCCGGGCCCGTACAGCTCCGGATACAGGTGTCCTTCGAGCCCGCCGACCAGATAGGCGGAGATGAAGCACACGACGCGGGTCCTGGACGGCTGCACGATGTAGCGGCGGAAGCCGGGGATGGTCATGCAGCTCGGCCCGCCCTGGTCGACGACGGTGGTGACGCAAGACTGCACGCCCACCATGTCCGGATCGAGGCCGAACTTGCCGGTGACGCCCTGATAGACATGCGCGTGCGTGTCGATCATGCCGGGCAGAACGAGCTTGCCTGTCACATCGACGACGCGAGTCGCCTCGGCGGGAATGGCGGGCTCGACGGCCAGGATACGGCCGCCGCCGATCGCGACGTCGAACATTCCGTCCCGCGAGGCGGCCGGGTCGATCACGCGCCCGCCGCGCAGCAGAAGGTCGATGTGTCCGTCCATCTTGCGGCTCCCTGGATACGAGACGGCACGTAGGGCCGTGCGGTAGCCGAGCAAGTGGCGTACCGCTTGCTGGCCCCACCGCTTGCTGACCATGCCGATCGTCAGCATACACGCGATCGGACGGCGAGCGAGGGCGGCGTGGACGGACAGGGCATCGGGCGTTCGGTTCCGCGCAAGGAGGACGATCGCTACCTGCGCGGCCGTGGCGTGTTCGTCGCCGACATCCGGCTGGCCGGCATGCAGGAACTTGCCTTCGTGCGCAGCCCGGTCGCCCACGCGCGCATCCGCGCGATCCGCAAGCCGGACGGCTTGGTGTTCACGGCCGCCGATCTGGCCGGCGTCTCGCCGATCGTCGCGGTCAGTGCGTTGCCCGGCTTCAAGCCGTCGCAACAGCCGGTGCTCGCGCAGGACAAGGTGCGCCATGTCGGCGAGCCCATCGCCGTCTGCATCGCCCCGACCCGCGCCGAGGCCGAGGACCTCGCCGCCGCGGTCGAAGTGGACTTCGACGAACTGCCGGCAGTCACCGACATGTTGCACGCCCGCGCGCCCGACACGGCTTTGGTGCACGAGTCCTGGGGCGACAACATCGTGCTGGAAACCCGCGTCGAGGGCGACATCTCGGCCGTGCGCGACACCGCCCCGATCGTCGTCCGCCGCACGCTGCGCACCGCGCGGCAATGCATGTCGCCGCTGGAAGGCCGCGGCTGCGTCGCCGAGTGGGACAGCCGGGTCGACCAACTCGTGCTGCATACCTCGACGCAGATCCCGCACGTCGTGCGCACCGGCCTGGCCGGCTGCCTCGGCCTGCCGGAGGAGCAGGTCCGCATCGTCGCGCCCGATGTCGGCGGCGGCTTCGGCTACAAGGGCATCCTGCTGGCCGAGGAAGTCTGTGCGGCATGGCTCGCGCGCCGCCTCGGCCGGCCGATGCGCTGGATCGAGGACCGGCGCGAGCAGCTCACCGCCAACGCCAACTGCCGCGAGCACCACTACGACATCGCCGCTATGCCGATGCCGACGGAACCCTGCGCGCGATCGACTGCGAGGCGACGGTCGATGCCGGCGCGTATTCGCTGTACCCGTTCTCCGCCTGCCTCGAAGCCGCGCAGGTCGCGAGCATCCTGCCCGGCCCGTACCGGTTCGACGCGTATCGCTGCATCACCTGGTCGGTCGCCACCAACAAGCCCGGCATCCTGCCCTATCGCGGCGTGGCCCGCGCCGGCGTGTGCTACGCGATGGAAACCGTCATCGACGGCATCGCGCACGAGGCCGGTCTCGAACCGCACGAGGTGCGCCTGCGCAACCTCATTCCACCCGAGGCGATGCCGTTCGACAACATCACCAGCAAGCATTTCGACAGCGGCGACTACCCCGAATGCCTGCGCCGCGCCGTCGCCGCGATCGACATCCCCAGCGTGCGTGTGCGCCAGGCCGCGCGCCGCGACGGCGATGCATATATCGGCGTGGGCCTGTCGATCTTCTGCGAACAGGCCGCGCACGGCACCTCGGTCTATGCCGGCTGGGGCATCCCGATGGTGCCGGGTTTCGAGCAGGCGGTCGCGCGCCTGACGCCCGACGGCGGCCTGGAACTGCGCGTCGGCATCCAGTCGCACGGCCAGGGCCTGGAGACCACGCTGGCGCAGGTCGCGCATGAGGCGCTCGGCATCCCGCTCGACCGCATCCGCGTCGTCCACGGCGACACTGCGCTGACGCCGTATTCGACCGGCACCTGGGGGTCGCGCTGCATGGTGATGGCGGGCGGCGCGGTGGCGCGCGCGTGCCAGGGCCTCGGTGAACGCATCGCGGCCATCGGCGCGCACCTGCTGCAGGCGCCCGTCGATTCCGTGCGCGTCGGCAACGGCGTCGTCGCAACAGGCGTGGCCAGCGTGCGGATCGAGGACGTCGCGCGCACATGGTATCGCCGCCCGCAGGACCTGCCGCAAGACGTCGCGCCAGGCGGCCTGGAGGTCACCGCCGGCTACAAGCCAGCGCGGGACAGCGGCACGTTCAGCTACGCCGCGCACGCCGCAATTGTCAGCGTCGATCCGGACCTCGGCGACGTCGCCATCCTCGACTACGCGCTCTGCGAGGACGGCGGCACGCTCATCAACCCGATGATCGTCGACGGCCAGGTGATCGGCGGCACCGCGCAGGGCATCGGCACCGCGCTGTACGAGGAGATGCCGTTCGACGCCAACGGCCAGCCGCTCGCCTCCACGCTCGCCGACTACACGCTGCCTGGTGCCACCGAGGTGCCGATGCTGCGCATCGACCACATGGCCACACCGTCGCCCTACACCGAGTTCGGCCAGAAAGGCCTGGGCGAGGGCGGCGCGATCGGTCCGCCCGCGGCCGTCGCCAACGCGGTGAACGACGCGCTGCGCCCGCTGGGCGTGCGGATCGACGCGCTGCCGATCACGCCGCGGCGGATCGTCGCGGCCGTGCGCGCGAGAGCACCGTGAAACCCGCCGCCTTCGACCTCGCCCGCCCGGCCACCCTCGCCGAGGCGTCCGCACTGCTGGCATCGCGGGACGGCGCCCGCGTGCTGGCCGGCGGCCAGTCGCTCGGCCCGATGCTGAACCTGCGCGTCGCCGCACCCGGCCTGCTGGTCTCGATCGCGCGCCTGCCCGAACTCGTCGGCGCCGAGGAAACCGCCGATGCGGTCACCATCGGCGCCGCCGTCACCCACGCCGCCATCGCCGACGGCCGCACGCCGGACATCGGCAACTTCGTGTTGTCGAGCATCGCCGAACGCATCGCCTATCGCGCGGTGCGCAACCGCGGCACGTTCGGCGGCAGCGTGTGTCACGCCGATCCTGCCGCTGACTGGCCGTGCACGCTGACCGCGCTCGGCGCCGTGATGCTGACCTGGCACCCCGACGGTGCGCGCGCGATCCCGGCCGAGCAGTTCATCACCGGCCCGTTCACCAGCGCATTGCGGCCGGGCGAAATCCTGCGCGCCGTGCGCATCCCCAAGCTGTCCCCAACCGCGCGCTGGGGTTACTACAAGGCGTGCCGCAAGCCCGGCGAGTTCGCCCACGCGATGGCCGCCGTGCTGGATGACCCGGACAACGGCGTGCGCCGCATCGCGATCGGCGCCACCGGCACGCGGCCGCTGCTGTTGCACGACCCGGCGCACGCCGCGGCAGCGCTCGCCGGCACCGGCCTCGATGACATCGCCATCCACATGCAGGCCGTCGCGCTGCGCCGCGCGCTGGCGCTGGCGGCCGCCTGATGCGCGTCGCCCTGACAGTCAACGGATCGGCGGTCACCGCCGACGTCGAGCCCCGCGTCCATCTCGCCGACTTCCTGCGCGACCATCTGCTGCTCACCGGCACGCGTCTCGGCTGCGAGCACGGCGTGTGCGGCGCCTGCACGCTGCTGCTCGACGACGAGCCGGTGCGGGCCTGCATCACGCTCGCCGCCGAGTGCGACGGCCGTCCCGTTCGCACGATCGAAGGCCTGGACGACGACCCGCTCGCCGAGAGCCTGCGCGCCGCCTTCACGGCCGAGCACGCGCTGCAATGCGGCTACTGCACGCCGGGGATGATCGTCACCGCCCGCGACATCGTCCGCCGCCTGCCCGGCGCCGACGAGGACCGCATCCGCCTGGAGCTGGCCGGCAATCTGTGCCGCTGCACCGGCTACAACGGCATCGTCCGCGCCATCTCCCGCGTCCTCCGCGATGCGCCGCTGATGGACCGCGCCGCCGCTGCTCCGATCGCCGCCTGCGCGTTCGGCGACGCGGCGATCGTCACGGATGCAACCGTAGCAAGTCCGCCCAGTCCGTTGTCCGCGCCGGCCGGCAACGCGATCGACCTGCGCATTCCGCTGGCGCTGCCCGCCGCAACCGTGTGGCAGGCGATGCAGGACCCCACGCTTGTTGCCGGCTGCGTCCCTGGCGCATCGCTGACCTCGCGGAACGGCGACGCGATCGCCGGCACGCTGCTCGCCGCCTTCGGCCCGATCAAGGCCCGCTTCGCCGGTACCGGCACCATCGCCTTCGCGCCCGATCGCCAGTCCGGGCGACTCACGGGCGAGGGCAGGGACCGCATCACCGGCACGCGGCTGCGCGCCCAGGCCGCGTTCGACGTGCAGGCCGATGGGGCCGACGCAAGCGTGATCGGCATCTCCGTCACCTACGCGCTCAGCGGCGCATTGGCGCAGTTCGGCCGGGGCCCGCTGGTGCGCGCGGCGGCTGCCGAGATCGCCGCAACGTTCGGCCGTCAACTCGAGGCGCGTCTGCGCGGCGCGCCGCCAGCGGCTCCGCAACCCATGCGCGCAGGTGCGCTGTTGTGGCACGCTGTGTTGCGGTGGCTGCATCAGCTGCTGTCCCGTTTCCGATGAAACGGGCGCTCGTTCAGCCGCGTGCCGTCTCGGTCAGAGTAACCGGCAAGGCGCCTGCCAACGGTGCCAGTTCCTCCGCGCCCAGGTCGCGCACGATCAACACCAGGAAGTCCGCCTCGCCCTGGTACCCCGCAAACGAACGAGGCGGACTGAACAGCGTGCCGACGCTCTGCACGAGCACCGGCGCCCCGGCATCCGTCACGCCGACCACGCCCTTCACCCGCAACAGACGGTCGCCGCAGAATCCCGCGAGACCGTCGAGGAACGCCGCCAGATCGTCCCACCGCACCGGCGCCGAGAAACGGACGAGCAACACGCGGATGCGCGGATGTGCGGCACCTTCTGCCAGCGCGGTCGCGACCAGGCTGCGCGGCTTCGCACCGTTCAGCTCGAAGGCCGTCCGCACCGCCGCCGTGCGGTCCGCTTCGTCGATCAGCGTCGCCAGCGGATTGACGCCTGTCGCGGCCGCGCGTGCGTCGGCGCGCCCGGCCTCATCCACCGCATCCAGCTTGGTCAGCACGATCGTCTGCGCACCGGCCCACTGCGCCGCCGCTTCCTCGAACTCCGCCACCGCCGTCCCGCGCGTGCAATCGAACGTGGAAACGACCGCGATGCGCATCCGCAGCGGTGCCAACGCGGCGAGCGAACGCAGGATCGGCCCCGGCTTCGACACCCCGCTGGTCTCCAGCACCACGCGCGACGGCGGCGGCAGGCCCGCCTGCGCCCGCACCGCCAGCAGCCGCTCGACCGCGCGCTCCAGATCGCCGCCGGTCATGCAGCAGATGCAGCCGTTGCTCAGCAGCGTCACCGGAATGCCGCCGTCCTCGGCGATGATCGCGCCATCCAGGCCGATCGCGCCCACTTCGTTGACGATCACTGCCGTATCCGCGGCCTCCGGCAATGCCAGGAAGTCGCGCAGCAGCGTCGTCTTGCCGCTGCCCAGGAAGCCGGTCAGGACGATGAAATCGGTCAGTGCGGCCGCCCCTCCGGCCGCGCGCCCGGGTCCTCCGCATGACTGCGCGCCACCATCTCGCGCACGTCGGCGAGCAGCTCGCCCACGTTGTAGATCACGCCGCCCTTGATCGTGGTGCACAGCGCGCGGTGCCACTCGGTCTTGCGGGTCTCGTCATTCAGCCGCATCGCGCCGGTGCCGTACAGCAGCTTGAAATCCGCCAGCGGGTTGTGATCCAGCACCAGCAGGTCCGCCGCCTTGCCCACCTCGACGCTGCCGATCTCGTCCGCCATCCCCACGAGCTCGGCTGCCTGCGACGTCGCCGCGCGGATCACCTCCAGCGGATGGAACCCGGCTTCCTGCAGCAGCTCCAGCTCGCGGATGTAGCCGAAGCCGAACAGCTGGAAGATGAAGCCGGAATCGCTGCCGGTGCATACGCGCCCGCCGCGGTTCTTGTAGTCGTTGATGAACCGCATCCAGAGCCGGTAGTTCTCCTTCCACTCGATCTCGTTCGTCGTCGACCAGCGGAACCAGAACGAGCCGTGCGCCGTGCGGTTCGGCTGGAAGAATTCCCAGCTCGACTTCCACGCATAGTCGTGCTGCCAGTCGGCCTGCCGGGCACGCATCTGGTCGCGCGTGGCGTCGTAGATGGAGAACGTCGGCACGAAGGTGAAATCGAGCGCGAGGAACTTCTCCAGCACCTCGTTCCACTTCGCACTTCCCGGCGGCGCGGCCTGGCGGAACATCTGGCCGGCGTGGGCGAAGCGGAAATACTCGTCGCCATAGTCGTAGTCGGCCGGAAATTGCTGCACCACGCGATCCTCGAACAGCGCCTCCGGCAGTCCGTAGTAGTGCTCGGCGCTCGTCAGGCCCCACTCGGCCGAGGTCAGCGCATTCATGCGGGTCACCGCCATCTGCGCGTGGTGGCAGCCCGAGCGCAGGCCGAGCGCGCGGCACTCCTCCAGCGCCGCGCGCATCAGTGCGGACGGCGCGCCGAAGAACTTGATGCCGGCGGCGCCGCGCTCCTTCACCCGCCGCAGCCAGGCGCGCACCTGCTCGGACGTGTGCAGCGTCTTCAGGATGTCGTTGACGACGGGCAGATACGCGTACGGCAGCAGCCGGGGTGCGG
>DATEQV010000041.1:0-15349 GCA_035272265.1 Acidisphaera sp. | reverse complement strand
CTTCCCGCCCGCGCCGACGTCGTCGTCATCGGCGGCGGCATCGTCGGCGTTGCCGCCGCCTACTTCCTGGCGAGCAAAGGCCGGACCGTCGCGCTCGTCGAGAAAGGGCGGATCGCCGCCGAGCAGTCCAGCCGCAACTGGGGCTGGTGCCGCGTGCAGAACCGCGATCTGCGCGAAGTTCCGCTGATGCGCCACAGCATGGAGCTGTGGGACAGCCTGCCGGGCAAGATCGGCGCCGATCTCGGGTTCCGCCGGAACGGGCTGATCTACGTGACCAAGAACCGCGACGAACTCGCCGCGTGGGAGAACTGGGTCGAGGCCGCGCGCAGCTTCCAGGTCGAGAGCCGGATGCTCGGCCCGGACGAGGCGAAGGCGCTGACCCCGGGCAACGAGCAGGACTGGATCGGCGGCGTCCACTCGCCCCGCGACGGGCGGGCGGAACCTTCGCTCGCCGCGCCGGGGCTCGCCGCAGCGGCGCGCCGGCTGGGTGCCACGATCCATCAGGACTGCGCCGTGCGCGGCCTGGACGTCATCGCAGGCCGGGTCAGCGGCGTGGTGACCGAGCGTGGGCGGATCGCGACCGATGCCGTGCTGTGCGCCGCCGGTGCTTGGTCCTCGATGCTCTGCCGGCGGCACGGCATCGACCTGCCGCAGGCCGGCGTGCGCTCGACGGTCTTCATCACCGCACCCGCGCCGGAGGTGACGCCGGGCGGGCTGGCGACGCCCGACTTCACGATCACCCGACGGCTCGACGGCGGTTATCTGATCGCCGCGCAGGATCGCGGTCGGCTGGAGGTCACGCTCCAGGGCCTGCGCTACGCGCGCGTGTTCTGGCCTACCTTCCGCAGCCGCCGCAAAAGCCTGCGCGTTGGCATCGGCCGCAGCTTCCTCCAGGGGCCGGAGGCACCCGCAGGCAAGTGGTCGTTCGACAAACCGACCCCGTTCGAGCGCCATCGCGAGTTCGCCCCGCCGCCCGACCTCGGCATCGTCGAGCCGGCACTGCACCGCGTCACCGCCACCTATCCCGCCTTGCAGGGGCTGCGCATGGCGCGGGCGTGGGGCGGCTGGATCGACTCCACGCCCGACGCGATCCCGGTGATCTCCGCCGTCGATCGGCTGCCCGGCTTCTTCCTGGCGACCGGCTTCAGCGGGCACGGCTTCGGGATCGGCCCCGCCGCGGGCCGCCTCGCCGCCGACCTGATCACCGGCGACAAGCCGGTGGTCGACCCGCACCCCTACCGCTATGCCCGGCTGGTCGACGGCACCGATCTCGGCACGCCGGGGATGATGTAGCGGATGGCGGCGACCGGCATTGCCCTGCGCAGGCTGCGCGAGGCCGACCTGCAAGCGGCGTCCGCGCTGACCGCCACGTTCGGCTGGCCGCACCAGGCGGACGACTGGGCGTTCATGCTGCGGCTCGGCGAGGGCGTGGCCGCCGAGCAGGATGGTGCGCTCGTCGCGACCGGCATGATCTGGCCCTACGGCCGCGCGCACGCGGCGCTCGGCATGGTGGGCGTCACGGAAGCGGCGCAGAACCGGGGCCTGGGCCGGGCGGTGACGGAGCGCCTGCTGGAGATCGCCGGGTCTCGCGGCGTTGTGCTGCACGCGACGTCTGCCGGCGAGCCGCTGTACCGCCGCCTCGGTTTCGCGACCGTCGGGACGCTGCATCAGTTGCAGGGCACGGCCGGCCAGACCGATCTGCAGCCGCTGGCCGAGGGCGAGCGCCTGCGGCCGATCGGGCGCAGCGACCCCGCCGCGTTGGCGGCGCTCGACCGGATGGCGACCGGCATGGATCGCGGTGCGCTGGTTGCCGCACTTCTTTCGGCCGGAACCACGATCGTGCTGGACCGGGACGGTGCGCCCGCCGGCTTCGCGGTGCTCCGCCGGTTCGGCCGCGGCGACGTGATCGGCCCGGTCGTCGCACCCGATCAGGCCGGGGCGAGGGCGCTGGTCGCGCATTGCCTCGCCGAACGCGCGGGCCAGTTCGTCCGCATCGACGTGACCGAAGACGGCGGCCTCGCGCCTTGGCTCGTCGCTCACGGACTGAGCGATGCCGGGCCGGGGCTGCGGATGGTGCGCGGCACGCCGCCCGCCGCCATCGGCCCTGCGCGGGTGTTCGCCGTCGTCAGCCAGGCGCTCGGGTAGCGTTCGGGTAGAAGGGGGCCTTGAGGCGGCACGCAGTGCAACGCTAGGCTTGGCCGATGCGGAGGTACGGCTCCTGCTCGGCCCGGTAGCATGATGAGCGACAGCCTCCCGAAGCTCGATCGCATCGACCTCAAGATCCTCGCCCACCTGCAGAAGAACGGCCGGGTCACCAACGTGGACCTCGCCGATGCGGTCGGGCTGTCCGCCAGCCCGTGCCTGATGCGGGTGCGCCGGCTGGAGAAGGCCGGCTACATCAGCGGCTACGGCGCGCAGATCCAGATGGAGAAGCTCGGCGACACGCTGACGGTGTTCACCGAGATGACGCTGTCGGACCACCGCGCCGCGGACTTCGCCCGCTTCGAGGGCGCGATCCGGCGGGTCGACGAGGTGATCGAGTGCCACCTCGTCAGCGGCGGCTACGACTACCTGCTCAAGTTCGTCACCCGCAGCGTCCAGGACTACCAGGACACGATCGAACGGCTGCTCGGGCTGAACATCGGCATCGCGAAATACTTCAGCTACATCGTCATCAAGACGGTGTTCGCCAAGCGGTCGTATCCGATCGAGAAGTTCTTCGCGCCGCACGAATAGGGCGTTTCCCTGTTGGGTGTACTCACCCGGAGTTCCCCCGTCATGACCGGCCTTGTGCCGGTCATCCACGACTTTCTTGTTTTCCGGCGCCGGTGAAGTCGTGGATGGCCGGGCCAAGCCCGGCCATGACGGTGGTGGGACGGCTGTTCGATTCCAGTCAGGCTCGAACCGCTCTCGGGCGTCCGCGGGGCTTCGAACCCCCGGCAGCATGTTCTGCTGCCGGCGGCGGGCAAAACGCAGCGCCGCCGTCCCGGCGGCACTTTCGTCCGTCAAATTCACTGTCGCCATCTGCCTAAGGTCCGGCAACGCCATCGCGGACTGTCGAGGCCCCATCCCATGCCGGACCGTGTCGACCACACTACCCGACTGCTCGCGGACCGGGAGCGTCACGTGCCGCGCGGCATCATCACCGCGCATCCGGTCGTGGTGGAGCGCGCGCTGGGCGCGGAGCTGTGGGACGTCGACGGGCGCCGCTACCTGGATTTCGTCGGCGGCATCGGCGTGCTGAACGTGGGGCACAACCACCCGCGCGTGGTGCGCGCGGTGCGCGAGCAGCTCGACCGGCTCAGCCACGTGTCGTTCCAGGTCGCCGCCTATCCGCCGTATATCGAGCTTGCCGCGCGCCTGAACGCGCTCGTCGGCCAGGGGGCCGAGTACAAGACGCTGCTGCTGACCTCGGGCGCCGAGGCGGTGGAGAATGCGGTCAAGATCGCCCGCGCCTATACCGGCCGCCCGGCGGTGATCGCGTTCCGCGGCGGCTTTCATGGCCGCACGCTGCTCGGCGTGTCGCTGACCGGCTTCGCTGCGCCGTACAAGCAGAATTTCGGTCCGTTCGCCCCCGACATCCACCACGCGGCGTTTCCCAATCCGCTGCGCGGCGTGACGACCGAGACGGCGCTCGCATCGCTCGACGAGCTGTTCGCGACCGAAGTCACGCCGGATCGCGTGGCGGCGATCCTGGTGGAGCCCGTGCAGGGCGACGGCGGCTTCCTGCCGGCGCCGCCCGCTTTTCTGCAGGCGCTCGCCGAGCGCGCACGCCGGCACGGCATCGTGCTGATTGCCGATGAAATCCAGACCGGTTTCGGACGCACCGGCACGATGTTCGCCTTCGAGCACGCCGGCATCCGTCCCGACCTCGTCACCACGGCGAAAAGCCTCGCCGGCGGCCTGCCGCTGTCGGGCGTGGTCGGCAGGGCGGAGGTCATGGACGCGCCGCAACCCGGCGGCCTGGGCGGCACCTATGGCGGCAACGGCCTCGCGTGCGCGGCCGCACTCGCGGTGCTCGACGCGTTCGAGCAGGATGGGCTGCTGGAGCGCAGCCGCACGCTCGGAGAGGCCCTGGCCAGCGGCCTGCGCGATCTGGCGGCGAGGCATGCGGCGATTGGCGAGGTGCGCGGACTGGGGTCCATGCAGGCGATCGAGATCGTCGCCGCGGACGGCGCGCCGGACGCCGCGGCGGCACAGCGTGTGATCGATGCGGCGCGGGACGGCGGGTTGCTGGTGATCAAGTGCGGCGTCCACCGCAACGTCATCCGATTCCTGGCACCGCTGGTGACGACGGACTCTCAATTGGCCGAAGCGTTGGCTATCCTGGGCCGCGCGCTGACCGCGGCCTGACGACATCCCGGGCCCAGCCCCGGGACACTGACGAGGCGGCGATGTGCCAAAGCGGGACACATCGCAGGCGATGCACCGCGCATCGCCGCACACGCCGCCCGTCATTCGGGGAACGCCACCGTCACGGTCTGAACGTGTGAAACCACCACAAGGAGGGCTGCGACTGTGGATCGACAAGACGGATTGCACGTTCTGAGCACCGCCGACGCCGCCCGCGTCGGCGAGGCGCTGCGCCGCGGCGCGAGCCGGCGCGATGTGCTGCGGATGCTGACGGCGGGCGGCATGGCCCTCGCCACCGCGGGCAGCATCGTCGGCACCGCGCGCCGCGCCTGGGCGGACACGCCGAAATCGGGCGGCAAGATCCGCGTCGCACAGCCGGGCGTGTCCACCGCCGACACCGTCGATCCCGCCAAGCAATCCTTCTCGGCCGACTACGTGCGCTGCAACATGTTCTACAACGGGCTGTACACGCTGGACGGCAGCCTGACGCCGCAGCCCGCGCTGGCCGAGAGCAGCCGCAACGACGGCGCCAAGATCTGGACCTTCACCCTGCGCAAGGGCGTGCAGTTCAACGACAGCAAGACGCTGGACGCCGACGACGTCGTCTATTCGCTCAGCCGCCACAAGGATCCGGCGGTCGGCTCCAAGGCGCGCGCGCTCGCCGAGCAGATGACCGAAATCAAGGCAACCGGCCCGCTGGAGGTGCAGGTCACGCTGGCGGGACCGAACGCCGACCTGCCGGTCGTGCTGGGCACGTTCCACTTCCTGATCATCAAGGCCGGCACCACCGACTTCACCAAGGCGATCGGCACCGGTCCCTATCTGTGCACCGAGTTCAGCCCCGGCGTGCGCACCGTCGGCACCCGGAACCCGAACTACTGGAAGCCGGGCAAGCCCTACCTCGATCAGATCGAGACCTTCGGCATCGGCGACGAGGGGGCGCGCATCAACGCGCTGCTGTCGGGCGACGTGCAGCTGACGTCCACGATCAGCCCGCGCTCGGTCGGGCGGATCGAGCACTCGCCGGGATTCGCGATCTTCGAGACCAAGTCCGGCTACTACACCGACCTCGTCCTGCGGCTCGACGAAGCGCCGGGCAGCAACCCGGACTTCATCAAGGCGATGAAGTTTCTGTCGGATCGCGAGCAGATGCGCACCGCCGTGCTGCGCGGGCACGGCGTGGTCGGCAACGACCAGCCGATCGATCCCACCAACCGCTTCTACTTCGCCGGCCTGCCGCAGACGCCGTTCGACCCCGACCAGGCGAAGTTCCATTTCCAGAAGACCGGCATCGGCAGCACGCCCGTGCCGATCGTCTGCGCGACCGCCGCGGACAACTCGGTGGAGATGGCGCTGCTCTTGCAACAGGCCGGGCAGAAGATCGGCCTGACGCTGGACGTGCAGAAAGTGCCGAACGACGGCTACTGGAGCAACCACTGGATGAAGCACCCGGTCGGCTACGGTTCGGTGAACCCGCGACCCAGCGCGGACATCCTGTTCACCTTGTTCTTCAAGTCCGACGCCGCGTGGAACGAGAGCGCGTGGAAGAACCCGCAATTCGACCAGCTGCTCGCCGCCGCGCGCCAGGAAACCGACGAGGCCAAGCGCAAGCAGATGTATGCCGATATGCAGACGCTGGTGCACGATGAGGCCGGCATCGGCATCCCCGTGTTCATGAGCCTGCTGGACGCGCACACGACGAAGCTGAAGGGGCTGAGCCCGATCCCGCTCGGCGGGCTGATGGGCTACAACTTCGCGGAGAACGTTTGGCTGGACACCGAGGCCTGACGCGGACCGATGGGCAGGGGAACGATCTCCCGCCTGCTGCTGGGACGCCTGGGCGCGGCGCTGCTGTCGCTGCTGCTGGTCTCCGTCGCGGTCTTCGCGATCACCGCGCAGCTGCCGGGCGACGTCGCCCAGCAGCTGCTCGGGCAGGCCGCGACGCCCGAGGCGGTGCGCGGCCTGCGCACCGCGCTCGGCCTCGATCAGCCGGCATGGCTGCGCTACCTGCACTGGCTGGGCGGCATGCTGGCGGGCAATCCCGGCATCTCGCTGGTCAACGGCCTGCCGGTCGCGCACCTGATCGGCAGCCGGCTGGGCAACTCGCTGCTGCTGGCCGCCGCGACCACGGCCGTGTCGGTGCCGCTGGCGCTCGCAGTCGGCATCACCAGCGCGATCTGGCGCGGATCGGCCTATGACCGCGTGGTCGGCGTGCTGTCGATCGCAACGGTTTCGGTGCCGGAGTTCCTCGTCGCGACGGCGGCGGTGCTGGTACTGGCGGTGCAGCTGCACTGGCTGCCGGCGCTGTCGTCGATCAACGACATCCACTCCTTCGGTCAGTTCCTCGCCGCCTTCGCCATGCCGGTGCTGACGCTGTGCTGCGTGATCGTCGCGCAGATGGTGCGCATGACCCGTGCGGCGGTGATCGACCAGCTGCGCGCGCCGTATGTCGAGATGGCGCGGCTGAAGGGCGTCGGCCCCGCCCGCATCGCCTTCGCCCACGCGCTGCCGAACGCGATCGGCCCGATCGCCAACGCCGTGGCACTCAGCCTGTCGTACCTGCTCGGCGGCGTCATCATCGTCGAGACGATCTTCAACTATCCCGGTGTCGCCAAGCTGATGGTCGACGCGGTCGCGACGCGCGACATGCCGCTGGTGCAGACCTGCGCGATGCTGTTCTGCGTCGCCTACCTGATCCTGGTGACCGCCGCCGACGTGTGCGCGATCCTGTCCAACCCGCGGCTGCGTCACGGATGAGCGACGCGGTCGCCACGCGCCGCCGCCGCCGGGTGCCGGTGCTGGCCATCGCGGGCGGCGCGGTCGTGCTGTTCTGGATCGCGATGTCGATCGCCGGGCCGTTTCTCGCGCCGCACGACATGGGCGACATCGTCGATACCGACGTGTTCGGCGGCCTGAGCCGGCAGTTCCCGCTCGGCACCGACTATCTGGGCCGCGACATGCTCAGCCGCATCCTGTTCGGCGCGCGCTACACGGTGGGCATCGCGCTGGCGGCAACCGCGATCGCGAGCCTGAGCGGCGTGATGCTGGGCAGTTGTGCGGCGATCTGGGGCGGGGCGATCGACTCGCTGCTCAGCCGCATGCTCGACGCGCTGGTCTCGATCCCGAGCAAGCTGTTCGCATTGGTGGTGGTGGCGGCGTTCGGCTCCTCGATCCCGGTGCTGATCCTCACCGCCGGCGTGATCTACACGCCCGGCTGCTACCGCATCGCCCGCGCGCTCGCCGTCGGCGTCAACACGCAGGACTTCGTCACCGTCGCACGCGCGCGCGGCGAAGGCACGTGGTTCATCATGCGCGAGGAGCTGCTGCCGAACATGACCGGGCCGATCCTGGCCGATTTCGGCACCCGCTTCGTCTTCATCGTGCTGCTGCTCAGCGGGCTGAGCTTCCTCGGCCTCGGCGTGCAGCCGCCGGCCGCCGACTGGGGTGCCTTGGTGCGCGAGAACATGGACGGGCTGTGGGACGGCGCGCCCGCCGTGCTGACCCCGGCGCTCGCCATCGCCACGCTGACGATCGGCGTGAACATCCTGATCGACAACCTGCCCGGGCGTCACCGCCGCCATGCGTGAGGTGGCACCGTCATGCGTGAGGTGACCGCGCTGGTGGAAGTCACCGGCCTGCGTGTCACCGCGCGCGACGATGCGGGCGTGCAGCACACCATCGTCAAGGACGCGAGCTTCGAGGTCGCAAGCGGCGAGGTGGTCGCGCTGATCGGTGAATCGGGTTCCGGCAAGACGACGATCGCGCTGTCGCTGCTCGGCTACGCAAGGCCCGGCTGCCACATCGCCGGCGGGCAGATCAGGCTCGGCGAGACGCAGGTGTTGTCGCTGCCGCCGTCCGGCCTGCGCGACCTGCGCGGCCGCCGCGTATCCTACGTCGCGCAAAGTGCGGCCGCCGCCTTCAACCCCGGCCGCACCGTCATGGCACAGGTGACGGAGACCGCGCTGGTCCACGGTGTCGCCACGCGCGCCGACGCCGAGCGCGAGGCGATCGAGCTGTTCCGCGCGCTCGCCTTGCCGAACCCGGAGACGATCGGCGGCCGCTATCCGCACCAGGTCTCCGGCGGCCAGTTGCAGCGGCTGATGGCGGCGATGGCGCTGATCGCGCGGCCCGAGCTGGTGGTGCTCGACGAGCCGACCACGGCACTCGACGTGACCACGCAGATCGAGGTGCTGCGCGCGTTCAAGTCGGTCGTGCGCGAGCGCGGCGCGACGGCGGTGTACGTGTCGCACGACCTCGCGGTGGTGGCGCAGATCGCCGACCGCATCATCGTGCTGCGCGACGGCGAGATCCGCGAGGCGGGCACGACCGCGCAGATCCTGCGCGAGCCGCAGAATCCGTACACCCGCGCGCTGCTGGCCGCGGCCGAACCGGTCGAGCGCTCGGCGCCGAGCCAGCTCGCGAGCGGGCCGGTGCCGCTGCTGGAGGTGCGCGGCCTGACCGCCGGCTACGGGCACGCTGGCAGCGCGTTCCTGCCCGTGCTGCAGGACATCAGCTTCAGCATCCGGCGCGGGTCGTCGCTCGGGGTGATCGGCGAGTCCGGGTGCGGCAAGAGCACGCTGGCACGGGTCGTCGCCGGCATCCTGCCGGCCGCCGCCGGCGAGGTGCGGCTGGACGGCGCGCCGTTGCAGCCGGCGCTGCATGCCCGGACGCGGAATGAACTGCGGCGTGTCCAGCTGGTGTTCCAGATGGCCGACACCGCGCTCAATCCGTCACGCACGGTCGGCCGCATCCTCGGCCGGCCGCTGCGGTTCTTCCACGCCGCGCGCGGCGCCGAGCTGACGCGCCGCATCCGCCGGCTGCTCGATCTCGTGCAGTTGCCCGCGTCGGTCGCCGACCGCCTGCCCGGCGAGCTGTCGGGCGGGCAGAAGCAGCGCGTCAACCTCGCGCGCGCGCTGGCCGCCGAGCCCGACCTGATCCTGTGCGACGAGGTGACCTCGGCGCTCGATACCGTCGTCGGTGCGGCGATCCTCGATCTGATGGACGGGCTGCGGCGAGAGCTTGGCCTGTCGTACATGTTCATCAGCCACGACCTGCACACGGTGCGGTCGGTCTGCGACGAGGTGATGGTGCTGTATGCCGGGCGCGCGGTGGAGATCGGGTCCCGCGCGAGCGTCGGCGCACTGCCGCGCCACCCCTATGCCGACCTGCTGATCTCCTCGGTGCCCGAGCTGCGTCCCGGGTGGCTCGAGCAGGTGGGCGCCGTGCGCGAGGCGATGCCCGGCATGCGCGGCGTCGGCGTTCCGCTGTCCTGTCCGTTCGTGCCGCGCTGTCCGATCGCCATTCCCGGACGGTGCGACACCGAGCCCGTGCCATCCCGGCGGCTGTCGAAGGGCTCCGAGATTTTGTGCCAGCACACCGAGCCGGAGTTGCTCGCGCAGTCCGCCGCATCGGCCCGGCTCGACATGGCCGGGTAGGGGGTCGGCGCGACGCACGGCGGGCGGCGGGATCGGCGAGCGCGCGGCGCCGATGCGGATTTTGGTTTCGCTTCCGGGCGGGTAGGCGATGGTCGCGAAGCGCGGCGGGGCGGGGGTCGGGGCGGTTTCCGGCGTTGCCGGCGCGATGACGGGTGCTTCGGACGGTGGCTCGGGCGCGGTGGTGGGCGCGTCAGGAGCGGGGGCGGCTTCGGCCGGCGGGTCCGATGGGGCGTGTGCGTGTGCGTCGTCGTCGCGATCGCGCGCCGGAGTGACCGCGTTTGTCCCGGTCGTTTCTCCCGTCATGACCGGGCTTGTCCCGGTCATCCACGATTCGCTTTCGTCTGCAACGTCAGTGAAGTCGTGGATGGCCGGCACAAGGCCGGCCATGACGGCGTGGGGGACGGGTACGGGGACGGGTGCGGGTGTGGGTGCGGGTGCGCGTGCGCGTGCGGCTTCGGCCGGCGGTTCGCGGAGTCCGGCCGCATGGTCGTCACCGTCATCGCGAGCCGCCGATTGGCGGCGTGGCGATCCAGGGCCGCGCGAAAAGCGTTTGTCACGCGCTCGGCGAGCAGGCGCATCGAGGCGCGGGTGGCCAGCCGGTGCAGCCGGCATTCGGCCTGCCAGTCGCCTTGGTTGGCGCGGCGGTAGAGGTCGCTTGCGTCGGTGCAGTGGGCGCAGCGGTGGCGGGTGGTGGGGTAGCGGGACGCTTCCAGGTCGCACCACGAGTAGAGGTCGCGATGGCCGGACGGCTTGCGGAACAGCCGTTGGGGTTTGGGCCGGCGTGCGCAGAAGGCGTCCTGGATGATCTCGACCCTGAACATGCGCTCGCGGGCCGAGGCGGCGATCTCGGGCTCGGGCTCGGGGGTGGCCGGCACGCGGGTACCCCGGGCGTACGGGACGCGGAAGCTTTGGTAGAGCCGGCTTGAGGAAGGGCGGCAGGAAGTCGAACATCCGGCCCTCCCTGGGGCTCGAGGTTCCCCGGACCGCGCCGGGCTCGACCAAGGGAAATGGCATGCCGTAGGACTAAAGTCAAGGCTTTTATTCCGGTGCGAGGGCGCACCGAAATGATCAGGGCGGGCCGCCCTGGCGATCAGCCCAGCCAGTCCTTCAGCCGGTAGTACGCGCCGACGAAGGGCATGAACCAGGGCGGGCCGAAATGGCCGGGCACCGGCGGCCACGGCAGGAAGCGCAGCGGGTTGGCGCTCGCGTCGCCGCCCATCACCGCTGCCATCGCTCGGCCCATGTGCACCGACATCTGCACGCCGTGGCCGCTGTAGCCCATCGCGTAGAACAAACCGTCATGCTCGCCGGCGCGCGGCAGCCGGTCGGCGGTCAGGTCGATGATCCCGCCCCAGCAGTAGTCGATCTGTATGCCGGCAAGCTGCGGGAAGGTGGCGCGCAGGCCGGCTTCCAGGATGCGGCCGCTCTTGAGGTCCGAGGTCGGGCTGGACAGCGCGAAGCGCGCCCGGCCGCCGAAGATCAGCCGTCCGTCCGGCGTCGTGCGGAAGTAGTTGCCGATGTTGCGGCTGGTGGTGGCGGTGCGCAGCGTGGGCATGATCGAGGCGATCTGCGCCGGGGTGAGCGGCTCGGTCGCGATGATGAAGCTGCCGATCGGGACGACGCGGCGGCGGAACCAGAAGAACGGGCCGGAGCGGCTCGGCCCGGTCGCCACCAGCACCTGCTTCGCCGTCAGCGTCCCCCGCGTCGTCGTGACGCGGTGGGCGGCGCCGTTCAGCCGCTGCAGCCCGGTCACCGGCGCCTGTTCGTAGATCCGTGCGCCATGCTGCGCCGCCGCCCCGGCCAGCCCCGTGCCGAACCGCCCCACGTGCATCTGCGCGCTCTTGCGAAACACCACGCCGCCGTGGAACGCGTCCGATCCGACCTCGTCGCGGATGCGCCCAGGCGGCACCAGCGCGGTGTCCGGGTCGATGTCGCGGTTCAGCGCGTCGAAGCTGCTCGCCATCTTCTCGTAATGGGCCGGCTTGGCGGCGAGCTTGATCTTGCCGCTGCGGCGGAAGTCGCAGGTGATCTGGTGCTCACGCACGATGCGCTCGACGGTGTCCACCGCCGCGTCGTAGGCGTGATACAGCGCGCGGGCCTGATCGAGCCCGAAGAGGGCGATCAGGCCGCCGACATCGACCGCCGTGCCGTTGTTGACGTGGCCGCCGTTGCGCCCGGATGCGCCCGCGGCAACCCGCGCTGCTTCGAGCACCACCACGTCGGCGCCGCGCTGCGCCAGTGCCAGCGCCGCCGACAGGCCGGTGAAGCCGCCGCCGATCACCGCGACATCCGCGGCGCCCTCGACCGGCCCCGGCGCGCCGCCGGCGAACGCGTCCGCGGTGTCGAGCCAGTACGGGGTCGACTTCACCTCACAGCCCGAGCAGGCCCGGCAGTCCGCCGATGTCGGCGATCTCGTGGAAGCCGTAGAATGCGTTCCCCCTGGGCTCGTGGCCGCGATTGACCCAGGCCTTGTCGCGGATGCCGAGGTCGTGCGCGGTCATCAGGTCGTAGCGGAAGCTGGACGAGACGTGCAGCAGGTCCTCCGGCCGCGCGCCCAGCTTGTCGAGCATGTATTCGAACCCGCGCATGCGGGGCTTGTACGACTGCGCCTGCTCGGCGGTGAACACGGCGTGGAACGGCGCCTCGTACATGGCGACGTTGTGGTGGATCTGCACGTCCGACGCGTTCGACAGCCCGACCAGCGGATAGTGCTTCGCCACCAGCGTCAGTGCCGGCGGGACGTCGGCGTGCGGGCCCCAGGTGGGGATCGCATCGTAGATGCGCTGGGCTTCCGCCTCGACGAAGGCGATGCCGTGCTTGCGGCAGGTGCGTTCCGCGGCGTTCTTGATGACGTCCGCGTACGGCTTCCACGCGCCCAGCACCTCGTCGAGCCGATAGGCCGCGAAGTCGCGCACGAACTGGTCCATCCGGTCGGGCGGGATGCGGTCGGCATAGATCTCACGGGCCATGTCGCTCATGCGGAAGCGGGTGAGCGTTCCGTAGCAGTCGAAGGTGATGAACTTCGGGCGAATTGTCATGCGGCGGCTCCGGGGATCGGTTGCGCGATCAGTGTAGGACGGTCGAGCGCGCGGCGATTGGGTCGCCGTGGGGGCCGCGCGCAGATCCTGCCGATATGGACGCGCGCCACGGCACGGATTGCCGCGCCCGCGGCACGGCCGGATCGGCGCCCGTGCCGACATGATCGTGATCCACTGACACGTGGGCCGCCGCACGCTATCCCGGCCTCCGGATCACCCAAGGACGCTACCATGCACATTGGACAATCCGCGGTGGCGGCCGCACTTGACCGTGCCGCCCTTATCGACGCGTTGGCCGAGGCGTTCAGAGCCGGTTGCGTGGCGCCGACGCGCCATCACCATCGCATCGAGGTTCCCGGCGGCCGGGACGCGACACTTCTTCTCATGCCCGCCTGGATCCCCGGCCGCTACATCGGCACCAAGGTGGCCGACGTATTTCCGGACAACGGCGCTTATTCCCTGCCTGCGGTGCAGTCGCTGTACCTGCTGTTCTCGGGCCGTACCGGAGAGTTGCTGGCGACGATCGACGGCGGCGAGTTGACCACACGTCGCACGGTCGCGACCTCGTCGCTTGCCGCACGCTACCTCGCGCGCCCGGAGGCGGAGCGGCTGCTGATCGTCGGCACCGGCCAGGTTGCCGCGCAGATCGCTGCCTCCCACGCGGCGGTGCGCCCGATCCGGCAGGTGGATGTCTGGGGCCGCAACGCCGCGTCGGCCGAGCGTCTGGCGGCACGGCTGCGCGGGGACGGTTTCGCGGCGCGGGCCGTTTCGGACCTTGCGAGCGCGACGGCGCAAGCGGACATCGTGACCTGCTGCACGCTCAGCACCGAGCCGCTCGTGCAGGGTGCCTGGCTGCGGCCCGGCGCGCATGTGGACCTCATCGGCGGCTTCACGCCGGCGATGCGCGAGGTCGACAGCGCGGCCGTGTCAGCGTCGACGGTCTGCGTCGATACCTACGCCGCGGTGCAGGAGGCGGGAGACCTCGTCATACCGCTGGCCGAGGCGACGATCCGGCGAGACGCCATCGTCGCCGATCTCGCCGATCTGGCGTCCGGCCGACACGCGGGCCGTCGCGCTGCCGGCGAGATCACGCTGTTCAAATCGGTGGGTGCCGCCATCGAGGATCTCGCGGCGGCGATACTCTGCTTCGAACGCGTCAGCGCCGCAGCCGACGGTCATCCGCGACCCTCGTGACGGCAGGGGTGTCCGCTCATTGCGGTCGGAAGTCCGGGTCCAGCACCTAGTCAAGGGCCCAGGGGCAGTCAGGCATGCGCGTTGCGCGTCGCAAGTGCCATCCTTCGAAGGCCGCAGGATTCCGCCGACAGCGTGAAGAAATAGCCGACGCGTTAGGCGATCGTTCGATTACTGCTCGGACACCATCCAGGCGCTAGGCTGATCTAGATCAACGCCTCGAACACCGCCTCGCGATATCAAAGTCCGTCCCCAAGACACTTTGAACCTCAGCCCAAGCGCGAAGGAAATCGCATCGTGGACATCAAGGGCAGCGTGGCGCTCGTGACGGGCGGCGGCAATGGCATCGGCGAGGGCGGCGATCCACGCCGCCGCGCCCCGCCCGCATCCCGGCTGTCTGCAAGTATTTCGTCCAGCACGGCGCCAAGGTAGCGGTGGTCGACATCTCGCAGGACAACATCGATCGCGTCGTCAAGGAACTCAAGGAAATGGGCGGCGAGGTGATCGGCGTGCAGGCCAATGTGGCGAATGAGGGCGACACGGCCAGATTCGTCAAGGCTACCGTCGAGGCCTTCGGCAAGCTCAACATCGCGGTCGCAGACGCCGGCGTCATTCACGACGGCACCATGCTGTCGCTCGACAAGGAGACCGGCAAGGTCTCGCGCAAGTTGGGGATGGACAAGTGGCAGCCGGTGATCGACATTAACCTGACCGGCACTTTCCTGACTCTGCGCGATTCTGCCGAGGCGATGGTCAATGGCGGCTGGCCAGGGCTGCTGGTGACGATCTCGTCGGTGAACAAGGAAAGGACAGATCGGCCAGCTCAACTATTCCTCGGCTAAGGTCGCCGATGCACTGATGCCCAAGATCATCGTGGGCGAGTTCCAGATGCGGGGAATCCACAATATCCGCTGCATCGGCATCGCCCCAGGCTACACTGCAACGCCGATGCTGACCAATATGAACCAGGAGGCGCTGCAGGCGCTGCTGCATGACGTGCAGATCGCGCGCCTGGTCAAGCCGGAAGAGATCGCGTCGCTCATCGGCCATTGCGTCGAGAATGAAGCGATCGACGCGACCACGATCGAGATTACGGGCGGCCTGTGTTACCCGAGGAGCATCGCCAAATAGCCGCCAGAGGGCGCCAAAAGTCACCGAGGTGTAGGCCTGAGCCGCCCGCGGGATCCGATCGGGGTATCTGCTTGTATGGGGCTTTCGCTTGTCAAGCGTTATTCAATGCTCGGGTCCTTTCAACATTAAACGAGCCGAGGGGGAGCCCGCCTTGGTGCGCGGTAACGTCGCGCTACGACCTTGTATTCGGTTGGATCCGGG
>DATEQV010000040.1:0-7007 GCA_035272265.1 Acidisphaera sp. | reverse complement strand
TCGGCAGCCCGTCGTGCACGCGCACGCGGACCAGATCAGCGCGCAATCCGGGCGCGATGCGGCCGCGGTCGGACAGGTTGACCATGCGCGCGGGACGATCGGTGATCAGCGCGATCGCCTGGGGCAGCGTCAGGGTGTTGCCGGCGGTGCAGAAGGCGGCTTCGATCAGGCTGATCGGCACGTAGTCGGACGCCAGCGCATCGACGGTGCCGGCCTGCACCAGCGCGCCGGCGGAGACGTTGCCCGAGTGCGAGCCGCCGCGCACGACGTTGGGCGCGCCGGCGATCACCTCCAGCGCGGCCTGCTTGGCGGCACGGGCGGCGACGAGCGTGGTGGGGAACTCGCTGATGCGGATGCCGTCGGCGGCGTTCTCGGCGACCTCGGCCTCGGTGGCGTCGTCGTGGCTGGCGAGCGGGACGCCGCGCGGCATCATCAGGGCCAGCAAGGTGCGCCGGTTCAGCGGGCGCACGCGTGCGCGCTGGTCCTGCAGGAAGGCGATGCGGTGCTCGGCCTCTTGCAGCGTCATCCCGTCACGCAGCCGCATCGCGCGATAGCGCTCCAGGTCGGCGTACTGGCCGTAGCCCGGCGAGTGATCCATCAGGCTGACCAGCCGCACGCGCGGATGCCCCGCCGCCGGCTCGACGAGTCCGGGCGTCTCGGGCGCCGGCAGTTCGCAGCGCAAATGCAGGAAGTGCTCGGCGCGCAGCAGGCCGGTCTTCTCCATCGCGTCGAGGTCGGCCAGACCTTCCTGCGTCGTCTGCGCGCGGCCTTCGTCGTAGCCGAGGTCGCCGAAGCACAGCGCGTCGAGCACCGTGGTCACGCCCGCTGCGGCGCACTGCGCGTCGTGCGCGATCAGCGCCGAGCGCGACGGCCAGCGCGCGCTGCTGCGCGGCTGCACCTGGCGCTCGAGGTTGTCGGTGTGCAGATCGACGATCCCCGGGATGATCAGGTCGCCGTCGCAATCCTCGCCGACGGCGGCGCGGCCGGGATCGACCGCGGCGATCACGCCGTCGCGCAGCAGGATGCTGCCGTGGACGACCCTGTCCGCCAGCACCAGCCGGGCGTTCGTCAGAACCGCTTCAGTCAATTGTCCCTCGGCAAGCGTCCCTCAGCGAGCGTCCCCTCAGGCGGCGTCGCGCAAGGGGGTGACGGGGAAGACGCGGTCGGCGACCGCGTCACGCACGGCGGTATCATGGAAGATGCCCACGATGGCAACTCCACGAGACTTCGCCTCGCGTATCAGTTCGATGACAACGTCGCGGTTGGCGGGGTCCAGCGAGGCCGTCGGCTCGTCCAGCAGCAGGATCGGATGCCCGCCGATGAAGCCCCGCGCGAGATTCACCCGCTGCTGCTCGCCGCCGGAAAACGTGGCGGGCGCCACGCCATGTAGGGCGTGAGGGATGTTGAGGCGCGTCAGCAGGGCTTCGGCTTGCGCATGGCGGGCGCGCCCGTCGGCGGTTTGTGCCGCGTCGGCGACGACCGAGATGGCGGGCACGCGCGGCACCGCGCGCAGGAACTGGCTGACATAGCCGATGGTCTGCGCGCGGATGTCGAGCACCGTGCGGGGATCGTCGGCCGACAGCGGCGTCCAGGCGCCGCGATGCATCACCTCGATGGTGCCGCCGTCGGCACGGTAGTTGCCGTACAGGCAGCGCAGCAGCGTCGTCTTGCCCGCGCCCGACGGGCCGCCGAGGGCGACGCACTCGCCCGCGCGCACGGCGAGATCGATGCCAGCCAGCACCGGGATGCGCAGCCCGCCCTGCAGGTGCAGCGTGAAGCCTTTGCTCAGGCCGGTCGCGCGCAGCATCACGGCTGCAGCACCGAGCTGACGAGCAGCTGCGTATAGGGGTGCTGCGGATCGTCCAGCACCTGGTCGGTCAGCCCCGTCTCGACCACGCGGCCGCGCTGCATGACGATCAGGCGATGCGCGAGCAGGCGCGCGACCGCGATGTCGTGCGTCACCAGCACCACCGCGATGCGAAGCTGCGAGACCAGCGTACGGATCAGGTCGAGCAGCCGCGCCTGCACGGACACGTCCAGTCCGCCCGTCGGCTCGTCCATGAACACAAGGCGCGGGTTGGTCACCAGCGTGCGCGCGATTTGCAGGCGTTGCAGCATCCCGCCGGAGAACGTCGTCGGCAGGTCGTCGATGCGGTCCGCGTCGATCTCGGTCTGCACCAGCCAGCGCTCGGCTTCGGCGCGGATGCGGCCGTAGTGGCGCGCGCCCTGCGCCATCAGGCGTTCGCCGACATTACCACCGGCGCTGACGGTCATCCGCAGGTTGCTGCGGGCGTCCTGGCGCACGAAGCCCCAGTCGGAGCGGTGCAGCGCGCGCAAGGCGGGCGCGGGCATGGCGTGCACGTCGTGCAGCGTGCCGGCCGGGTCGCGGTACCAGACGGTGCCGGATTCCGGCGTGATGCGGCCGGACAGCACGTCCAGCAGCGTGGTCTTGCCGGAGCCGGACTCGCCGACGATGGCCAGCACCTCGCCGGGCCAGAGGTCGAGCGACACGCCGTCCAGCGCGGTGATCGCGCCGTAGCGGTGGCCGAGGTCGCGGGCCGCGAGCAGGTTCATCGGTGCTGCTCGCACCAGTCGGTGTCGGAGCAGACGAACATGCGGCCGCCGCGGTCGTCGGTGACCACCTCGTCGAGATACGTGTCGGACGAGCGGCACAGCGCGCAGCTGCGCGGCGCGCGGATCGGGCGGAACGGGTGGTCGTCGAAGGCCAGCGGCTCGACGTCGGTGTGCGGCGGGATGGCGTAGATGCGCTTCTCGCGGCCTGCCCCGAACAGCTGCAGCGCCGAGCTGCGGTGCAGCTTCGGCACGTCGAAGGCGGGGATCGGCGAGGGCGCCATCAGGTAGCGATGGTTCACCAGCACCGGATAGTCGTAGCTGATCGAGACCTGGCCGAGCCGGGCGATGTCCTCGTACAGCTTGACGTGCATCAGCCCGTATTCGGCGAGCGCCTGCATCTTGCGCGTCTCCGCGCGGCTCGGCTCCAGGCGATACAGCGGTTCGGGCTGCGGCACCTGGTAGATCAGGATCTGGTCGGCGCGCAGCGGACGCTCGGGCGTGCGGTGGCGAGTCTGGATCAGCGTCGCGTCCTGCGTGCGCGTCGTCGTGCGCACGCCGGCGGTGCGGGCGAAGAAGCGGCGGATGGACACCGCGTTGGTGGTGTCGTCGGCACCCTGGTCGATCACCTTCAGCACGTCGTCCGGGCCGATCACCGAGGCGGTGACCTGTATGCCGCCCGTGCCCCAGCCGAACGGCAGCGGCATCTCGCGCGAGGCGAACGGCACCTGATGGCCGGGGATCGCCACCGCCTTCAGCAGCGCGCGGCGGATCATCCGCTTGGTCTGCTCGTCCAGATAGGCGAAGTTGTAGCCGGTGTTCATTCGTCGTTCACGTCGGCTGGTTCCGCCTGGGCGCGGATGCCGCGGATGGTTTCCAGCTCGCTCTGGAAATCGACGTAGTGCGGCAGCTTGAGGTGCTCGACGAAGCCGATCGCCTCGACGTTGTCGCAATGCGACAGCACGAACTCCATTTGCTGCGGCGGCGCGGTGACGTCCTCGCCGAGTTCGGCGGAGCGCATGGCGCGGTCCACCAGCGCCATCGCCATCGCCTTGCGTTCGCATTGTCCGAACACGAGGCCGTAGCCGCGGGTGAACTGCGCCGGTTCGGTCTTCGATCCGGCGAACTGGTTGACCATCTGGCATTCGGTGAGCGTGAGGTCGCCGATGTCGATGGCGAAACCGAGCTCCGGCGGCTCGATCTCGACGCAGACGTCGCCGAAACGGATTTCGCCGGCGAACGGATGGGTGCTGCCGTAGCCGCGCTGCGTCGCATAGCCGAGCGACAGCAGAAAGCCCTCGTCGCCGCGCGCGAGCGCCTGCAGGCGCGCGTCGCGCCCGGCCGGGAAGGCGAGCGGTTCGCGGGTGACGTCGAACGGCTCGGCGTCGGACGGCGGTTCGGCCTGCAGCAGGCCTTCGTCGCCGAGAATGTCGGGGACGCGAGGCGTGCGTGCCGGATCGGTGTCGGCTTGCGGCGCGGGCGGCGGGTCGGCGTCGTCGAAATCCAGCAGGCGGTGCGTGTAGTCGTAGGTCGGGCCGAGCAGCTGGCCGCCGGGCAGGTCCTTGTAGATCGCCGAGATGCGCCGGCGTAGCAGCATCGCGCCGGTGTCGACCGGGCGGCTGGCGGCGAAGCGCGGCAGCGTCGTGCGGTAGGCGCGCAGCAGGAACGCCGCCTCGATCAGGTCGCCTTGCGCCTGCGCGATCGCGCGTGCGGCAAGCTCGCGGTCGTATAGCGACCCCTCCGCCATGACGCGATCGACGGCGCGGCCGAGCTGTTCGGCGATCTGCGCGGGCGATAGCGTGGGCAGCGACGTGTCGCCGCGGCGTTGCTCGGCGAGCCACGCATGCGCCGCGTCGATCGCGCGCTCGCCGCCCTTGACCGCGACATAGGCCATGTCAGGCGTCCTCGACGGTGACGCTGCGGGGCAGGGCGGCCACGCGAAGGCCGGCGCAGAAGACGAGGTCGACGCCGAGCGGGAAACGCGCGCGATTTGCCGCCCAAGCGGTGGCGAGGCCGCGCACGCCGTCGATGGCGAGCGTCGCGACGCCGTCCACGCCGGGACCCGACAGGCGGTAACGCTGGCCGGTACCGAGGCCGGCGACCTGCACGATGACGGTAGCGCCGAGTTCGGGCTGCTCGTCCGTGCCTGCGCGGGGTGTGCGCAGGTCGGGAAGCGTGCCGGAGACGACGAACGCCGCGGTGTCGATCGGTGCCGCCGGCGCGCCGCAATGGAAAGCGATCCACTCGGCGGCGCGGTGCAGGTCGAGATCGAGCCACACCGGCGTGTCGGCGTCCGCGAGCGCGGCGAGCAACGAAGCGGTCGCCGGCATCAGGTCCGGCGCGGGCGCGGGCGGGGGCGGCAGCGCGTGGATGCGGCCGGGGCGCGCCATCGCGCCGAGCACCGCACGGAACGTCGCCTGCGCGTCGAGCACCGGATCGGCCGTGGTCATGACGTCGTCCGCATGGTGCTGAGCGCGAAAAAGTCGACGCGGGTCGCAGCGGCCTTGCGCGCGATCGTCTCGCGTGCGCGCGCCTGCGGTGCGGCGAGCGGTGCGATCACGGCGCGCTGCATCGATTCATGGGTGTCCGGGGCCAGCAGCAGCGCGTCGGCGACCGCGGCGAGTTCGGCCTGCGCCTGGTCGCGGCCGACGACATAGGCGTGTCCCACCGTGCCGTTCGCCAGACAAACGGTGCAGCGCGTGACGCTCATTTCGCCGAGATTGAACGGTGCGCCGCTACCGCCCACGCGCCCGCGCACCATCGCCAGCCCGCTTTCGGGCCCGCGCACCCGCGTCCATTGCGGCTCGATGCCGGCGTCGCGCAGGCACGTGCGAATGTCGTCGGCGCCGGCGCGGGCGAGCACGCGCATCCACGCCTGACGGGCGATCACGTCATGGTCCTGCTGAGTGTGTGTCGGCGGCATCAATGGAAAAGTCATCCCTAGATGTCTAGACAGCTAGGGTTGCGTCGGCTACGCGGTCAAGTGACAATTCTGTGGTCCTGGTGGTGCTCTACGAACCTGTGATGTCCGATTCGCTCGCGCGACAGGCCGGTGTCACTCTGTGGCGGCAGATCCTTGCCGCGATCGAGCAGGAGATCGGCGACGGCAGCGTCAAGCCGGGCGACCGGCTGCCGACCGAGGCTCAGTACTCGACGCGTTTCGGCGTCAACCGCCACACCGTGCGCCGTGCGATGGAGGAGCTGTCGCGCAACGGCCTGATCCGCGTCGAGCAGGGGCGCGGCGCATTCGTTGCCGAGGACGTGCTCGATTACACGGTGGGCGCGCGCACGCGGTTCTCCGAGCAGGTGCGCCGGCACAACAAGGAACCGTCGGGCCGCGTGCTGCGCATCGCCGAGGTGCCGGCCGACAAGCAGGTCGCCGCAGCACTCGGGCTGCGCAGCACCTCCCGCGTCGTGCTGTTCGAGCGGCTGGGGCTGGCGGACGGGCGGCCGGTGACGCTCGGCCGGCATCACTTCCCGCTCGTGCGCCTGCGCGGCATCGCCGAGGCGCTGCGCCGGCAGCCGACGATCACGGCGGCGCTGGCGGACGTCGGCGTGGACGACTACCGGCGGCAGATCACCCGCGTCACCGCGCGCATGCCGACGGCGATGGAGGCGGAACTGCTGCAGGTGCCGCGCACGCGGCCGGTGCTGGTGACCGAGAACGTCAACGTCGATCGCGGCGGGGCGGTCGTGGAATTCGGCGTGGCCTGCTACCCGACGCCGCGCGTGCAGATCGTGTTCGAGCCGTGACTGCGTTGCTGCTGACCGGCGGCGCCGTGCTCGCCGACGGCACGACGCAGTTGCGCGATCTGCTGCTGGCCGATGGCGTGATCGCCGACGGGCGGGATGGCGCGGCGCGCCGCTTCGATGCGCGCGGGCTGCTGGTGCTGCCCGGGATCATCGACATCCACGGCGACGCGCACGAGCGGCAGGTGCAGCCGCGTCCGGGCGTCTCGTTCTCGCCCCTGCTCGCGTTGCAGGAGACCGAGCGTCAGATGCTGGCCAACGGCATCACCACCGGCTACCTGGGCATCACGCTGTCGTGGGAGCCGGGGTTGCGCAGCGCCAAGACATGGCGGGCGATGCTCGACGCGCTGGCTGCGCAGCGATGGACCTGCGACATGCGCGTGCATCTGCGCTGGGAGGCATGCAACCTCGCGGCACTGCAGATGGCGCTCGGCGACATCGACGCGGGGCGCGTGCACATGGTCGGCCTGAACGACCACACGCCGGCGATCCTGCGCAGCCTGCGCAACCCCGCCAAGGCCGCGAAATACATCGAGCGATCGTGTGTCGATGCGGAAACGTTCACCGCGGCGGCGTACGCGGCAGCCGAACAGGCGCCGCAAGCCGCCGAAGGCATTGCCGCCATCGCCGCAGCGTGCCGTGCGCGCGGGCTGCCGATCGTCAGCCACGACGATCCCGACATCGCG
>DATEQV010000039.1:0-3315 GCA_035272265.1 Acidisphaera sp. | reverse complement strand
CACCGAGAGAATGCGCCACGACACCGGACCGTCGCGCTGCGACACCGCCAGCGGGAAGCTCCGCAGCACCCGCAGCACGAGCAGCGGCTCGCCGAGGCGCAGCAGGGCGTTGGCGCGCAGCGTCGGGTCGTTGTCGTCCTCGGGATCGAGTTGCGGATGCACGTGTTCCCAGCGCGTCTCCAGCTGCTGGCGGATCATCGTCAGCACCGCGGCGAACGCGGGCAGGCCGGACAGGTGCAGCCGCGCGACGGCCAGATGGGCGAGCACGCGCAGATCGCGCGTCCGCTCGAGCAGGGACTCGGCGCGGGCCGCGACCTCCTTCCATTCCGGCTCCACGGCCGGAATGATCGTGTCGCCGTACTGCTTTTCGGGCGTGCCCTGGGCGGCGCGCTCGAGTTCGCCGAATTCGGCATCGAGCTCGAGGTTGGGGCCCGCGGGCGCATCGGCGCCCAGGTCCGGCAGGCCGCCGGTCAGATCGAGCGGAGCCATGTCAGCGGTCCCGGCGCGCCCGGCAAACGTCCGTCCCGGTGCGGTCCGCGATCGCGAACCGGCCGCATGCCATCACGTCCTGCGCATCGCTGCCACGGCCCAAACCACGGGCCCGGCTATTGGACCGCATGCCTACCTTCAGGCCTCCCCGCCTTGTCTTGCGACGGCGGAGATCAGAACCGATCTAGAACAATAAGTCCAGAACAGCTTTTGCGACGGCGACGCAGGCGGCAGGCTCGTCTGTCGCGAGCGCGCGGGCCATGCGGAATCGCGGGGCCGTCGCCAAGGGCATGCGCCGCTACCGCGGCCGAACCGCCCGGTATGCGTGCGGCCCCATGCATGACAGTTTGCCTTCCGAGGGGCCGGCCCATCTCGGGCCGTATTGGCGAGTGCATGCGGAGCAGCTAACTCGGCGGTCGGGGCGTGCGCCGCGAGGGCCGGGACAACAGCGGGGGGTCGGATGACGGCGACGAAGGTTCTGGAACACCAGGAACACGCCCATCACGCGTTCGAGCACGGCGCCAAGAACGCCGCCATCGTCGTTGCCGTGCTGGCGGCGCTGCTCGCCGTCAGCGAGCAGCAGGCGAAGCATGCCGACATCAAGGTGCAGACAAGAAGCATCCTCGCGGCCGACGCCTGGACCCAGTACCAGGCGAAATCGATCCGCCAGCTGGTCTCGCTCGATATGGCGGCGATGCTGACCGCGCTGGAGGCGCCGTCCGACCCAGCGCTCGTGCAGCGGCGAGCCGAGGTCATCAAGCGGTTCAACGACGATGCCGAGCACTTCGCCAAGGATCCGAAGGACGGCAAGGACGTGATCTTCGCGCGCGCGCGCGGCTTCGAGGAGGAGCGCGACGAGTCGCTGGAACGGGCGCACAGCTTCGACAACGCCGCCGCCGCGTTCGAACTGGGGATCGTCCTGGCGACCGCCTCGGCGATCACCGTCGCCAAGCCGCTGTTCCGCTTTGCGCTGCTGATGGGCGCGATCGGGACCGTGCTGGCCGTGCTCGGCTGGACGGCGCCCCAATGGGGCGCATTCTGAGGGGCGCATTCTGAGGGGCGCGTTCTGACCCGCGCCACCCTGGCTACGCCAACTCCGCCGCGATGAGGTCGGCGGCTGCGACGGCGGCCGCCAGCACGGCCGGGGTCATCGGCGCGCCCGGCTCGAAGCACACTCCCTCGATGGCGTGGACGACGATGCGGCTCGGTGCCACGCCGAGCGTCCGCGCCAGCGCGATCGCCTCGGCCAGCCCGAACCCGTGGCTGGACGCGGGCGCCGGCTCCGGCGCCAGCACGTCCGTGGACAGGTCGAGGCGGTGACGGCGGCCGGGCGAGCCGGCGGGCGCGGCGGCGTCGATGCAGATCACGGTATCCGCGTCCGCCCAGTCGGTCAGCAGCGACAGCATGTCGCCGCGGCGCACGACGACGCGGATCGCGGGCGGCAGCCGGGCCGCGAGGCTGCGCGCCACTGCCGGACCGACGCCGTCGTCGCCGCGATCGGGGTTGCCGAGGCCGATGACGACGACCCGGCTCAAGTCCGGTGCACGGTCAGCTTCAGGAAGTGGGTCGAGCAGGAGATGCACGGGTCGTAGTTGCGGATCGTCTGCTCGCACAGGTGGCGGATGACGTCGTCCGGCTGGTCGGCGACGGTGGTCGCGGCCGCGGCGATGTCTTCCTCGATGCTCGGCTGGTTCTGCGACGTCGGCGGCACGATGCGCGCGGTGCGGATCGACCCGTCGTCCTCGAACTCGTAGCGGTGCCAGCAGATGCCGCGCGGCGCCTCGGTGCAGCCGAAGCCCACGCCCGCGCGCGGGCGGACATCGACGAACGGCGCCTCCGGCGGGTCGTAGGCGTCGATGATGCGCAGCGCCTCCTCGCACGCGTAGACGAGTTCGAGCCCGCGCACGACGATGCTCTTGAACGGGTTGCGGCACACCGGCCCGAGTCCCGCCGCCTGCGCGAGCGCCTGCACGGAGCCGGGCAGGCGGTCGAAGTTCAGCGCATAGCGCGCCAGCGGCCCGACCATGTAGGCGCCGCGCCGCTTGATGACGGAATGCAGCGCGGTCGAGTGCGCGACGTGGCGCTCCTCGAACTCGGCGTCGTACTCGGCGATGTCGACGTCGATGCCGCGGCTGGAGGCGAGCCGCCCCTCGTTGAGCGGATACTCGTCGGGATGCCGCAGCGCGACGAACTCGTAGTCGCGCTCCAGATCGGGGAAGGGGAACGTCGCGACCCATTCCACCAGGCCCACCGCGATGTCGCGCGCGCTTGAGGTTTTCGGCGACCTCGGCCAGCTCGCCCAGCGCGGGCACGCGGTGGAAGCCCCCGGCGCGGACGCTGACCGGATGGATTTCGCGCCCGCCGAGGACGCGCATCAGCTCGTTGCCGGCCTTCTTCAGCGTCAGGCCGGCGCGCACGCGCTCGCCGTGATCCTGCGCCATGCGGATGCCGTCCGGATAGCCGAGGAAGTCCGGCGCGTGCAGCATCAGCACGTGCAGCGCATGGCTCTCGATCCATTCGCCGCAGTAGATCAGCCGCCGCAGCGCGCGCAGCTCGCCGCCGACGGTCACGCCGAACGCATCCTCGATCGCGTGCGCGGCGCCCATCTGGTAGGCGATCGGGCAGATGCCGCAGATGCGGGCGACGATGTCCGGCAGCTCGGCGTAGGACCGGCCGCGCAGGAACGCCTCGAAGAAGCGCGGCGGCTCGTAGATCCGCAGCTGCGCCGAGGTGACGCGGCCGTCGCTGATCGACAGGTCGAGCGCGCCTTCGCCCTCGACACGGGCGAGGATGTCGACCGTGATGGTCTTAGTCGCCATGCGCCGC
>DATEQV010000038.1:0-3014 GCA_035272265.1 Acidisphaera sp. | reverse complement strand
AGGCAGTCTCCCGGGGTCACGGTCACGGGAAACCTCGCCGCCGGAACGACTGCGCGGTTGATCGCCTGCACGCCGTTGCCGCGAAGGGTGGCGTCCGCAAGGTGCAACGCGGAGGGCGAGAGCGCGGAGTCTGTGGGGTCGTTCCAGGTGAACGCCCCGTCCAGGTTGTTCGGATAGGTCGTCCGGTGCTCGGGCGGAAAGGCGGTGGCGCAACTGCCATGCCGGTAGACCGCGGTGATCTCCCGCACGCCCCAGTCGCCGGCGATCTGCGACGGACCGCTCAGCGCTGCCGCCGAGTAATCGCCGTAGACCGCAAGCACGCGCCCCGGCTTGGTGACCGGCAGAACGTAGTAGGCGTTCAGCGGCCGACCGGTGTTGAGGTGGGTCAGTCCGGGTCCGAGCAGGAACTCGGCGCCCAATCCGCTGAGGTAGGGCGGATGCGGCGACGGCGCCTGGGTGTCGTAGTGCAGCACCAGACGGCTCGACATCGTGTAGGGCAGGCCGTCGAAGTCGGTTCCGTCGAAGGTCACCATGACGCAGGTTCCGGCGATTAGCAGGGGAGCGGGCAGCGAGACGTTCACGGGAAGGATGGCCTCGCCCGGGGCGACCTGCTTCATGATGAAGTCGCCCAAGCCGGTGGCGGGGAACCGGGCAAACAACGCGGAGTACCCGTCCACGGCTTCGGCCCAGCCCGGGCAAGCCGGGGTCGTTGCGTACGATACGCCCATGAGCATTTCGGAAAATTGGCGGTTGGACTCGGGCCGCCATCCCGGCGCGGTCGTAACGCTGACCGAACCGGTCAGGCGGGTCATACGCGCGGCCGCCGGAAGGTCCGCCGGAAGGCGGAATGCGAACGTGTGTTTGACGTCGAACCCCTTGGTCTGCGTCGCGTGCAGCTCGCCGCGAGGTCGAGCGTACCGCTGCCTGGCTGGGCCGGGGGCTGGGCGATGCCGAGGCACTGTGGCAGCTCGGCAGCGGCGCACGGCGCGGCACCGCCCATCACGGCGATCATCAGCAGCGCCAGCAAAAACGAACGGTGGCATCTGAGTACGCCGACCATGCTTGCGTCCTTGTGCGGGAGCGATTGACTTGAGTGGACCAACCTATGATACGGCCTCGTGCGTCGGCATCGTGCAGAATTCCGCGTTACCGCCGGCGCCCCCCGGTCGACGACGATTCCGGAGTCGGCGCTGAACGCGGGCCGTGCACGTGCTCACGCTTGCCTGATCGCAGTGGCCGATTTGGGACGGTGATGGTACCGAGCGCGACAGCGGCAAGCAGCTTGCAGCAGAAAGGCACCGGAACCTGAAACCGGACATCGAGGATCGTCTCGATCCGCATCCGGACGCCCTGGCCCTGTACCGAACGCACCCGCATCCGGGGTCCTGGATCCAGGCGTTCGACGTCGCCAACCACCTGAACGGCTCCGGCCACCCCGGCGAGGCCGCGTGGTTCTACCGGGAGGCGGCCGGAGGGCATCCGTACCCCGCGGAGCCGCTCGCCGCCTCGCTGCTCTGCGGCATCAAGGCGGGCGAACAACCGTCCGAGGCGGACCTCGCGCGGCTCAAATACATCGGCGCCAGCCACCACGACTTTGTCGCTGCCGCGGGTCTGCAGGCGTCCGGCGCCGATCCGCTCGATGTGCTGCAGGCGTTCGGCAACGCGTTCGAGGCGATGCACACCGGCACCGATCCCGACCGCTTTTTCCTCGAAGTGGCGCGCGCCGCCTTCCGCGCCGACGAGGCGGACCTGCATCCGGCCTGGCCCGAAGGACGCACAAAGCCGGCGATCGCCGGCCATCCGCCCTGGCGCCTGTTCCACTACCTCGACCGCGTTGACGGTCCGATCACCGACAACCTCGCCCGCAACGCGATGCTCGGGCTCGGCGACGTGGACGTCTATTCGCGCGAACGGGCGCGCGCCTTCATCCATGCCTACTACGGCAAGGATACCGCCAACCTGTTCGACAGTCTCGAGCGGCAGGACGAGCGCTGCGACTTCTGCGCCGCGCACCTGCTGTATGCATTCGGCGGGTACTTCGCCGACGTGCAGCTGCGCGTGTACGACCGCGACCGCCTGCTTCACGTCATGGCCGCGCGCGCGACGACCGTGTTCGTCACCGACCAGAACATGGTGCATGGCGACGTATTGTGGACGGAGCCGCAGGCGCCGCTGGCCGCGGCCTGGATGCACGCGATCACCTACAACGCGCTGTATTTCCCGAGCCTGCGCGCCGACCTGAAGACAGGCGCGGGCGCGCTGACGCGGGCGCTGAACCGGCTGTACTTCCGCACGCTGTCCTTCGGCGATCCGCCCCCCCGGGCGCGGCTGCTTTCACAACGAGATTTCAACGTGATATTCACGCCCGACGGCTGACCTTGCAGCCCCGCTCCCGCACGTGTTCGACCACGCCCGCACCGCGAAGGTTCGATGACCGACAACCCCTCAGACACTCCCGGCAACGTGCAGTCCGTCTTCTGGCCGTATCTCAGCGATTATGTCGGTGGGCTCGCCAGCCAGCCCTTGTCGTCGACGCTGACCGTCCTGGATGGCGCGGCCGCGCCAACCGCGCCGGCGCTCGACGCGCCGTCGCAGCAGCCGAACGGAGAGGCCGCAGAAGCGGCGGCCGAAGCGCTCGTGCCCCCTCCTGCGTCCGAGGTGTCACCGCCTTCGCCGGCCGCGGACGAGCCGCAACCCACGGGCGACGGTCCGGTGGAGACGTCGGGTCCGGTCTGGCCGGCCGAGCTGCGGGCCGACCTGCCGCTGCTGGAGAGCCTGATCGGCGAATGCCCGGCGGCGCTCGCCATCCTGCGCAACCACGAAGACCCGGGGTCGTGGCGGCATTGGTTCGACATCGCCAACCAGCTTCACATCTCGGGCAACCTGCTCGCCGCGGCGAAATTCTAGCCAAACATATTTGAAATTTGCAGCTAAGCAGTGCCAGCAATTTTATCGGTCGGATACCCAAGGATGGTGACGACCCGACCGGTTTCCCGATCCGAGTAGACGAACGC
>DATEQV010000037.1:0-3553 GCA_035272265.1 Acidisphaera sp. | reverse complement strand
ACCTCGATCACATGAACACCGACGGCGACATCGTCATGACCTGCGAGTTCTGCAATTTCGACTTCCGGTTTGCGCGCGCCGACATACGCGGCCGGGTAGAGCACTGACGCCAGATTGCTCACGCGGGGCGTCTCGGCTTAGGTGCCCGGCATGACGCTCCCCCGCCGCTCGCTGCTGTTGCTGCCGCTCGCCGTGGCGGCCTGCGCCGAAGCGGGGCCGGCGAGAACCAGCTTTCCGCCGCTGCACTACGACTACCTCAACCCGATCGGGCTGAACGTGGCCACGATCGACACGATGATGCGCGTCTATGCCGGCGGCGGAGCGGGCGAGGTGACCCAGCTCGCCCCGATCGACCTGATCGCCACGTTGCAGCAGGTGGGCGCCGACCGTCTGAAGGCCTATGGGACGTCCGGCCGGGCCGAGTACGTGATCACCGAGGCGTCGCTGTATGAGCGCGCGGGCGGCTACGAAGGCACGCTCGGCGTGGAGGTCGACGTCTATCCCGCGGGGTCGAGCCAGCGGGCGGGGTATGCCGAGGCGCGCGTCTTCCGCCGCATCGAGGACGACAGCGGCGGCGAGCGCGGCACGCTGTACGACCTGGAGAAGCAGCTGCTCGATGCGCTCAATGTCGAGCTGGAATTCCAGGTCCGCCGCAACCTGAAGGACTGGCTGGTGGCAGCACCCAGTGCGGTGCCCGCGCCGGTCAACGCGCAGCCGCTGCCGCCGCCATCCTGACGAGCGCATGATCGGCAAAGGCGGACTCGCTGGAGCCGTGAATCATGCGCTGAACCAAGCCAGTCAGGCGGCCGGCACGCCTTTCGTGGTCGAATACTCGAAGTGCAGCGCCTCGTTGGGATGCACGATCGGGTGGATCGCGTGGGCGGCGACGGCGGCCTCGCTGAAGCCCTGCAGGATGAGCTTGTACTTGCCCGGATAGGTGGCGACGTCGCCGATGGCGAAGACGCCCGGCGTGCTGGTGGCACAGGTGGCGGGATCGACGCGCACGTGGTTGCGGTCCAGCGCGAGGCCCCAGGCGGCGATCGGTCCGAGGTCCATCGACAAGCCGAAGAATGCGAGCAGCACGTCGGCCTGCAGGTGCAGATGTTCCCCGTCCAGGCTGGCGACCTCGACCGTGCGCAGCTGCCCCGAATCCCCGTGCAGCGCGTGCAGCTGATACGGCACGACCATGCGGATGACGCCGGAAGCCGCCGCGGCTTCGAGCTGGGCGGCGCTGTCGGGGGCCGCACGGAACTTCGGCCGCCGGTGCACCACCGCGACCTCCGCAAGCCCGCGCAACGCGAGCGCCCAGTCCACCGCCGAATCCCCGCCGCCCGCGATGACCACGCGCTTGCCGCGCAGCTCGTCTTTCGAGCGGACGTAGTAGCGCACGCTGCCGGTCGCCTCGTAGGCGGGCAGCCCGTCGAGCGGCGGCCGGTTGGGTCCGAACGCCCCGGCGCCGGCGGCGACGATGACGGCCTTCGCGTGAATGCTGTCGCCCGCGTCGGTGCCGACCGTGAAGTTCCCCGCCGCGCCCGAAAGCTGCGTGACGCGGCGGCCGAGCAGGCGCGGCGCGTGGAACGGCGCGATCTGCGCCTCCAGCTTGGCGACGAGTTCCGCGGCGTCGATCGCCGGGTGGGCCGGGATGTCGTAGATCGGTTTTTCCGGGTAGAGCGCGGCGCACTGGCCGCCGACCGCATCCAAAGCGTCGATCAGCACGCAACGGATCTTGAGCATCCCGCATTCGAAGACGGCGAACAGGCCCACGGGGCCCGCGCCGACGATGGCCACGTCGGTGTCGATGGTGCTCATGCGGCAAAGCTACCGGATGCAGGCACGGGCGGCGAGGAGGTGGGCGGATGCGGCGAACCCTGGTTTTGATCGCTGTCTTGCTGGTGGGCTGCAGCACGCCGCTGCGCCCCCCGGCGTTCGAGGGCACCACGCCTGTGCTGGACCCGATCCAGTGGTTTGCCGGGCGCACGGTCTCGTTCGGCGTGTTCGAGGACGGGTCCGGCGCGCCGACCAGCCACTTCGAGACCGACTCCGACGGGAAGATCGAGCCCGACGGGTCGCTGACGCTGGCGCAGACCGTGCGTCTGCATGGTGATGGGGCCGACGCCAGCGTGTACCAGCGGACCTGGCACATGCACCGGGTCGACGCGCATCGCTACGAGGCCACGGCGGAGCCGGTGGAGGGAGTGGCGGTGGGCGAGGCCTATGGGCGCGCGTTCCACTGGTCGTATACGATCCGCCTTCCGCCCGGCGGCTGGCTGCACACGGTCGCCTTCGAGCACTGGATGTATCTGTCCGATGACGGCAACACGCTGGTGAACCGGTTCGTCGTGCGCAAGCTCGGCATCATCGTCGCGCGGGCGACGGAGACCTTCGTGCACACGCACCCCGGCCCCTGAGTGCGTTGGCCCTTGAGCGCGTTCTTCGCCTCCGGCCATGTCGTCGACGCGCTGCTGCTGCTCATGGCGGCCGAGGCGGCGGCGGTGGCGTGGATCTGGCGGCGGCGGGGGCGGCCCGTGGCGCCGTATCTGCGGACGCTGGCGGCCGGCGTGTTCCTGTTGCTGGCGCTGCGCGTGGCGTTGACCGGCGGCGATTGGCCTTGGATCGCGTTGGCGCTAGCGGCGGGCGGCATCGCCCATGCGGCCGACTTGCGCGGACGCTGGACCGCCGTGCCGTGACCGAGGAGTCCTTCCGGCTGGATCGGGCGTTCCTGGAAAGCGGCGGCCTGGACGACGCCCTGCGCGAGGCCGGCTACGACCACATGCTGCTGCCTCAGGCGGCGCGGCAGGCATCGCTCGACGCGACGCTGGCGGCGCGGCCGGAGGTCGGCGACGGGGCCTGGGTGTTCTGCTACGGCAGCCTGATCTGGAACCCGATGATCGAGGTGGCCGAGCGGCGGCTGGTGAGCCTGGCCGATTGGGAGCGCGCCTTCTGCCTCGTCTCGCATGCCGGCCGCGGGACGACCGAGAATCCCGGCCTGCTGCTCGGCCTGATCGAGGGCGGCGGCTGCACCGGCATGGCGCTGCGCGTCGAAGAGGGGATCGTCGCCCGCGAGCTGGGGCTGCTGTGGCGGCGCGAGATGCTGACCGGGGCCTATATCCCGCGCTGGCTGCCGGCGCGCGACGCGAGCGGCGCCACGGTGCACGCGCTGGCGTTCACGATGAACACGGCGCACCCGAACTACGCGCATCCCGACGAGGACACCACGGTGCGGATGCTGGCAACCGCGCGCGGCACGCTGGGAACCAGCGCCGACTACCTGCTCCGCACCAGCGAAAGCCTACGGCGGAACGGCATCTCCGATCCCGTGGTCGAGCGCCTCGCCGCGCGCGTCGCCGCCTGGGAGCCCTAGTGTCCCGATTCCGAAGTTCGGCGAACTTCGGAATCAGAGTGGGACACTAGACTGAGTTTCCTTCTTTCCATTACTACCAACCCATTGGAGGGGCTTGAGAAGCGCTGATAGGCCGGTCTAAAATGTAGCCATGTAATCTAAGTCTTGAGACTTGTACGACGCGCCCGGATCTGACCATGCTTGGTCATGTAT